>CALYPF010000174.1 GCA_945271245.1 uncultured Enterobacteriaceae bacterium | reverse complement strand
GGATCAGTTTTCAACCGCTGGGGTGGATCAGTTTTGCACCGTTGGTAACAGCATGCTGGGTGGTCAGGGTGGCGATCTGGGTAAATTCCAGTCCATTTTACAGTGGGTGAATCAGCAGGGCGGTGTTCAGGCCATTCTTGATAAGTTTCGTCAGGGCGGGCTGGCCGGCGTAGTTGAATCATGGATTAGTAGCTCAATGACCAACCAGAGCATTAGCGGTGAGCAAATTGAATCCGTGCTGGGTTCCCCGGCGATAAGCGAACTGGCGGGTAAACTCGGTATTGACGTGGGTAAAGCCTCTTCTTTACTGGCTGAATATCTCCCGCAAATCGTTGACAAACTTTCACCGGAAGGCGAAGTGAAAGCCGATAGCGGCAATGATTTGATGGCAAAAGGGCTGGACCTGCTCAAGGGAAAACTTTTCTCCTAAGCGTTCAGGCATCAAACCGCCGGCCTTCGCCGGTGGTTTTCTGAATGGGTTTACATAGACAAAACGCAATCAAGTAGCTATCCCATACTTAGCGTGTACGGACGTTATTTTTAATCTTTACCCCAGGATGTAGCCCGTTCATTCCATGAGTCGTTGAATATGATATTTTCATCACAGTGTTGTTTCCATGTGATTTTCTCGTATTGCAGCAGAATGGTTTCAAGATAGGTGCCAGTATTTGATCCCGGATAGATATTGGGCGTAATTGAGGTTAGTTTTACACCTTCAAGAATAATATTGAAATATTCCTGTTCTTATCCTGCCTCATTAATTTGATACATTTTAAACGTTGCCGTTTGCAGCGTTTTACCCGTGCTTAACGCTCTGAATAAAAGAGGGGTGATACGGTCAAACTCCTTCTGAAACATGACAGGCGTGTGTATGCGCGTACCCGTTAGTCTTCCCGTATTACCATCTACTGGTACATTAATGTTATGAGTGAATGAGTTCAGCTCAATTGCTCCCTCGCGGCCCAAAATGAGCGATGACCCAACCATCGGAGAGCCGTTTTCATCGGTTAACCATAAATAAACGGGGTTAGACATAAAACTTCCTTTTTTAATTGAGGTTATTTTTTGTATTTGTCAAATCTTGCAGTGAATTTAGGGGGTATAATAATAAGTGCTATAATTGAAATTATTGTTAATGGAAACCAGTATTCAGGAAAAAATTCAAGATAAAAAACCAAATAGTATAAGACAGATAAATATAATCCCTTCGTTTAATATAAGAGATAGGAATCTTTTAAACATAGTATTCCCTCTTTATAATGTTGTAGATTTCATCAAATTCTCGACCTAGATTCATTTGAACATTTTTTATTATATTAGTCATTACAGGTTCGATGAAATAATAAACCATTTCTAATTCATTTTTATAAAGGATGGCGTAATATTTGGGGTCTAATGTTTTTAATCTGCGAGCGGCAAGAGCACATTGCTGATCGGTGCCAAATAACTGAAATAACCAAATTACATTAGGAATTCTTGCTGCAAGTTTTTCTATAACCGTCTTTGATACCAGATTTGCCATTGACAGTGATTCCGATAACGCAGTGGCAAGCCCTAGGCGAGTGACTTTGCTTATTGGTATGGTGGTTATGACTTTGGCTATCATTGAATTAGTTGATCGCACCTTTTTTTGGGTGTTTCCATTTTTTGTGTCATCTGTGACTGTTTGGAAATACAGGTAAAACATATGGGCGATAACATCTTTATATCGATAAATAGAACGAATGAAAAGCAGCATTCTTTTTTCTTAGGATAGTTGCTGTTTGCATACGTCATGATATAAGGGAATAAGACATGATGAATACCAGCTCGCACACTCCACGCCAGAATATATATCTGTTCCGATCCCCTGCATGGCTTTCCACGTTGAGGTTACACCTTGCTGACTATAAACAGCTAACTGCCTGTCACTCTGGAACTTCATTTTTAAATAGTCTGAAGCCTGCATAACGTATCCTTACGTTAACTGTTGTTATAGGAATATATAGTGAAAGAGTTGGTAATTCCAGGCATTGTAATTTCAAAATTATTTGAGGCTAATCAGTGAATAGACCTGCGTTGATATAATTTTTGGAGGGATGTTGAAGCAACTTCCTGAGATAATTTACCTCCGCACATCATCTTTGACTCAGTTAACGAAAAAACTCCCGGCACGTGATTTTTCGAAGGTTTGATAGTCATGGCAGACTTCTCATCGAGGTTACTGCCCGGTAGAGCATAGATACCGCTTTTGCTGTAAAACCGGAGCCATTTTTACTGGACCATTACTGGTTATCAGCTGTAATACTCCCTTCACTACGCAGTGATAGCATCCTACATGTATCGCAAATCCCATAAAAACTGAAATATCAATAAGTAAACACACGTTTTATACCGCGTTGCGGCACCCATAGAAGCGATCCCGCCAGGGTAACGGCCATCAGGTACAGCCTGCTGGGCTGTTATGTGAGCATAATCTCGTTACAATGCAGGAACTCTTATGGCATCAGACAGACAATTATGACGATAAAACTGATTGCGATTGATATGGATGGCACTTTACTGCTGCCGGATCACACAATATCTCCGGGTGTCAAAGCCGCTATCGCGGCAGCGCGTCAGCGCGGCATCAATGTGGTACTGACAACGGGACGCCCCCACGCTGGTGTACACCGCTACCTTCATGAACTGGGGATGGTTCAGGATGGCGACTTCTGCATCACCTATAACGGTGCGCTGGTACAAAAAGCAAAAGATGGCAGTATGGTGGCTCAAACCAGCCTCAGTTATGATGATTATCGCTTTCTGGAAAAATTATCACGCGATATCGGATCGCATTTTCACGCTTTGGACCGCCACACGTTATATACCGCAAATCGTGATATAAGCCGCTATACCGTACATGAATCTTATGTTGCGACTATTCCGCTGGTCTTTTGCGAGGCGGAAAATATGGATCCTGATGCGCGCTATCTGAAAGTGATGATGATTGATGAACCAGACGTACTGGATAAAGCCATAGCGCGCATCCCTGAGGATGTGAAAGCGCGTTACACCCTGCTCAAGAGCGCGCCGTACTATCTTGAAATTCTGGACAAACGCGTTAACAAGGGCACTGGCGTACATTCTTTAGCCGAGGCGTTAGGTATTCGGCAGGACGAAGTCATGGCTATTGGCGATCAGGAAAATGATATTGCCATGATTCGCTACGCTGGCGTAGGCGTTGCTATGGGGAATGCCACCGACGCCGTGAAAGCAGAAGCTGATGTTATTACACGCTCCAATCTGGAAGACGGCGTAGCCTGGGCCATAGAAAAGTACGCTTTGACGGTATTGTGATATGCGAAATATCGGCATGTTATCGTGATGGAATGTGGGCGATTTTACTTTTCATAACGCACTGACGCACTCCGGGCGAGGTCAGCAGTCGTGCTTTTATTATCTTGCCTATTAATTTAAGCCGCAGGCCACGCGTGGCTTTCCGATATGCCTGCATCGGATCGTTGTGCCTTTCATTCAGGATGCGGCTTAGCATATCCGCGCTGTCCAGCGCATAGCTAATGCCTTCCAGCGAACTGGCGCTGATAAACCCGGCGGCTTCGCCAATAAGAAACGCATTATCCCGACCACACAAAAAATCCTGCCATCGGGATGGGTATAACACAGTGCATTTTTCTGTTTTAACGGCGTCACCAAATACAAATCCGCGATCGGTCATTTGCGTTTTTAGTTTCTGATAGCATTCGCGGGCGCTTTTCATAGGGAACGCGCCGCCAAAAATAAAATAACCGTCTTTGCTAATGCTCCACGAGTAGCAATCCGTAATCGTGTTATCAAACAGACAGGAATAAAACGGCACCGGATGTTTATCGGTAAATCATTGCTGAATTGCCAGGTAAGTTCGAATTTTATGGCAGGGATATAAATGACGCCGAACCAGTGAACTGGCGCCGTCTGCTCCTACGAGATATCGGATAACTACGGTTTTCTCGCCCGTAGGGCCATCAATAAGCAGTTGGTAGCCCTTATCACTCTCATCAATTTGTCGGCAGCGAGCGTTGTGTCGCACGTCGACATGAGCAGGGATCAGGCTTTTTAGCCATAAGTCAAAGGCATGACGATTGATATTAACGTAGCTGCGCTGGTAATTACGGATATAATTCGCAGCGAGATCGTAAGTTTTAACGCTAAATATTTGTGGGTTGGCGATAACGCTGACCGGCAGGTTGGGCCGAACCGAATAAATGCGCGCTGAGCGTCAGATGCTAACAACCCACCGCAGGGCTTTTGAAATCCCTGATTACCGCTACTCTGTTTTTTTATCCAGGGCAATAACGCGTAAATGGGGGGCAGCCAGTCGTGCCAGAGTGGTGCCCGCCAGGCCTAATCCAATAGTAGCCAGATCGTAACGTTCCATTTTTAAACATCCCTGAAAAGTGGTTACTAACAGCAGGAAAATATCACGTTGAGCGCTTTGCATTATCTGAAAATTCACCGGCATTGAGAGCCGAACTGTAAATCAGGGAATGGTCTTTTCCAATGCAACTACGTGGCTAAAAACATTTATTTCGAATCTGATCCAGATAGCGCTGCGAAAAGTGTGTAAATCATGGCGAAAACTTCGCTATCGCTCGTGAAATTATGCACGAGCAGTGGGTTTTTATGGGTAAATCTTTTACTCTGGCGTCCGGGTTTTCATAGGGCATAAAACACGTGAAACAACTTACTTTTGCGCCGCGCAACCATCAGTTAACCAACATTAATACCTGGACACCGGATAGCCGCTGGCTGGTCTTTGATGTTCGCCCGTCAGGTGCTTCCTTTACCGGCAAAACCATCGAGCGGGTGAATATCGAAAGTGGGGAGCTGGAGGTTATCTATCAGGCGCATCACGAGGCACACGTGGGGGTTGTCACGGTTAATCCGTGCCCGCCTGCTCGCTATGTGTTTATTCATGGCCCAGAAAACCCCGATGCGCAATGGCACTATGATTTTCATCATCGTCGTGGGGTTGTGGTTAGTGGGGGACAGGCCGAAAATCTGGATGCAATGGATATTACGCCGCCCGGTACGCCGGGGGCATTGCGCGGTGGCAGTCACGTACACGTCTGGAGCCCTGATGGCACCCGCCTGAGCTTTACTTACAACGACCATGTTTTGCATGAGTACAATCCGGTGCTTGATTTACGAAACGTTGGGGTAGCACTCCCGTGGGGGCCGGTACACCCTCCTTGCCACCATCCTCGGGAATATTCTGGTAGCCACTGGTGTGCGTTAGTAAGCCAAACTACGCCAGTGCCGCGCCCGGGCAGTGACGATATAAATCGCGCCTATGAAGAAGGATGGGTCGGAAATAACGGATATTTGAAAGCTGATGGCGCTCATCAACGCTGGGCGCTGGCGTTTATCGGCAATACGCTGGCGCAAAGCGGTGCTGAAGTGCCAGAACTGTTTATCGTTGATTTGCCAGAGAATGAGGCTGACTGGAAGCGCGCTGGGGCAGTGCCGTTACAGGGAGCCGCAACGCAAATGCCTGCGCCGCCGCTGGGGGTTAAGCAACGGCGACTGACATTTACGCATGGGCGCCGCTATCCTGGGCTGGCTACAATGCCGCGTCATTGGATTCGCAGCGATCCCGGGGGCGAACATCTGGCGTTTTTAATGCGTGACGACAACGGGCTTGCGCAAATATGGCTGATATCACCCGCAGGGGGGGAACCGCACCAGTTAACGCATAGCATTTCGGGCGTTGCATCCGCGTTTAACTGGCATCCCTCCGGCCATTGGCTGGGGTTTGTTCAGGGAAAGCAAATTGTTATGTGCGATGCTTCCAGCGGTGGCATAAAAGCGCTTACCGAGATACTGCCGGATGCGCCTTCTGCGGATGCCGTTGTGTTTTCGCCAGATGGTAAACATATCGCATGGATGCAGGAGGTTGACGGCTTCCGCCAGCTTTTTATTACGCAAACCGGCCAGTAGCTGAATACTCATGCTGATAAAAGGCCAATCATAACGCCGCCGCCAGCGACAAAGAGCAGCCCAGTGACGACGTATGCCATTTCTTTGGGTGTTTTACGTTCGCCCAGTAGCCAGATGCTCAGGAGCGTTGCGATAACAACGTTCATTTGCGATAGCGTAAATCCGGTGGCGATGCCGTTGCGCTGTGCCGAAATAAGATAGCTGAAGGCGGCGAACGCAAAAATAACGCCGGACAGGAGATTACGTGCGGTCGCCGGGCGCATGAGCGGCGTTTGGCGTGAAAGGCTTGCCATAATTAGCGCTGCACTAAACATTCCTACGGCTTGGGGCATGAACGCCTCCCATCCGCTAACGCCAGCCATACGCGGGAATGCAGAAAACCCAAGATAGCCAATCGTAGATATCAGCAGTATGCTCAGTCCCTTCTTTATATTAACCGGGGTCTGGTTTTTTTTCTGCTGCCAGGTAGTCAGAATAATACCAACAATAATGATGGTGACCGCCAGTAGCCCGATATAACGAGTGACTGTTGCAGGCCATTCTCCAAATGCCAGCACACCCAGCAGGGATGTCGACGCAAGCTGTAACCCAGTGGAGATTGGCATGGCGCGTGATACGCCAATGACAGCGAACGCCTTATATTGATTTATCTGCCCGAAGGCCCAAAAAGCGCCGGAAATAAAGCTGAATAGAAAAGCCGTGGCGCTAATATGCGGATGATAGATACCTAAAAAAATCAGGGAGACCAGGAAGGTACCCGCAGTAGTGCCAATAATTTGTTGTATGGGTTTGCCGCCGGCCCGGGTAACAACCACGGGAAGAACGCCCCAAAACAACGCAGGGAGTAATGCGATAAATATATTCATATTGATTTCCGCTGTGCAGAGAGAGCCTCCGCACAGCTATTAAAGTGATTTTGTTTAGCCGTTGCCGTTCATGAAAGCGGGGTAAAGCGTCATACCGCCATCGACAAATAGCGTAATGCCTGTGACGTAGGATGATTGCTCTGAGGCAAGCCAGGCGGCCGCGTTCGCCACGACGCAAGGTTCTGCGGCATATCCCATGGGGATGATTTTTTCGAGCGCAGCTTTTTTCTCAGGGTCGTTCATTTTCTCTTTATTGATTGGCGTATTAATAGCGCCAGGCCCAATCGCATTGACGCGAATGCCTGAGGGAGCATATTCCAGTGCTAGCGTCTGGTTCAGTAATTTAATACCTCCTTTACTGGCGGCATAATGGGCAAACGTTGGCCAGGGTATCTGTTCGTGTACGGAAGACAGATTAATCAAATTGCCTTTAATACCGTTATCAACGAAATATTTTAGCGCTGCGCGTGAGCCCAGAAAGTAGCCTGTGAGGTTGACGTCTATTACCCGTTGCCAGTTTTCCAGCGTCATTTCGTGAGAGGGCGCAGGCATTTCCATTCCAGCGTTATTAACGAAGATATCAAGTCGGCCAAAGTGATGGATGGCTGCATCGACCAGCGCCTGAGCGCTGGCTTCTTGCGACATATCTCCCTGCACGGCAATAGCTTTGCTGCCGTAAGCGATAATGTCCTCCACTACGCGCTGGGCACCGGATTTATCGCTGTGATAGTTTACGATAACGTTGATACCTTCACGCCCGAAACGGTGGGCTATCTCCGCGCCAATGCCCTTGGATGCCCCGGTAACAATGGCCGCTTTTCCTGCGAGATCTTTATACATATTTGTTTAACCTTAGCCGTATGGCTGTTATCTGGAAAGGATGCAGACACTGTTCTAAAAATAGACGCGTTATGAAAAGCCCACCGGGCTGATATGCGTATTCTTAGGAGCATCCAGAGTGATAAGGCGAGTTTCCCGTCAGGGAGGCGCTTATTTATAAACAATCGCCGTGCCAGTAGTGCGATTCCCCATACGCGCAGAGGTAATGGTGTAATGATTACCGCCCAGACGAATCGCTTTATCCTGTAGCAGATTTTCCAGCTCGGTTAGAGTGCTGGCGGTGGCGGAAACGGTACCGATAACGGCATCAGTGTGAGTTTGGGTTGCCTGTGCGGGAGTAATAAATGCTGTCAGCGTGGTGCTTAAGACCAGAGCCGTTAAGATAAATTTGTTCATATTAAGTCCTCAGAATTAACTATTACATGTCGCTTTCATCGACACGTTTATCGGATGGCAGGCATTATGCGCTGGATAGTTTTTTCTAAAAACAGGCAGAATATGAATATATTTTTGCTTATTTGGCAAAAATGAAGACAATATTAACAGACGACAGACGACAGACGACAGACGACAGACGACAGACGACAGACGACAGAC
>CALYPF010000173.1 GCA_945271245.1 uncultured Enterobacteriaceae bacterium | reverse complement strand
AGACCGTTGGTGGTGACGGTAAGTGGATCACTTTTTACCCGTTGTTGACAATATGAAAGGCTTTTTGCCACCTCAGATAGAAAATTCGCTGTTATGCGCACGAATATAAATTCTGGCGAGTCAAATTGTATTCCCTTTGTACCGGCAGAAACAAAAGGGGGTGGAGTTGCCATTTTTGCACAGGCCCCGCCTCTCCTTGCGAGCAGCATGAGAAAAGAAGGCACGAGTCAGAGAAGGGCGGATCCTGGCAGGATTTAATGACGCTGCTGTTTCGGAAATGCCCCACCGTCGGGGGTTAACTATCCTGTGCGCAGATAAAACCACGTCTGCGAGTCAGGCCTTTAGTTAGTCATGGCCGCCCGGGTGCGACAGTACCGAAAAATGGCCGGGCGATAGGCGGCTACCGTGGCGCAAATCGTTGGCGCTATTTTTCCGGTGGCTGTTGTTCCGGCGGCTCTTCAGGAAGAGAGCGGCTGGCAGTCAGCAGAAAAGGCGACTGCTGCCAGCGAGTCCGCCTGCCCTGCAGCAAAGTGCGGGTAATCACGATGCCAATGGCCAGCGCCAGCAGCAGCATTAGGCGCAGAATATTTGTTGTATTATCGACCTGTCGCGCTTCGGTTGGTAGCGTATGCGTATCCAGCGTTAGGCGTAAATAGCCCAGCGGCCCGCTTTTACCTGGGATCTCATGGATAACCTGTCGGTTAAAATAACTGCCGGCTTTTTTGCCGTCCAGCGCCAGTCTGTCGCGCACATCGACGCTCTCGCCGGCGTGCGTTATGCGGGCGCCGTTTTCATCATAAACGGCGGCGTCAAGTACGCGGCTCTCGGTGGTTAACAGTTTTAGCTGCCTCAGAATATGTTTTTCATCCGGCGTTTCGCTTTTCATGAGCGGCACCAGCGCATAGGCTACCTGGCGTGCCAGGGTTTGTGCCAGCTCCTCCATCTGCAAATTACGCGAACGCTGGTAGCTTTGACTAAACCAGGAGGCGCCTTGCATTAACGCTACCAGTAGCGCCAGACAAATCAGTACAATGACAGAGCGATGTAGCCGAAATTTGAGTTTGGTCCTGCCCATATTTCACCCGTTAAAATTTTACAGCCTGCATGTTGCCAGAAGCCTTACCGGCAGGGTAGCCTCATGCGGTGTTTTGTACCGGCCCGCTAATTTTTTACAGGAGCTGTAATGCCAAATAGTTTGACCTGGTGCGATTTACCCAACGACGTATCGCTTTGGCCTGGGCTGCCGCTGTCGCTCAGCGGCGATGAAGTTATGCCTCTCGATTACAGCGCCGGTCGCACCGGCTGGCTATTATACGGGCGCGAGCTGGATAAAGCCCGCCTGACGCGCTTTCAGCGCAAGCTGGGGGCGGCGATGGTTATCGTCAGCGCCTGGTGCGTGGATGATTATCAGGTCATTCGCCTGGCGGGGTCGCTGACGCTGCGAGCAACGCGGTTGGCGCATGACGCCGGGCTAGACGTCGCGCCGCTGGGCAATATCCCGCATTTACGCACGCCGGGGCTGCTAATGATGGATATGGACTCCACGGCTATCCAGATCGAATGTATTGATGAAATCGCCAGGCTTGCCGGATGCGGTGACGCGGTTGCTGCCGTTACGGAACGGGCGATGCGCGGCGAGCTGGATTTTTCCGCCAGTCTGCGCGAGCGCGTAGCGACGCTGAAAGGCGCAGATGCGGATATTTTGCACAAGGTGCGTGAAAACCTGCCGCTATCCCCCGGGTTAATTTCGCTGGTGCTGAAACTAGAGTCTTTGGGCTGGAAAGTGGCTATCGCCTCCGGCGGCTTTACCTTCTTTTCCGATTATCTGCGTGATAAGTTGCACCTCTGCGCGGCGGTCGCCAATGAGCTTGAAGTTGTGAAAGGGCGGTTAACGGGGAAAGTGGTCGGTCCTATTGTGGATGCGCGCTATAAGGCGAAAACGCTGCTGGGGCTGGCCGAACAGTTTGATATTGCGCCTGAGCAGACCGTGGCAATAGGCGACGGCGCGAATGATCTGCTGATGCTGAAGCGCGCCGCGCTGGGCGTTGCCTGGCATGCTAAGCCGAAAGTAAACGAGCGGGCGAAAGTCACTATTCGGCATGCCGACCTGATGGGCGTGTTTTGCATCCTGTCGGGCAGTTTGAATCAGGAATAAGGTAAGTGAGGTCTCAGGGTGGCGAAAGCGGCGAAACGCGCATTTGTCTGTAATGAATGCGGTGCGGATTATCCGCGCTGGCAGGGGCAGTGTAGCGCCTGCCATGCCTGGAATACAATTACGGAAGTGCGCCTGGCGGCCTCGCCGCAGGCGGCGCGCAATGAGCGCCTTTCCGGGTATGCCGGCAGCGCGGGAATTAGTAAGGTTCAGAAACTTTCTGAAATTAGCCTGGAGGCGCTGCCGCGCTTTTCTACCGGGTTTAAAGAGTTCGATCGCGTTTTAGGCGGCGGCGTGGTGCCCGGTAGCGCTATCCTGATTGGCGGGAACCCCGGCGCCGGGAAGTCGACGCTATTGCTGCAGACGCTGTGTAAACTCTCGGAGCAGATGAAAACGCTGTATGTCACCGGTGAGGAGTCGCTGCAGCAGGTCGCGATGCGCGCGCATCGGCTGGGGCTGCCGACGGATAATCTAAATATGCTGTCGGAAACCAGTATCGAGCAAATCTGCCTGATCGCCGAGCAGGAAGCGCCAAAGCTGATGGTAATTGACTCTATCCAGGTGATGCATATGGCGGATATCCAGTCTTCACCCGGGAGCGTAGCGCAGGTGCGTGAAACTGCCGCTTATTTAACACGCTTTGCGAAAACCCGCGATGTGGCTATCGTGATGGTCGGCCACGTTACGAAAGATGGCTCGCTGGCCGGGCCGAAAGTGCTGGAGCACTGTATCGATTGCTCGGTATTGCTGGATGGCGATGCGGATTCGCGATTTCGCACGCTGCGCAGCCATAAAAATCGCTTTGGTGCGGTGAATGAATTGGGCGTATTTGCTATGACAGAGCAGGGGATGCGCGAAGTGAGCAATCCCTCGGCTATCTTTCTGAGCCGTAGCGATGAGTTAACGCCCGGCAGTTCCGTGATGGTGGTATGGGAAGGGACGCGTCCGCTATTGCTGGAGATTCAGGCGCTGGTGGATCAGTCCATGATGGCGAATCCGCGCCGCGTCGCCGTGGGGCTGGAGCAGAACCGGCTGGCGATACTGCTGGCGGTGCTGCATCGCCACGGCGGCCTGCAAATGGCCGATCAGGATGTCTTCGTTAATGTGGTCGGCGGGGTTAAAATTATGGAAACCAGCGCCGATCTGGCGCTATTGCTGGCCATGGTTTCCAGTCTGCGCGACCGGCCGCTGCCCCAGGATTTAGTGGTTTTCGGTGAGGTGGGTCTGGCAGGAGAGATTCGCCCGGTGCCCAGCGGGCAAGAGCGTATTGCCGAAGCCGCAAGGCACGGTTTTCGCCGTGCCATCGTGCCGCATGCCAATATGCCGAAGAAGCCGCCGGAGGGAATGCAGATATTCGGCGTGAAAAAACTGTCAGATGCGTTAAGCGTGTTCGATGATTTATAAATCTCCGCCGCCCTGTTGCTCTGATGATGCCGTTTAAACGGGACTGTGATAACTCGATATCCTGACGGCCAGGCTGCGGCAGTATATCTGTGCGTTTGTGGAGTTTATCGTGGCGACATTTGATTATCTGAAAGCGGCGATTCGCCAGAAAGGGTGCACATTACAGCAGGTGGCACAAGCCAGCGGCATGACCAAAGGCTACCTTAGCCAGCTACTAAACGGACATATTCAAAGCCCGGGCGCGCGTAAACTGGAAGCATTGCACGGCTTTCTCGGGCTGGAATACCCGCTGCGGCAAAAAAGCGTTGGCGTAGTCTTTGGTAAATTTTATCCCCTCCACACCGGACATATTTATCTCGTCCAGCGCGCCTGCAGCCAGGTGGATGAGCTGCACATTATCATGGGCTATGACGATACGCGGGATAAGGCGCTATTTGAGGCCAGCGCGATGTCGCAGCAGCCTACCGTCAGCGACAGGCTGCGCTGGCTACTCCAGACGTTTAAATATCAGAAAAATATCCGCATTCATGCATTCAATAAAGAGGATATGGAGCCGTATCCGCACGGATGGGATGTCTGGAGTGAAGGCATTCGCACATTTATGGATGAAAAGAATATTCATCCCGACCGAGTCTATACCTCGGAGGCCACGGATGCGCCTCAGTTTCCCGTCTACCTGGGTATTCCTGCGGTGTTAGTCGACCCTCAGCGTACGTTTATGAATATCAGCGGCGGGCAAATACGCGCGAATCCATTCCGTTATTGGGAATATATCCCAACGGAGGTGAAGCCGTTTTTCGTGCGCACGGTGGCGATTCTGGGCGGTGAGTCCAGCGGTAAATCAACGCTGGTGAATAAGCTTGCCAATATTTTCAATACGACCAGCGCCTGGGAATACGGCCGCGACTACGTTTTTTCACACTTGGGCGGCGATGAGATGGCGCTCCAGTACTCAGATTACGACAAAATTGCGCTCGGGCATGCGCAATATATTGATTTCGCAGTTAAGTACGCCAATAAAGTGGCGTTTATCGATACTGATTTCGTGACCACTCAGGCATTTTGTCGCCAGTATGAAGGCCGGGAGCATCCTTTTGTGCAGGCCATGATCGACAAGTATCGGTTCGACCTGGTCATTTTGCTGGAGAATAATACGCCGTGGGTGGCTGACGGGCTGCGAAGCCTCGGCAGCGGTGCCGCGCGCAAATCTTTTCAGCAGCTTCTGGTCTCCATGCTGGAAGAGAACGGCATTGGTTATGAATACGTAGGCGAGGCCGATTATGACGCGCGTTTTCTGCGCTGCGTTGAGCTGGTGAAGCAGCTAATGGGCGATCCGCTGTGAATCGAATAGCGTGCGCGCGCTCAGTGTCAGTGTACTGCACAGCGACGTAAATCCTATGAGCGCCAACCCCGGTAAAACTGAGGTGCTAAACGTGGGCCGCTGCTCCGAATCCCGTGGCCGACAGTCTGATTTAATCATGCTTTTGGGTGCTTAAGACTGCGCAGCGAATGCCATAAAGCCTCGATATTTTTATGGTGGGGGGCGCGTTGAGTATCATTGAAATTGGTTAACTATTTGTATTAATTTATAAAAATAACATATCCCGCGGTCGAATAAATACTGTAGCCAGCCATCTTTTTGCCCCTCTGCGCAGAACGCGCCTCGCAGAAGGGTATTCTACCCCTGGAGAAATATCCTGATTATCATAGCGTCCGTTAATCAGGGTGATAATTCAGGGGAAGGGAGCGGTATGGAATGGCAGCGGGGAAGTGGACCGGTGGATTGGTCGCTGGTAGACAAAATCGTCTATATCAATCTTGATAGACGGCAGGACAGGAACGAGAGTATACGCGCTCAGCTTAGCGCGCTGAATGTGCCACAGAATAAAGTACAGCGCTTTGCGGCGGTTGAAAGCGATTGTGGGTTTGTGGGCTGCGCAAAATCTCATTTGGCCGTGCTGGAGATGGCGCGCGATGAAAAGTGGGGCGCGGTGTTAATACTCGAAGACGATATGGCATTTCCCCACGCCATTACGGATAAAATTCGGCTGAATTATATTTTTAGCCAGCTCTGCCGGCTGCAGTGGGATGTGACATTTTTGGCGGCGAATTATTTCCGAGTCCAGCCCGGTGCTGGCAATTCTGATTTCGCGCCTTTTTCACAGCAGGCGTCAATAATGAGAATTCGTAGCGCAACCTGCGCCTGTGCGTATATGGTCAGGCAGCACTATTATCCGACATTAATTAAAAATATGGCGCAGTGTATAGCCCGGCTGGAAAGCACGGGCGAGCAGTTACACTCTGTCGATATGACGTGGCTGCCGCTAATGCTTGAGGATAACTGGCTTGGCGTATACCCCTGTTTAGGTTATCAGCAGGCAAGCGTTAGCGATATACAAAAAGGGTATGTGAATTATAAGTATCTTTTTTATAAGGATTTGGAAGAAATTATGGGATAGGCTCCGTAACCATAAACGAAAATATTAATAGCTAAGGGTGCAAAGAATATCGCTGCGTGTGCCTAATAACCGAGAGCCGGGATGAAAAGCGCGCGGGTTAATATACAACGCCCCGTTAAAGCGGGGCGTGATATAAAACACAAGGAAGAGTGGAGTTATTACTCTTTTTCCATCGTCTCTTTTAACCAATTGGCGTAATAGCGCACGCGCGTAAATTCTTCTGCTGGTTTTATTAGACTGCGAGAAACCAGACCGACAACATATTTTTTACCGTTAGCTTCGGCAAACAGCGGACCGCCGGAATCGCCGCCCGCGACGCCGTAGCCGGCACAAATATTCATAGCCGGATTGTAGTTTGTTTTCGGATATCCCGGTGGTACATTAATACAATCTTCATCCGGGTATACAGATTCCTGCACTTTATAGAGAATATACGGTCGGTCATTATTTTCAGTAAGCCCGAAACCAATAGCGGTTAGTGGGATATCTTTTAAGGAGGGATCGGGACCATTATTGTCCGTTACGCCGTCGATGTTGGCTAGCTGGCCGCCTTTGGCATCACGGGATAGCTTCACCAGTGCGATATCATACATACCGCTGATCTTCGCGTTTGAGATATCAAACCTGGGTTCCGGGATAAATTTTTCAATGGAAACCTGGTCTTTAACTACCAGTGGAGAATAGCTTTCAAGTGCCACCATCACCTTGGTTTTGTGGATATCGAAACGGGTGGTGCAGTGTGCGGCCGTCAGCGCCCAGCGTGGAGTGATGAGAACACCGCCGCAAATATGGCCTTTATAATCTCCGCCGTCGCTAAAGGCGACAAATTGAGGGAATTCTCCGGGGCTGGCGGGTGTACCGTTGATGATATGCTTGCCGCTTGGTTTGATATCGCTTTGGGCGAGCGTAGAAGATGAGACCAGCATCATACTCAGACATGTTAATAAAGTGGTGACTTTTTTCATGTTGTAGACCTATTACTATGTAAATTGCCTGCGAATGGATAAGTGCAGGTGGGTTAGGTAGAGGTTTAACGTTCACTATCTAAATTGAGATGTTATTTTTCTATTTCTCCTTTTTATTAATCTTATATAAGAGGGTATAGTAAAAAAGATATTAATTATTTTCTATAGTAAATGGCTACGCTGCCATTCATGGAATGATTAAATAGAATGTTTATTTGAAAGGGTAGCGACGATGACTCATTTTTATATCAATTGATAATTGAGCTGGCCTGTGATGCTGATAAAAATAGGGGCGTATAGAATAAAGGTGTATCATTTCCGGTAAATAATCTAATAATAAGTATCATCACGAATACTCTTTATTATATTTGATGTAAGTATAGATTATGAGCATCGGAGCTAATGGGAAATAAATGATTCTGTCGTTTTTTGATGTGCCGAATTATTTAATTAGCTGGGAACTAGCTACACGTGATGGAAAACACCAGAATACGGATGTAAATGCCTGCAAACATCATTTACCTGAAATAGGCCTGTATTTGTATGTCGTAGCGGTAAGCAGGTGGACACTGCTAACTTGCCAGGCATAGTTTAAATGCGGAGCTTCTGATCAGGATAAACTCTAATCAATCTGTGAGATTAGTAGAAATAAGTTTTCATAAAAGACAGTATTAATCTCCCCATTAGGCGTATCCTGGAATCCGTAAAGTTATTTACTGCGAATCGGTTAAATTTAAACAATGTGAAGCCAAAAAAAATAATACCGCGCTCACTGTATACAGGACGTAGCTTCTAACTGGAAATAAGTCATCCCTCCTTAATTTTGGGGCGCTCAAGGTGAGCGTTGAAAATTTTATTAGCGATGCGTTTATTGTATCTGCGCTTAACTATTAGTTTTAACGTTGAGAGAGGGGGCGGCGACTATTTTATTCGCCATTTTGGCCTCAGGCAGCCCCAACGTTCTCACGTATAGCCTGTGGTCCTGAATTCTGTACACTGGATATTGGCCTTCTTGCTTCAGCAATCGCGCTAGCGGCAGGGGCTAAATTTATCTTTGTGTTCAAATTACACTGAATCAGGCAGCCATTTTCCCGTGTGGCAGCATTGCGTTAATTCAGAAGTAAAAATCTGCCTTCATAGAAGGCGGCATTGCTTTGATGCCCCAGAGGGGCATACCAAATTCTTTAAAAAAAGTCGCTGCCAGTCTTGTGAGATTTAAATCCCAAAACAACAAGGCAGAGCCAAAACCAAAACCAAAACCAAAACCAAAACCAAAACCAAAACCAAAACCAAAAC
>CALYPF010000172.1 GCA_945271245.1 uncultured Enterobacteriaceae bacterium | reverse complement strand
GCCTTCACTTTCGTCTGCGCCGTGTCGATGGAGGCGCATTATAGGGACTGCTGCGCCCCTGACAAGCAAAAATTAAGAAACTTCGCTCAACCGCTCAATTTACGAGCGAAAGCGCTATTTTGCTCTGTTTCTGATAGCCGTTGGAAGTTCTGCCAGGCTATCGATAACCCAGTCCGCTAACTGTTCGCTTTCCTCAGTTACTGGCTTACCGGTGCGTACTAATACCCGCGTCCCAACTTTTGCAGCGGTCGCGGCCTGCATATCTTCTGTCTTATCGCCCACCATATACGATGCTGCCATATCGATATTAAGATAATCGCGGGCCGTAATGAGCATCCCCGGTTGCGGCTTACGGCAATCACACGCCTGTCGGTAGGCTTCAACGCCTGCTTGCGGATGATGCGGACAGTAATAAATACCATCCAGATCCACGCCGCGATCGGCCAAAGACCAATCCATCCATTCAGTGAGCCGTTCGAACTGCGTCTCACTGAATAAACCGCGGGCAATCCCCGATTGATTAGTCACCAGCACTAACGCAAATCCCATCTCTTTTAATTCACGTAGCGCATCAATAGCTCCATCAATAAATTCAAAGCTTTCGATTTCATGCACATAACCGTGATCAACATTAATAGTGCCATCACGATCGAGAAATATAGCGGGGACAGATTTAGTCACCAGGCGCTCCTGAGATTGAATATGAATAATGTTGCCTATGATATCGTCGCAATGATATCCGGGCCACAAACAACGCGCTTCTTTAGATAAAACCTTTCATTTTGCCGCTTCTCTTAAAAAGGATGAGTGGCGAATAAGAGACAGATTGATTTAGACGTCTGGATGCCTTAACATCCATCCATCGCGGACTTTGAACCCAGTCGAACAATACAAAATGCCACGGCAACATTTTATAAGATAAAAATAATCTAATGATTAAACTTTCCAGCATCACCAAAGTATTCCAGCAAGGGAATCGACATATTCAGGCGTTAAAAAATGTCAGCCTGCACGTCCCCGCTGGGCAAATATTTGGCGTTATCGGCTCTTCCGGCGCCGGGAAAAGCACGCTGATTCGCTGCGTGAATCTTCTTGAACGGCCTACTTCCGGCGAGGTACTTGTTGACGGCAAAGATCTCACGGCAATGAGCGAAGCGCAGCTTACGAAAGCTCGTCGCCAAATCGGCATGATATTTCAGCATTTTAACCTGCTGTCTTCACGTACGGTTTTCGGCAATGTCGCGCTTCCGCTTGAACTTGATAATACTCCGCGTAGCGAAGTTAAACGCCGCGTAATGGAGCTTCTTGAGCTGGTAGGGCTTGCAGAGAAGCATGACGCTTACCCGGCCAATCTATCCGGTGGGCAAAAACAGCGCGTCGCGATTGCTCGCGCTCTGGCGAGCAACCCTAAAATATTGCTGTGCGATGAGGCCACCAGCGCACTGGACCCCGCAACCACGCGCGCTATTCTGGAGCTATTAAAGGATATTAACCGCCGCCTGGGGTTAACCATTCTACTGATTACGCATGAGATGGACGTCGTAAAACGCATTTGCGATCGAGTTGCAGTGATTAGTGACGGCGAGCTTATTGAACAAGACAAAGTCGGTGAAGTCTTTTCTCATCCTAAAACCCCGCTGGCGCAACAGTTTATTCAATCAACCCTGCATTTGGATATTCCTGATGACTATGCCCAGCGGCTCAGCGCACGGCCCCAGGACGATATGATGCCACTTATGCGCCTTGAGTTTACCGGCCAATCTGTCGATGCCCCGCTGCTCTCGGAAACCGCCCGCCGCTTCAATGTTAATAACAACATTATTAGTGCGCAGATGGATTACGCCGGCGGCGTAAAATTCGGCATCATGCTGGCGGAAATGCACGGAGAACAAGAAGATACTAACGCTGCCATTGCGTATTTGCAGCAGCATTACGTAAAAGTAGAGGTGCTGGGTTATGTCTGAAGCAATGGTTTGGCTATTAATCCGAGGCGTCTGGGAAACGCTGGCGATGACGTTCGTTTCCGGCTTCTTTGGTTTTGTATTAGGCCTGCCGCTTGGCGTGCTGCTATATATCACTCGCCCCGGGCAAATCAGCGCCAACGCGCCGCTATACCGTATTATTTCAGCGCTGGTTAATATTTTCCGCTCAATTCCCTTTATTATTCTGCTGGTGTGGATGATTCCGTTTACGCGGGCTATTGTTGGCACCTCTATTGGGCTTCAGGCGGCAATTGTACCTTTAACCGTCGGTGCGGCGCCGTTCATCGCCCGTATGGTGGAAAACGCCCTGCTCGAAATTCCCGGCGGGCTTATCGAAGCGTCTCGCGCAATGGGCGCCACGCCGCTACAGATTATCCGCAAAGTCTTACTGCCCGAAGCGCTTCCTGGTCTAATCAACGCCGCGACTATCACGCTGATCACCCTTGTTGGCTACTCGGCGATGGGCGGAGCCGTCGGTGCCGGTGGCTTAGGCCAAATTGGCTATCAATACGGCTATATTGGATATAACGCTACGGTGATGAATACCGTACTGATTCTCCTGGTATTACTGGTTTACATTATTCAGTTCGCAGGCGATAACTTTGCACGTGCCGTAACGCGAAAATAACGCAACGTCGTATTCAACACCTACAGAAGGAAAGACTATGTCTCTGAAATTTAAGGCCGTGGCCGTGATTGGTACGTTGATAGGCGCGCTGACTCTGGCTGCCTGCGGTCAGGAAGAAAAAGATCCTAACCATATTAAAGTCGGCGTTATTGTCGGTGCAGAACAGCAGGTTGCTGAAGTCGCACAGAAAGTCGCTAAAGATAAATACAATCTCAACGTCGAGCTAGTGACGTTTAACGATTATGTTTTGCCGAACGAAGCCCTGAGCAAAGGCGATATTGACGTGAATGCATTCCAGCATAAACCTTATCTGGACCAGCAAATTAAAGATCGCGGCTATAAGCTAGTGCCCGTCGGCAGTACATTTGTTTACCCGATTGCCGGTTATTCGAAGAAGATTAAATCACTGGATGAACTTCAATCCGGTGCGCAAATTGCGCTTCCAAACGATCCTACCAACTTAGGGCGCGCCTTACTGCTATTGCAAAAAGAAGATCTAATTAAACTGAAAGAAGGCTCCGGGTTGTTGCCTACGGTGCTGGATGTGATTGAGAATCCTAAAAATCTGAAGCTGGTCGAACTGGAAGCACCGCAGTTACCGCGCTCGCTTGACGACGCACAAATCGCACTCGCCGTGATTAATACCACCTACGCCAGCCAGATTGGCCTGACGCCGGCAAAAGATGGGATTTTTGTTGAAGATAAGGATTCCCCTTACGTTAATCTGATCGTGGCGCGGGAAGATAATAAAGACGCTGAAAACGTGAAAAAATTCGTGAAAGCCTTCCAGTCAGACGAAGTATCAGAAGCTGCTAATAAAATTTTTAACGGTGGTGCAGTAAAAGGCTGGTAAACCACTATTAACATTTTTCGTATAAAAATAAACAAGACAGGCGCAAGCCTGTCTTGTTATTTATGCGAGAGATTGTTTCAATAAGCCCCGTTTGATTATTCATTGAGGAAGACTTATGCGTGCTTTACCGATCTGTTTATTAGCACTCATGTTAAGCGGCTGTTCATTGCTAAGCAGATCCCCCGTGGAGCCCACGCAGAGCACGGCAGCACCGGTTAAACGCCAGCCCGTTAAGCCAAAGATTGCGCGCCCGGCGCCCGTCAAAATTTATACCAATGCAGAAGATTTGGTCGGTAAACCGTTTAAAGATCTCGGAGAAGTCACCGGAGAATCCTGCCAAATGAGCAATCAGGATTCCCCACCCAATATCCCGACCGCGCGTAAGCGGATGCAGATCAATGCTGCGAAAATGCACGCCAACGCCGTGCTTCAGCATAGCTGCGAAGTCACCAGCGGCACTCCGGGCTGTTACCGCCAGGCCGTATGTCTGGGTTCAGCGTTAAAAGTAAGCGCGCAATGACCGGTTATAACGTCAACCAGATTGGCGTTATTCGATCTCCCTATAAAGAAAAGTTCGCCGTTCCGCGCCAGCCAGGTCTGGTCAACAGCGCGGATGGCGAACTTCACCTGCTTGCCCCGTGGAATCATCCCGATGCCGTGCGTGAGCTGGAAGGCTTCAGCCATCTGTGGGTGCTGTTTATTTTTCATCACACCATGGATAAAGGCTGGCGCCCCACCGTGAGGCCGCCGAGGCTTGGCGGTAATACGCGCGTAGGGGTATTTGCTTCGCGCTCCACATTCCGCCCCAACCCTATTGGAATGTCGCTGCTAGAGCTGAAAGCCATCTGTTTCGGTAAAACCGGGCCGGTACTTAAACTGGGGGGCGTCGATTTAGTCGATGGAACTCCCGTTATTGATATAAAGCCTTACCTTCCTTTTGCCGAAGCGATTCCTGGCGCGCGCTCTGGATACGCACCGGAGGCACCCACCGCCAATATGCCCGTGCGCTTTACCCCTGAAGTGATGCAACAGCTGGCCGTGCTGGCACCGCGCTACCCTACGCTGAAGCAGTTTATTTGCGAGGTGTTAGCTCAGGACCCACGTCCCGCCTATCGCAAAACGGACGCCAGGGATAAAACCTACGCCGCCTGGCTCATGGATTTCAACGTGCGCTGGCGTATCGATACGCTGGGCGCTGAAGTGTTTGCACTTGAGCTAAGTTAATTTCCCGCCCCTCTCTTTTGGCAACTCTGCCACACTGGTAAACTAAACCACTTTTTTGCATCAGGTCGCTTTAGGCCTGCGTTCGTTTGTCCATATGGAACCTGAATAACATGCGTACTAGCCAATATATGCTCTCCACTCTGAAGGAGACCCCCGCCGACGCCGAAGTCATCAGTCACCAACTGATGCTGCGCGCCGGGATGATCCGTAAGTTAGCCTCCGGGTTATATACCTGGCTGCCGACCGGTCTGCGCGTTCTTAAAAAAGTCGAAAATATCGTGCGCGAAGAGATGAACAACGCCGGTGCGATTGAGGTTTCCATGCCGGTGGTGCAGCCTGCAGACTTATGGCAGGAAAGCGGCCGCTGGGAACAATATGGCCCGGAATTGCTGCGTTTTGTCGATCGCGGCGAGCGCCCGTTCGTATTGGGCCCCACTCATGAAGAAGTGATTACCGATTTAATACGCAATGAGCTGAGTTCCTATAAACAGCTCCCGCTTAACTTTTTCCAGATCCAAACTAAATTCCGCGACGAAGTACGCCCGCGTTTCGGCGTGATGCGCTCACGCGAATTTATTATGAAGGATGCCTATTCATTTCATACTTCGCAGGAATCTCTGCAGGCGACATACGACACCATGTATGAAGCCTACAGCAAGATCTTTACCCGCATGGGGCTTGATTTTCGGGCGGTTCAGGCGGATACCGGCTCCATTGGCGGCAGCGCATCTCACGAATTCCAGGTACTGGCGCACAGCGGCGAAGATGACGTTATCTTCTCTGATTCATCCGACTATGCGGCGAATATCGAGCTGGCCGAGGCCGTCGCGCCCGCAGCGCCCCGGACTGCGGCGACCCAAGAAATGACTCTTGTGGATACGCCAAAGGCAAAAACTATCGCCGAGCTGGTTGAGCAATTTGCTCTGCCGATTGAAAAGACGGTGAAAACTCTGCTGGTAAAAGCGGCCGAAGGTAGCGCGTATCCGCTGGTTGCTCTGCTGGTTCGCGGCGACCATGAATTAAATGAAGTGAAAGCGGAAAAACTGCCGCAGGTCGCCAGCCCGCTAACATTCGCCACGGAAGAAGAGATTCGCGCCGTAGTTAACGCTGGTCCTGGCTCCCTCGGCCCGGTGAATATGCCGGTACCTGTGGTAATTGATCGCACCGTTGCCGCGATGAGCGACTTCAGCGCTGGCGCGAATATCGACGGCAAACATTATTTCGGCATTAATTGGGATCGCGACGCGGTTACCCCAGAAGTTGCAGACATTCGTAACGTTGTCGCCGGCGATCCCAGCCCGGACGGCAAAGGAACGCTGCTGATTAAACGCGGCATTGAAGTCGGCCATATTTTCCAGCTTGGCACCAAATACTCAGAGGCGATGAAAGCCAGCGTTCAGGGTGAAGATGGACGCAACCAAATCCTGACAATGGGCTGTTATGGTATTGGCGTCACGCGCGTCGTTGCCGCTGCCATCGAGCAAAACTACGATGAGCGGGGCATCGTGTGGCCAGAAGCCATTGCGCCTTTCCAGGTCGCCATTCTGCCGATGAACATGCACAAGTCCTATCGCGTTCAGGAGTTGGCGGAAAAACTGTATGCCGAGCTGCGCGCCCAGGGCGTAGAAGTGCTGCTCGACGATAGAAAAGAGCGCCCCGGCGTTATGTTTGCCGATATGGAACTCATCGGCGTGCCGCATACCATCGTGCTGGGCGATCGCAATCTCGATAACGACGATATTGAATATAAGTATCGCCGCGAGGGCGATAAGCAACTGATTAAAACCGGCGATATTGTTGAGTATCTACTATCCCGCATCCGCGGCTAACAGCATCGTAAATTGGCCCGCCTTTGGCGGGCTTTTTTAGCAACCTCAAATGTATTTCGCACAATACATTAATTATCGCAGTCTTTTCCCGGGATGAATTGCCCATTCTCATCGGCAACAATCGCCAGGCGCATAACGCCGGTATCTGAATTTTCTTCCAGAGTGAAATGCGCTTTAACGCTCACCAATAGCGGTGCCATTGAGGCATCACGAGATGCGCTATATCCAAGCTCAAGCTGTGGACTATCGGTCACCAGAAAGGTGCGTCGCGTGGCGCAATCAGTAATAATTGCCACATCAGCCATATATTTATACATCCCTTTCATCACGACAGACGTCGCCTGCGGACGTATCTGCTGAATGGCCGTTAGGCGATAAACGGGCGAGGTCGGATTACCGTGAACATCCAGCGCCTCCAGCCCATTATTATCCGGGCGAAAATAGAGTTTGTTCTGTTTGGAATCGGTCAGCACCAGCTTATCCGCGGTACGCGCCCAGGTGCCATAGCTCACGGCATCGGCGGAAGCGATACCTTTTTGATAATGGCGATTAATCACCCAGTCGCCATTTTTATCTAAAAATAACGTGGTCTCAATGCCTTCACAATCGGCGCAGGGAAGTACACCGCGATAGCTCTGCTGCATCGGCTTAAGTTCCTGAACCTGTGCCGGAATATCCGTAACGCGGTGGTTACATCCTGCAAGCAGAAAGAGTAGGCCTGACGCCAGCGCCGCGCCCGCCGCATAGCCCGTCTTTTTCATCTCCTTTCTCCCATAGTCCCTTTACGCTTAATCTCCGCGATCGCGCACTTTTCCGCGCAGCGATCTAACCGCTGAGCGGCGCGATTTCGCATCAAGCCTCCGTTCTTTTGAGGCTCGGGTTGGCCGCGTCGCCTTACGGCTCTTTGGCACTACGGTCAGCTCCTGAATCAGTGCCGCCAGCCGCGCTATCGCCGCCTCTTTATTCATTTCCTGGCTACGGTACTCCTGCGCTTTGATAACGACAACGCCTTCCGGGGTAATCAGATGATGAGAAGCGGCCAGCAGCCGTGATTTCCAGACCTCCGGCAGCCGGGAAGCGGCAATATCAAAGCGCAAATGGATAGCCGTAGAGGCTTTATTTACGTGTTGCCCACCGGCTCCCTGGGCGCGGATAGCGCTGAGCGTATACTCATCATCCCCAATACTCACACCGCGTCCGAGCGTAATCATGCCGCGCTCTGCCAACGTGTCAGACGTAGCTCCAGGTGAGTTTGCGCATCTGAAAGCCAGATAACGCCTTCCTGCAGCGTGGCCTGTAGCGCCATATTTCTATCCGCCAACGCGCTCAACGCCGCCAGTTGCTCATCATCCAGATACCATAACGTCAGGTTCTTATACTGCGATAGCGCGGCCTGCTGCTGCTGCCACCAAACCTGCGCCGCGCGACTGTTATACGCAAATAAAACCACTTCAGCCGCTTTGCGGGTCGCCTTTTTCAAGCGCCGTTCATCAGGCAAGCCTAGCTCAACCCAGAGATCTACACCGCCATGATCGTTACAGAGCCAAATCTCTGGTTCCTCATCCGCGCACAGCCCGCGCGTAAACGCCAGTTTCTCATCGGCATACACTATCCATGCCAGCAAACGCAGCATCATACGCTGCTGCGTTTCTGAAGGGTGGCAGGCGAGCGTCAGGCTGGTCTCAAGAAAGCGATTGCGATCTAAATCGGCAATGCTCACCGCTGCTTTATAAATTGTTGCCTTTAACGCCATGTTAACCTCTCTTACGGGAACGGCATTGTACTGTTACCAACGGTGCAAAACTGATCCACCCCAGCGGTTGAAAACTGATCCAG
>CALYPF010000171.1 GCA_945271245.1 uncultured Enterobacteriaceae bacterium | reverse complement strand
TAGACCGTTGGTGGTGACGGTAAGTGGATCACTTTTTACCCGTTGTTGACAATTGTTACATAATCCCGCTGGGAGCGTTTTATTCTCCTGTAACGTTACCAGCAATCCCACTGCGTGTATTTTTATTGCTTAAGGGCTGCAAACACCCGGTTTTCCAAAGAAGGACCACCGGTTTCGCACGTCAGAATGAGCCCAAAAGTTCTAAAAAACCATGGCCCATTGCTTGGTTCAAAATCAAAGATAATAACGCAACGCCGTGAATCTCTACGCTTACAGAATGTGGCTTTAAGCTGCCAAAAAAAAACGCCCCGGCCATTTCTGACCGGGGCGGCTAAACTATTCAGCCAAATCCGATTACGTGAAGTAAAAGGTCTGAAAGATAGAACATCTTACCTCTGTACCCTACGCCAAGTAATGTACTCTTTTTTTTAGGCGCGAAAAAGCACTTTTTGTAATTTATTGCATTTTTTGCATTTCAAAACCCTATCAACTTCACAAAAATTTGCGTCTAAAAAGGCCTTTTGCTTAATTTTTATTCACTTTTAATGCGCTTCATCCCAGTTATTACCACTGCCAACTTCAACCAACAATGGCACATCCAGACGCATACTATTTTCCATTAATAAATGGAGTTTTTTAACTACCCCATCCAGGCTGTCTTTATGAACTTCAAATACTAATTCATCATGAACCTGCATAATCATTTTTACCGGCGGGCGTTCATCTTCAAGCCATTGATCAACGGCTATCATCGCTTTTTTAATAATATCTGCAGCCGTACCCTGCATTGGCGCATTGATTGCCGCTCTCTCAGCCGCCGCGCGCCGCGCGCCGTTCGTCGCATTAATATCAGGTAACCAAAGGCGACGCCCGTCCAGTGTTTCAACATAGCCTTTTTCTTTTGCCTGCTCGCGAGTGCGCTCCATGTATTCACGAACGCCAGGATAGCGTTCAAAATAAAGATCCATGTATTTTTGCGACTCTTTGCGCGGAATATTCAATTGACGCGATAATCCAAACGCGCTCATCCCATAAATAAGCCCAAAGTTTATCGCTTTGGCGCGCCGCCGCTGTTCTGCAGTAACCTCTTCAAGTGGCAAACTAAATACTTCAGCTGCTGTAGCCTGATGAATATCCTTACCCTGCGCGAATGCATCCAGTAGCCCTTTATCGCGGGATAAGTGCGCCATAATGCGCAGTTCAATTTGTGAGTAATCTGCAGAGACAATCAGACAATCTTTGGAGGCGATAAATGCCTGACGAATACGTCTTCCCTCTTCACTGCGCACGGGAATGTTTTGCAAATTAGGATCCGACGAAGAGAGACGCCCGGTTGCGGTAACCGCCTGATGATAGGACGTATGAACACGTCCTGTTTTAGCACTGATCATTAACGGCAATTTATCGGTATAGGTCGACTTTAGTTTCGACAATCCACGATATTGCAGAATAACTTTAGGCAGCGGGTGGTCCAGCGCAAGCTCTTCCAGCACCTCTTCTGACGTAGATGGCGCCCCTCCTGGCGTTTTCTTTAACGGCTTTATCCCCTGCTTTTCAAACAGGATAGTCTGCAACTGTTTCGGGGAAGATAGATTAAAGGGCTCACCCGCAATTTCATGCGCCTGCTGTTCCAGCTCAACTAAACGCTGCGCCAGTTCCTGTGAGTGCGCATGCAGTACGGCAGGATCAATTTTCACACCGTTACGCTCAATGCGTGAAAGTACAGGCACCAGCGGGATTTCTAATTCATTGAAAATATTTAACGGGCCAGGCTCTTTCTCTAATTCCGGCCACATTTTCAGATGAAGCTGTAGCGTAACATCCGCATCTTCGGCCGCATAGCGGCCCGCCTGCTCAAGGTCGATTTGATTAAAAGTAAGCTGCTTTTTGCCCTTACCGGCAATTTCCTCAAAAGTGATGGTCTTATGATTTAGCCAGCGGCTTGCCAGACTATCCATATCATGACGACCAACGACGCTATTAAGCAGATAGGATTCCAGCATCGTATCGAAAGCTATACCGCGTAATTCAATATCGTAATTATCCAGAATGCCGCGATCGTATTTAAGGTTCTGGCCTACTTTTAGGGCGCTCTCATTTTCTAAAAGCGGCTTCAACAACGCCAAAACACGGTCGCGATCGAGCTGCTCTGGAGCATCGGGATAATCGTGAGCAACGGGTACATAGGCTGCCTGCCCTGGTTCAATAGCAAAAGATAGCCCAATAAGGTTCGCACTCACATTGTCCAGGCTATCGGTTTCAGTATCGAAAGCAAAAAACGGTGCCTTTTCCAGTTGTTTTATCCACGCGTTTAGCGTTTCTTCATCCAGAATCGTGACGTAATGTTCATCCGCCAGTACGCGACCAACTTCTACTTTTGCTGCTGTTTCTGACACTGGCACCGAAGACGCCGGTGCCTTTTTTACCTTCGCATTCAGCCACACGCCCGACGCCACATCAGCCGTCCAGCGTTTAAATTCATATTTTTTAAATAGTGCCAGCAACGCTTCTGTTTCTGGCGGTTGAAGCGCAAGGCTATCGCAGTTTAGCGCCAGATCAACATCAATTTTGATTGTCGCCAACTGATAAGAAAGCCGCGCCATATCTTCATTGGCCTGCAATTTTGCTGCCATTGTTTTGGCACCACGGAAGCTAAGTTCGGCTATTTTTTCAGGATTTGCATACAGTACATCCAGACCGCCCAGCCCCTGCAATAGTGCCTGTGCCGTTTTCTCACCCACGCCAGGAACGCCGGGAATGTTATCGGATGAATCGCCCATGAGTGCCAGGAAATCAATAATAAGCTCGGGAGGAACGCCGTATTTAGAAACGACTTCATCGGGCCCCAACACCGTATTATTCATGGTATTGATAAGCGTAATCGATGGCGTTACCAGCTGCGCCATATCTTTATCACCCGTGCTTATTAGCACGTGGCGGCCAGCTTGCTCAGCTTCCCGGGCAAGTGTACCAATAACATCATCAGCCTCAACGCCAGGAACAACCAATAAAGGGAGGCCCATTGCTTTGACCATTGCATGAAGCGGCTCAATTTGAGCACGTAAATCCTCCGGCATTGGTGGCCGATGAGACTTGTAGCTTTCAAATAGCTCGTCGCGAAACGTTTTTCCCTTAGCGTCAAAAACCACGGCCGCATGCGTAGGCTGAAACTGCATCAGCAGGCTGCGCAGCATATTCAGCACACCATACATCGCCCCTGTAGGCTCGTTTTCACTATTGGTTAGCGGTGGAAAGGCGTGGTACGCCCGATAAAGATAGGAAGAGCCATCAACTAAAATAAGAGGATTTTCTGGGATCTGAGCCATGATCGTTCGCGCCTGCATTATCTAACTGTTACCTAAAGGATGCCACATGCAGCAGGTAAACTCGACGTTTTCCCTAAATCACAGCAAAGCATTCGATCACAGCTCTCGACCAACGCCTTCTCTGTGGATAACTTTGTGAACAAAAAGGTGCAAGATTTCCCCCTCAAAATCACAACAGAAGAAAAAAAGACAAAATTTATTATTTTTCAATAAGTTAATGAGCGCACTCTTTAATTGCGTATTAATTTACCCGATCATTGCTATTGTGGATATAAATGATTTTATTACTCCATTTTCCCTTATTTTATAGTTAATAATCATCAATCCCCTCTGCCACCGCTTTTGCGCTCATCTTCATTCCGCGTTTCTGATAGTATTTGTAGCTGGCGAAATTTTGCCGGCGATTCTTTTACCTATAAAACAGAAAAAACCATGTCGAGACTTCTCGCCCCAATAACTTTATTTTTAAGCGTCATACTTGCCTGCCTGGTAACTATTGTCTGCTCCATCCCCATGATTATTGCCGGGGTAATAAAACTACTGCTCCCGATACCAGTTGTGTGGCGCTCTATTTCACGTTTTTGTAATGTCATGATGTATTGCTGGAGTTGCGGACTGGCAGTTTTGTTACGACTCAATCCATTTTTAAAATGGGATGTCCAGGGGCTCGAAGGGCTTAGTAAAAAAAATTGGTACTTATTAATTTGTAACCACCGCAGTTGGGCAGATATCGTCGTATTATGTGTTTTGTTCCGTAAACACATTCCCGTAAATAAATATTTTCTTAAACAGCAACTTGCCTGGGTTCCGTTTCTTGGTCTGGCCTGCTGGGCACTGGATATGCCTTTTATGCGGCGTTATTCCCGCAGTTATTTGATTCGCCATCCAGAAAAGCGCGGGAAAGACGTGGAAACAACCCGTCGCTCATGTGAAAAATTCCGCTTGTGGCCGACCACCATCGTTAATTTTGTTGAAGGGTCCAGACTTACGAAAGAGAAGCGTCAACAAAGTCGATCGCCTTATCAAAATTTGCTGCCACCTAAAGCCGCAGGAATTGCAATGGCACTGAATGTTTTGGGTAAACAGTTTGATAAAATGCTGAATGTAACGCTGTGCTACCCGGAAAATAACCAAAATCCTTTCTATGCCATGCTAAGCGGTAAACTGACCTGCATTGTCGTTCGCATCAATCTTATTCCTGTGGATAAAGGCTTACACGGTGATTACGTGAAGGATAAGAACTTCAAACGCCAGTTTCAGCTTTGGCTCAATACTATCTGGCACGATAAAGACGATGTTATTACCGCTATATATAAGGAATATGGAATAACAGAAGATAACAGGTAGTTAGAGGATGTTCTTATTTTAGATAACTCTTCACAAACGTATCCACAGATGTATTCCTGAAAATAATAAAAAGCATATGCATTAATAATCCATATATTTTAGATAGATTTTATAATTAAAGCCGATGTTAATGAACTATTGTTTTTAGCGGGCAATAAAAAACTGCACCTCTAATCGCTGGGTAGCCAACTTTTAGGATGCAGTCGAAAAGAGACGATTTTTTCATCGACCTCAGGTTTTAATTATTTTTTCTCAACCAGGTATTTTACGGTATTAGCGTATTCCTGCAGGAAACTGTCCATATCATCAGTATTCATACCCTGCGGGTTTAGCATATATTTGCCATTAACGAACATGGCCGGCACGCCCTGTAACTGCAGATCGGAAGCCGCTTTTTCCTGCTGTGCAACGAGTGACTTAACCACAAAGCTATTCCAGGCCGCATCATATTCTTCCGCTTTAACACCCGCATCAATAAAGACTTTACGAATATCCGCAACGTTGTTGACCGTCTGTGTTTTTTGAATAGCTTCAAACATCGGGGCGGTAATCTTATCTTCAACACCCAGCGCCATGGCTACCGCCCACGCCTGAGTTAACTGTTTCCCTAAAGGACCAAGGAACTCAACGTGATATTTGGTCATTTTCACACCCTGCGGCAGTTTCTTTTTTACGTTGTCAGAAACATGCAACATTTCCTCAAACTGATAACAGTGCGGGCAATAAAAAGAGAAAAACTCCAATACCTGAGGCTCTCCTGCTACAGGTTTATCCAAACTTGTATATTGTTTGCCATTGGTGATTTGCGCTGCAGAAGCACTAAATGCCAGAATCATACCAGCCAGCGCCATCAAAATTTTTTTCATCACTCATTCTCTCCTGAATATTGCATTAATACATCGGTGTTAGTTGTAAAGGGGGTTCCTGTAAAACTCTAATCTGTTCGTTGAAGGTAGCCGTTTGTCTTCGCCAGAAATCTTCATCCTTAATCCAGGGAAAACTGCCAGGAAAAGCGGCATCGCTCCAGCGTCGTAAAATCCAGCCAAGGTACCAAACCATTCGCATAGCGCGAAGAGGCTCAATCAAAGCCAGCTCTTTAATATTGAATGGCGTAAAATCTTCATAAGCCTCAATAATCGCTTCCAGTTGCATCCGCTGTTCGGCCTTATCGCCATTAAGCAGCATCCAGAGATCCTGTACCGCTGGGCCATTTCTGGAATCATCAAAATCAACAAAAAGCGGCCCATCACGCCACAGTATGTTACCGGGATGGCAGTCACCATGCAGCCGCAAAAAGCCAGGCAAATCCTTCCAGCGTTCCTCAACTATCTGAGTCAGCTTATCCACACTATTTAGAAAATCCGTCTTAAGCACTGAAGGAATCAAGGCCGATGCATCAAATAATTCACGTGGCTGGTACAGATATTCCTGCATCCCCATGTTTGGCCGCTGCTGATAAAGTTGCTGGCGACCAATTTGATGGATCTGCCCCAAAATATGTCCAACGGACTCCATATGTATAATGTTGTCTGTTTCATATTGCCGACCGCCAAGACTCGGAAAAACAGCAAATAAAAACCCCTGATAGTTAAACAACGTCTGCTGGCTCAACACAATAGGAGCAGCAACAGGAACATTATTTTTCTGCAAATTAAGTGTAAATTGATGTTCTTCTTCAATTTGATCAGCATGCCAGCGTTCAGGGCGATAGAATTTCACTACATAACGTTGACGCTCTTCATCCTGAAACTGATAGACACGATTTTCGAAGCTATTGAGTGGGGTTAAACCGGATTCCACACGAATTCCCTGCTCAAAAAGAGCATCCAGTATGGTTTCCGGTTTTAATGTCTGAAAGTGAAACGCGCTATCCGTCATAACAATATCCGCTAACGGTAATAGCTACTTAGGATAACATTTCATATGCTTTTGCGTTGATTCGCTTACAAGGTTTTACTCTTTAATGACGCCGCGGGCTTTAAGTAATGCTGTTTTAAAGTCATCTTCATAGTCTTTTTGCAAGCCTGGTATGACTGCGTCTTTTGCAGAGCCGCGCATTTTAAGGTGATAAATTAGAATATCATCCGTCAAATCTGTGAGCTCGCCTTTAAAGCCTGACTCCTGCGCCAGTTTCTGCAAAAATTGCATGAGATTAAGATCGGGGTCCTTCTGCCAGGCTGGCTGAAGAAGTTCAATAACCTCATTAAGACGTTTACATTTCATAGTTGAGCTCCTTTATCTCGATGTAGACACGTTAACAGGCTCAAACCCACATTAAAAGAGGCGATAATCATGACAAAGCAGATATCCGCATGCGGCGTTATTTTAGCTGGGGGGCGTGCTACACGCATGGGAGGCAAAGATAAAGGGCTGCTTCTACTCAATGGCAAACCGTTATGGAACTGCGTTTATGAAAAATTATATCCACAGGTCGAGCAGGTAGTCATTAGTGCAAATCGTAATTTTGCTGAGTATGCGAAAAGTGGCCTAAAAGTAGTAGCTGATTCTTTACCCGATTATCCGGGGCCGCTTGCCGGCATGCTCAGTGTGATGCAGCAATTAGAGCATGAATGGTTTTTATTTTGCCCCTGCGATACGCCCGCTATTCCAAACTCCCTCGCAGCAACTTTATGGCGGGAGCGCAACAAAGCCCCCGCCGTTTGGGTACATGATGGCAATAAAGATCATCCAGCTATTGTACTTATGCATCGGCGGTTAGCCCCGGCATTACATCAATACCTGGCAGCAGATGAGCGTCGGGTTATGGATTTTTTACGCAAAGCGGGAGGCCATGCAGTAACCTTCCAGGATAGCGCAATCTGCTTTATCAATATTAATACGCCAGACGATCTTCAATGCAGAGAGAAGCGTTGTTACGCTCCTTTATTAGCCATTGCTGCCTGGAGCGGCACAGGAAAAACAACGCTACTAAAACAGTTAATACCATTATTACAACAGGCTGGTGTCCGGGCAGGTTTAATAAAACATACGCATCATGATATGGACGTCGATACACCGGGAAAAGACAGTTATGAATTGCGGCACGCCGGGGCACATCAAACTTTGGTTGCGAGTGATAAACGCTGGGCTTTGATGACTGAAACACCGGATATCCCGACCCTGAATTTGCATTACTTATCTCAAAGGATGGATCATCGCTTTCTCGATCTCATACTTGTAGAAGGCTTTAAGCAAGAAACTATCCCAAAAATTCTTCTTTATCGGGCAGCGCATAGATACGACAGCAGGGATTTACCTATTGATCAATATACTATCGCCATCGCCAGCGATACGTATTTCGAAAGCCCAGTCCCGCTGCTGGATTTAAATGCGCCTGCAGAAATTGCCCGTTTCATTTTATCCTGGCTAGAGAAACAACTGAAAGTACCGTCATAATGAAATCAATCTGAACCCAGATGCCATCAGCGTATTTTATTAACAGGTGATATCTATTTATTACCAGCAGAATAAATGGTCTCTAAGAGCCCATCTAGATACCAGATAGCGCAGGCGGGATCGGATAAGTGAAAAAGTTTCAGGCAGGTTAGCGGCATTTTGCTGCTGATACGGAGATACGCCATAGCTTTTGCGCTGAGGGTTATGAAAAAGGGCTGCCTGCGCTGGCCGGACGGGATGGATGGCATGTGAGATGCGCGGCCGGGCGCGTGACGTTATGGTCCGGCATTCAGTAAAGGCCGCAGGGCCTGCGACAGCGGCCGTTCCGCTGGCGTGGCAGAATAGCCGCGCGTCCGCTGCGGGGAAACCGCCCCGGGGCGCCTCTCCCGCAGCCTGTC
>CALYPF010000170.1 GCA_945271245.1 uncultured Enterobacteriaceae bacterium | reverse complement strand
TGGATCAGTTTTCAACCGCTGGGGTGGATCAGTTTTGCACCGTTGGTAACACGGATAAATTCACGCTTAAATGCAGCAAGGCGCAGGACGCCTAACCCAAGCCTCCTGCGTCGCTGCGTCTGCAGTTAGCTTTTTGATTAAACGGATAGCTCCCGCAGCAGCGTAAAGGCCGCCGGCATATTATCTTCGCTGACGACAAATGCGCGCAGGCTTTTCATCGCATCGAAACCTTTGGCTATCAGCCCATGGGCATCGGTGGCTATCTGCCAGTGCAAATCTTCGCGCTGCGTTTCCCCCGCAAGCTGCAGCGGTAGCTCAGGCGTTTTCACTTTGACGAGCATCGCCGGCAGCCGCAGTGGGGTTGGCTCGCCGGTCAGGGTTTTTGCCAGCGCCATCGCCGCAAACTGCGCCGGTTGTAAAAAAGGCCGCACCGCGCCGTTAATCTCCGCGCAGTCGCCTAGCGCATAAATGCCTGCATGGCTGGTGCACAGTGATTCATCTACAACAATACCGCGCTTCACGGTCAGGCCCGCATTTTGCGCCAGCGTTACGCACGGGCGCAGCCCCACTGCGGCAACCGCCTCATCCGCCTCGATAACGCGCCCGCTAGCGAGAGAAAGGCGCAGTGCCGCGCTATCCCGCGTGAGTTCAGTCACGCTTTGATTAAGCAGAACCTCAACTCCGGTTTCCGTCAAGCGCCGCATCAGACGAGCGCTAATCTCAACCGGTAATAGTGAAGCCAATAGAGAAGAAGTGCGGTCTATCAGCGTTACCTGTTTTCCCGCCCGGCGAAAATCCATGGCCAATTCACAGCCAATAAGGCCGCCGCCGATGATAACAATGCGCCGGGAATTTCTAAGACGCGGTTCACACGCCTGGTATTCGCACAGGCTATTTAATGTCAGCAGGCGATCCGCGCCCGGAATTGGCGGGCGAATAGCGCAGGCTCCGGTAGCCAGCACCAGGCTGTCATACTGCCAGTGATTATCTTCACTGAAGATTCGCTTAGCCTGTGCGTCTATCTTCGTCACCGCCGTATGGGGGAATAGTTGCACATTACACTGCTTTGCAAACTCTGCGGCGCGCTGTCGCGTCATCGCTGCAGCGGTTTGCGCCTGGCTGATAGCGTGGCTGAGCTCTGGCTTGTTATAGTCATCCGCGCTGTCCGAAGCGATAAGCGCGATCGGCGTTTCCCCGTCGCGTTTGCGGATATTTTTCACCAATTGGCGGGCGGCGAAGCCCGAACCAATAATCACAATTCCGTGATTCATTTCGCCTCCCGCGCCAGTTCATCGAAGACCTCTTTACCGAGAGAGCACTCCGGACACAGGAATCCTTCAGGTACTTCTGTCCACGGCGTATTCGGCTCAACGCCCTGCATCGGCTCCCCTTTTAGCGGGTCATAAATCCACTGGCATACGCTACACTGCATGCAGGGTCCTAAATCGCGCGTTTGCGGAGCCTTATCTGCAGCAGCTGCGGGCGATGAGGGCTGGGCGCTGGGGGCAGTATCGGGCAACGGCGCCAGCGCCCACTGGCGAGCAATATCGCGCCCGTGCTGGCGGCAAACTTCCAGCGCATCAAAATCCGGGCGCCATTTTGCCTTCAGGCTCAGGGACATTTCAAATCCGGCGTCCTGCAAGCGCGTCGACAAACGATCAACCGCCCCGCCGCTCCAGCCGTGGGAGCCGAACGCACTGGCGCGTTTATTACGAAAGCGCAGCCCGGTTAGCTCTTCCAGCAGCCCGGCGACTTTCGGCATCATGACGTTATTCATGGTTGACGTTCCCGCGTGTACGCCTTTAGAGCGGAATACATTGGTCAGGATTTCGTTTTTATCGCTGTGTGAAATATTAAAGATCTTCACCGCTACTCGGGAATCAACCTCGTTGATCCCCTGGGCAATGGCATCGGCCATCATGCGGGTATTATTTGACATGGTATCGTAGAAAATGGTGATACGATCTTCCTGATAATCCGCCGCCCATTTCAGATACAGTTCAACGATTTGCGTGGGATTATCGCGCCAAATTACGCCGTGAGACGTCGCAATCATATCGACCGGTAGGTTAAACCCAAGAATTTCCTGAATCTTCGGCGTGACCAGGCGGCTAAACGGCGTGAGGATATTCGCGTAATAGCGCTGACACTGCTCAAATAATTCATTTTGATCGACTTCATCGTTGAACAGGCGTTCATCGCAGTAGTGCTGGCCGAAGGCGTCATTACTGAACAATACCGCATCACCGGTCAGATAGGTCATCATGCTATCGGGCCAGTGCAGCATTGGGGTTTCAACAAAAATGAGCTGTTTTCCATTGCCAATATCCAGCGAGTCGCCGGTTTTCACTATGTTGAAATTCCATTCCGGGTGATGGTGGTGCCCATTAATTGAATCTACGCCGTTAGCGGTGCAGTAAATCGGGGTGTTCGGAATGTATGACATCAGTTCGGAAAGCGCGCCCGCGTGATCCTCTTCTGCATGGTTAATGATGATATAATCGATGTCATTCAGGTCGATTTCTGCCCGTAGATTTTGCACATAATCACGCGCAAACCTGTGGTCAACCGTATCAATCAGCACATTTTTTTCTTCACTGATCAAGTAACTGTTGTAACTGCTGCCTTTTAAGGTTTTATATTCTGTTCCGTGAAAGTTACGCACTTCCCAATCGCGCTGCCCAACCCAATGAATATTATTTTTTACGTGAATGGCCATCGTTAACCTCAGTAGCATGGTAGAAATATCAATACGTTGCTAATGAGATATCAAAATGCGTGCCAACTTATTAACTTATTGTTTAAAATGAATTTATTTAAAACCATATATAAATATTAAGTCATAATGACTATTTTTATGGTAGTCTTAATGACACTGCATTTTGTCAAAATGACTACGAGTTTAAACTATGAGTCTCTCCGTCGCACTCCTTGCAAGAATTGCCATTCAGCTACAAACCGGAATTTCTCATCAAGACCGTTTTCAGCGTCTTATCAGTACACTGCGTGAGATATTAGATTGCGATGCTTCCGCTTTGCTTCGCTATGAGCAGCGGCAGTTTCGGCCACTCGCGATTGACGGCCTCTCTCCCGATGTACTCGGGCGTCGCTTCAGACTGGAAGCCCACCCTCGCCTGGAGGCCATTGCCCGTGCGGGAGACGTAGTGCGCTTCCCGGCCGATACCACTCTTCCCGATCCTTATGACGGGCTAATTCCCGGGCAGGATAGCCTGAAAGTGCACGCCTGCGTCGGGCTGCCGCTTTTTAATAGCCACACGCTTATTGGCGCCCTGACGCTGGATGGATTACGCCCCGATCAATTTGATAACTTCAGCGATGAAGAGCTTCGTTTGATTAGCGTGCTGGCCGCCGGGGCGCTGCACAATGCGCTATTAATGGAAAAACTAGAGCACTATAACGGGCTGCCCGCACCGCTCGCGGCACGAGATGACGGGCCGGAGAATGAAATTAATGAAATGATCGGCCTCTCGGCCGGTATCCAGCAATTAAAAAAAGAGATTGATGTGGTCGCTCCCACCGATTTGAATGTGTTAATCAGCGGGGAAACGGGTACCGGCAAAGAGCTGGTGGCGCGCGCCATCCATTTGGGCTCGACGCGAGCGCACAAACCACTGGTCTATTTAAATTGCGCGGCGCTGCCGGAAAGCGTCGCAGAAAGTGAGCTGTTTGGTCATATCAAAGGGGCTTTTACCGGCGCAATTAGCCACCGCAGTGGCAAATTTGAGATGGCACATGAAGGCACGCTTTTTCTCGACGAAATCGGTGAACTTTCTCTGCCGCTTCAGGCCAAACTGCTGCGCGTACTACAATATGGCGATTTGCAGCGCGTTGGAGATGACAGAAGCCTGCACGTTGATGTACGCGTCCTGGCCGCCACCAATCGGGACCTCAAGCAGGAGGTCCTGGCCGGAAATTTCCGCGCCGATTTGTTTCATCGTTTGAGCGTATTTCCGGTTAGCGTGCCTTCATTACGTGAGCGTGGCGAAGACATTGCGCTACTGGCGGGCTTCTTTTGTGAGCGCAGCCGCACGCGGCTGGGATTGGCCCGCGTCGCGCTGGCTGCGGAAACGCTGACCCTGTTAAAACGGTATTCGTGGCCCGGGAATGTTCGCGAACTGGCGCATACGCTATACCGGGCGGTGGTTCTCGCTCGCGCGGCGCAGGCCGGAGACGAGCTTCGCTTACTTCCTTCGCACTTTGCTTTACAGGCAGAAGAAAGCTCTACCGTCATCGGGTCTGAAAGTCCTCTGCAAACAGCCGAAGTCTCTACGTCGGCAAATGACACACTACGCCACGCTACGGATGAGTTTCAGCGCAGGATGCTACAAAATACACTGGCAGAAAATCACAATAATTGGGCAGCATCGGCCCGGCAGCTAGACGTTAATGTTGCCAATTTGCACAGGCTTGCAAAGCGACTGGGGTTAAAGTAGGAAAGACGCTATTCATTAACGCGCCGGATGCATGAAGTCAGCCCAGGGCGGGCTGACTTGTGTTGCGGTTAAGTATTATGCCAGGCGAGGAAATGTCGCGACTTTTTGCTGTAACTGGCTTTCCGGGCTGCGCGGTATTACCGCGTTCAGGTCGCGTATAAACGCGCGCTGCCAGCAGTCAATATCGTTTTGTTCAATGATTTTCATCATTTCGCTGTAACGCGACAGCCGTTCTGCCAGCGGCATCGTCAGCGCACGATGCAGCGCATCGGCCACTTCATCACGATCGTAAGGATTGACGATAAGCGCGGAAGTCAGCTCGTGCGCCGCGCCGGCAAATTTCGACAGTACCAGCACGCCGGGGTTTTCCGGATTCTGCGCCGCTACATATTCTTTCGCGACCAAATTCATCCCATCGCGCAGCGGCGTTACCAGCCCTACATCCGCATGACGGTATACTTTCATGAGTAAACGTCGATCAAAATGCTGATTCAGGTAGTAAAGCGGCGTCCAGCCCAATTGCCCGTATTTACCGTTAATACGCCCGGCTTCGGTTTCCAGTTGATGGCGAATATCCTGATAAGCCTGTACATCGCCGCGTGAAGTCGGCGCAATCTGCGTATAGCTAATATTACCGTGATGCTCCGGGTAACGCTCCAGTAATGATTCAAAGGCCAGGAAGCGCTCCGGCAGCCCCTTAGAGTAGTCAAGACGCTCTACGGAGAAGATATTTTTCAGGCTGATCAACTCCTGCTTCATCTGCGCAAGTTTAGGAGGAAGCGGCTCAGCGGCCTGCTCAGCAATGTCACGCGGTTCAACCCCTATCGGATACACCGCGGTGCGGAAGTTTTTACCCCAGGCGCTATACCCCCGGGCATCATTGCCTGTAAGCCGGGTTTTCATCGCTACGCCATCCAAAAAGGCAGCGCTGTCGCTTTGGGTTTGAAAGCCGAGCAAATCATAGTCGCACAGTTGTTCCAATAGTTCTGCGTGCGGCGGCAGTGCGCTAAAAATTTCCGGCGTAGGAAAAGGGATATGTAAAAAGAAGCCAATGCGGTTGCTGACGCCGCGTTTCCTCAATTCATGAGCGAACGGCAGTAAATGATAATCATGCACCCACAGTACGTCATCCGGCTCGATGAGCGGCAGGAGCTTTTCTGCCAGTAGCGCATTCACCTGCTGATAACCTTCCCACGCTTCGCGCTGATAATTCACCAGATCCAATCGGTAATGAAAGGCGGGCCAAAGCACCGCATTTGAAAATTGGCAATAATAGTCCTGGTAATGCCGCTCACTTAAATCAAACGTTGCCCAGCTAATATTGTCCTGGGTCACTGTATTTAGCGGGGCGGTCTCATCACCGGTATCACCGCTCCAGCCGAACCAGAGGCCTCCCGCGCTTTTTAACGCGCCGAGAATGCCCACGGCCAGCCCGCCGGCCCCGCTTTTTTTATCATCAGGGGGAGCGACCCTATTTGAGATCACGATTAAACGGCTCATTGTCGGTTCTCCTCAGGATTGCCTGCGTCTATTTCTTTAAACTGGCGAACAGTGTTGTCCAGCCATTTCCAGACGTCGCTAACGTCCTCCAGGCGCCGCTGCGCCCGGGTTTCGCCGTCACCGACTTTGATGCTAATCCCTTGCCGACGGTTTACAGCGTCAAATCCGAGTTCATCCGTAAGATCGTCACCTAAAAATACCGGGATGCGCCCGATAAATGGCGCCTCCTGCATAAAGGCATCAATCGCCGTACCTTTGTCACTCCCCTTTAACTTCACCTCAATCACACATTTGCCGGGTTGCAGGTCAATCTCTTCATGAATTGCTGCCAGTGATTCAGCAATTTGCCAGATAGCCTTCTCGTACTGAGGCGCCTGACGATAATGTAATGCGAACGCCGCGCTCTTTTTTTCCAGATGCGCGCCTTTCAGAGGCTGGAGTTCAGTGGCCAGCGCGCTGGCTATCCGCCGTTTAAGATCGGCATCGAATTGAGTAGCGTGCGATATTCCCGCGGCATCGCGTCTTTCTGCGCCATGCACCCCCGCCAGCGGTAAATGCAGCGGTGCAGAAAGGTGGTCGAGTTCAGTCATCGATCGCCCTGACACCAGCGCTACCGCACCATCGCAGTAATCCACCAGTTTTTTTAAAGTTTTCTTAACGGTATCAGGTAGTAAAACGCTATCAGGATGGGGCTGAATTTCAGCCAGCGTGCCGTCAAGATCGAAGAAAAATGCGTATCTGCCAGGGCTAAGGGGGGGAACGGATGCTACTACTGTCACTTTGGCGCTCCTCCTTACCGGTTAATTAAATGCCAGAATTGATTAAAACCTAAACAGGTTTATCGACATCGGTCAGTAAGTATAGACAATGTGACGGGGATCGCCATTTTGCGGGTAAGGGCTGTAAGGTTGAAATTTGCTGACGCGTTCGGTTTTAAGAAGCGTCGGCAAAGTTAAGCCTGTTTTCATAAACAGGCCGTGAGTAATTATAGATAAAGCGTAGACGGGAATATGCAAAGGCTGGAACGGTACCTCACGAACGGAGAAAGCATTAATGCGTTTCTGACCGCTTTTCCGGGCGCTCAAATTTCAATTCAAGCAGCGCTATAGCTTTTTGGACTGCGCGCCGTGTAATCGGATCTATACCCGCTTCCGAGGCAGAAAAATCGATACTCTTCAGTTGATCCGCCATTTTATCGCGCACTTCTACCGGTGCAATGACGTCAATCACATCTAAAATCTGGCGAATGACAAGCTGGCAGGCGACAACATCGGATACCAGTTCGTCTTCAGCGCTCAAACGTTGAGTCATTCTACTCTCCCATTAGATTTTCATTTTCGCCATTTTACCTCTATCGATAAGCAAAAGGTACGTTCGGCCTTTCCGTGAGCCTTAAACCAGAAATTCTGTCGCTAAACCACGTAATATTTCCGATAACCTACGAACGATACCACAATGCAGCCCACCCTTGCGTAAAGATATAATTACACAAACTGTAACGTCGATTTGACGAATTGCCCTAATTTTCGTACCCTCTCGCCCATCATAAATGGAAGTTTCCCAGAGGAATACAGTGAAAAATCGCGCTTTTGGCAGCATGTTTATTGTCGCAGGAACCACAATTGGCGCAGGAATGCTGGCAATGCCGTTAGCCGCCGCAGGTGCGGGGTTTAGCGTAACCGCGCTATCACTGTTTTTTTTATGGGCATTAATGGTATTAACCGCTCTTTTATTAGTCGAAGTCTGGCAGTCAGCCCCTCCGGATATGGGGCTAGGCACGCTGGCACGGCGTGAGCTGGGCCGTACAGGGCAGTGGCTGGCCGGTGGCAGTATGCTGTTCTTGATGTATGCGCTAACGGCCGCTTATATTAGCGGTGCCGGCGAACTGATTGCCGGCAGCGTTAACGACTGGTTCAATAGCGCTTTTTCTCCTACCGCTGGCGCATTATTGTTTACGTTCATTGCCGGAAGCGTGGTAAGCGCCGGGACGCACGCCGTGGACTTTTGTAATCGCGGGCTGTTTAGCGCAAAGCTTATTATGCTGGTGGTTATGCTGGTGGTTATGCTGGCGCTGATGATGCCACACATCCATCGGGTGAACCTGACAACACTACCGGTTGAACAAGGCCTGGCGTTATCCGCCATTCCCGTACTTTTCACTTCATTTGGTTTTCACGGCAGCATTCCCAGTATCGTGAAATACATGGGAGGCGATACTCGCCGCCTGCGCAAGATTTTTATTTTGGGTAGCGCTATTCCACTGGTTGCATATTTGCTCTGGCAACTTGCGACTCTGGGCGCCATTTCAGGAGAGACTTTTCTCGGCATCTTGGCCGCTAATAGTGGGTTAAATGGCTTATTACAGGCGATACGCAACACTGTCACCGCCCCAGGCGTAGAATTAGCGGTGCATTTGTTTGCTGATTTGGCGCTCGCTACCTCTTTTTTAGGCGTAGCACTTGGTCTGTTTGATTATCTTGCAGATATGCTGCGCCGACGCGGCAATTTATCCGGGCGTTTGCAAACCGGGTTAATCACATTCTTACCCCCTAGACTGGCCCCCTGAATCTCCAGACAACCAATATCACTTATTTAAGTGATAGT
>CALYPF010000169.1 GCA_945271245.1 uncultured Enterobacteriaceae bacterium | reverse complement strand
TTAGACCGTTGGTGGTGACGGTAAGTGGATCACTTTTTACCCGTTGTTGACATTTACGCTGCGTCGGCCGCTATTTTAAACTGCGCTACGCTCGAAACTCTCATCCAGCGCGCGTAGACTCCGGTTTTTGCGCATCAATCAACGGATACGCTAATCTGGCTGCGCTATTAACATCGGGCGGGCCTGGCTCTTTACCTTAACGCTTTCGTTGAGCGTAACTAACGGGCAAAGTTAATGTTCGCTTAATGATTATCAGGAGAAAAAGATGAAAACCATTGGTCTGCTGGGCGGCATGAGCTGGGAGTCCACAATCCCTTATTACCGGCTAATAAATGAAGGAATTAAATCGCGGCTGGGTGGGTTACATTCCGGGCGTATTTTATTACACAGCGTCGATTTCCATGAAATTGAAGTGTGCCAGGCAACCGGCGCATGGGATAAAGCGGGGGAGCTGTTAACCCAGGCGGCGTGCGGTTTAGCGCAGGCGGGCGCCGAGGGTATCGTGCTATGTACCAATACTATGCACCGCGTAGCGCCGGCTATCGAAGCCGGATGTCGGCTGCCTTTTTTGCATATCGCTGATGCCACCGGGCAGGCTATTTGCGAGCAGGGGCTGTCGCGGGTGGCGCTACTGGGAACGCGCTACACTATGGAGCAGGATTTTTATCGCGGTCGTTTGCAGGCCGATTTTGAGATTGAAACGCTGATCCCCGAGGCTGAAGAGCGCGCGCGCATCAACCGCATTATTTTTGAAGAGCTATGCCTTGGCGCGTTTAACCCGGAGTCAAAACGTATCTTCCAGAGCGCGATTACTCAGCTTGTGGCGCGGGGAGCGCAGGGCGTGATATTTGGCTGTACGGAGATAGGCCTGCTGTTACAGCCGCAGGATTGCCCGGTGCCGGTGTTTGATACTGCCGTGCTGCACGCGGATGCGGCGGTTGCGTTTATGCTGGGTTCTCAGGCGTAAGCAGGGCGTCCAGGCTGCGTTCAAAGCCCGACATGCCGCGGTGCAGATGATCGCAAAATGCGTCGACTATCATGGATGCCGGGCGGTGTGATGGCCGGATTAGGCTGACGGTAAAAGGCACATCGAGCGTAAAGCGGCGTACCGCGACGCCGCTGGCGGCATAGTCCAGCGCCGTGAGCGGATTAACGATTGATAGTCCGGCACCGGCGCGCACCAGCGCGCATACCGAGGCGGCGCTGTGGGTTTCCAGCGCCATGCGTCGCCGTACCCCATGCTCCTGAAACAGGGAGTCAAGCAGTTGCCGGTAGGCGTCGGTGCGCGACAAACTGATAAACGGCTGCCCGTCAAAGTCCATGGGCGTTAAGCGCGGCTTTTCGGCGAGAGGATGCCCGGGCGGCAGAACGCAGACTTCGTTCAGGGTGAGCAGCGTGTGTTGTTCGGTACCCGCAGGGGCTGATACGGTTTCCGTTAGCCCGATATCGTGGCGCTGTGCGGAAAGCCACTCTTCGAGTAACGGCGATTCCTGAGGAATGATACTCACGCTAAGCTGCGGGTAGCGGGCTAAGAAAGGCTGTAGCAGTGCGGGAAGCAATGACTGAGAAAATACGGGCAAACAGGCAATAGATAATTCGCCCTCGCGAAAATCACGTAAATTCTGCGCTACTCTGCGTATACGCTCCAGCCCGTACCAGGAGCGCTGAACTTCTTCAAACAGATGCAACCCCTGCGCCGTTGGCTGCAGGCGCCCGCGCACGCGCTGAAACAGCGCAAACCCTATTAACTTTTCCAGGCGCGCCAGTTCGCGGCTTATGGTTGGCTGGGAGGTGTGGAGCAGCGCGGCGGCCTCCGTTGCGTTGCCGGTGGTCATCACCGCATGAAAGACTTCAATATGGCGTAATGTCAGCGCGGGCATTGGTTCTCGCCGTAGGTTGGGGAACTATATCCAGATGATATATCTTAAGCTATATCATAAATGCATAGAATCCCCTGAAAGAGATATTTTTCCCCTGAAAAAGAGTATGGCGTAATAGGCTTTCATTAAACGGGGAGTCGCTAATGTCTTGTGCTATATCTTCTGCTTCCGGTGCGTTTTCAGATGCCAGCCTTCTTGCGCTGCCAGCCCGGTTTGGCCATCCGCTCTGGGTTTACGATGCTGCGGTTATCCGACGTCAAATTGCGCGCCTGCGCCAGTTTGATGTTATCCGCTTTGCGCAGAAGGCTTGCTCCAACACGCAAATCTTACGGCTTATGCGTGAGCAGGGAGTAAAGGTTGACGCCGTTTCGCTGGGGGAAATTGAACGCGCGCTGGTGGCCGGATATCAGGCGCAGGATATTGTATTTACCGCTGACGTTATTGATGACGCTACGCTGGCACGGGTGGCTGAACTGGGCATTGCCGTTAACGCGGGCTCCATTGATATGTTGGATCAATTGGGCGCCGTTTCACCGGGGCATGAAGTTTGGCTGCGTATTAATCCCGGCTTCGGCCACGGGCACAGCCAAAAAACCAACACCGGCGGTGAGAACAGCAAGCACGGGATTTGGTTTGCAGAGCTTCACTTAGCGCTGGCGGCGGTTAAGCGCCATCGACTGCGGTTAATTGGGCTGCATATGCATATTGGCTCCGGCGTCGACTATGGCCATCTGGAACGCGTATGCGGGGCGATGGTGGAACAAACCATTGCCGCCGGTGAGGACATTCAGGCGATTTCCGCAGGCGGCGGCCTGTCGGTGCCTTATCGCGACGGGGAGCGGGAGATAAATGCCGGGCACTACTACGGGTTGTGGAACGCCGCGCGGGAAAAAATCGCGCTGCACCTTGGGCATCCCGTTATGCTTGAGATTGAGCCCGGGCGGTTTTTAGTTGCGGAAGCCGGCGCGTTGCTTACTCAGGTGCGCAGCGTGAAGCGTATGGGGTCGCGCCATTTTGCGCTGGCCGATGCCGGTTTTAATGATTTAATGCGCCCGGCGATGTATGGCAGTTATCACCCTATTTCCGCGCTGGCGGGTGACGGACGGGCGCTGGAAAACGGCAGGCCGCAGGATTACGTCGTGGCCGGGCCGCTGTGCGAGTCTGGCGATGTGTTTACCCAGCAGGAGGGCGGTACCGTTGAGACGCGCCGCCTGCCGGAGTTACACCCCGGCGATTATCTGGTGATACACAATACCGGCGCGTATGGCGCGTCGATGTCGTCTAACTACAACAGCCGACCGCTGTTGGCAGAAGTGTTGCTGGATAACGGCGAAGCGCGCCTGATTCGGCGGCGTCAAACTATCCAGGACCTGCTGGCGCTGGAAGAAGTGTAGCGCGCGGCTAACTCTCCAGAGAAAACACCGAGTGGCGGCGCACCAGCGTCGGGCTGAACAGATGCGTGGTTGGCGGGGGCGGGCGGTTTTCAGCCAGCGCCAGCGCCAGCTCTGCGGCCTGGGTCGCCATAGTAACGATAGGGTAGCGGATGGTGGTCAAGCGTGGCCGCACGTAGCGTGACACGATGACATCGTCGAAACCAATCAGCGAAATGCGTTTAGGAACTTCAATTCCGTTATCGTTCAGAACGCCCATTGCTCCGGCCGCCATCGAGTCGTTGTAACATGCGACGGCGCTAACGGCGCACCCTTGCCCTAGTAGTTCCGTCATGGCCTGCTCACCGCCGCTTTCATCCGGCTCGGCGAAGGTCACCAGCCGCTCATCGCAGGGAATAGCATACTCTTTCAGGGCGTCGTAATAGCCGAGCAGGCGATCCTCTGCGTCAGAAATAGGGTGATTTGAGCAGATAAAACCGATATGCCGATGCCCCATTTGTATCAAATGGCGCGTTGCCAGCCAGCCGCCATAGCGGTCATTAAGCGCCACGCAGCGTTCAGAGAAATCAGGTAAATGGCGGTTGATCAGAACCATGCCGGGGATTTGGCGCATTAAATCGGCCAGTTCGTTATCGGGGAGCATTTTGGCGTGGACCACCAGCGCCGCGCAGCGATGACGTATAAGTTGCTCAATTGCCTGCCGCTCTTTCTCAGCATTGTGATAGCCGTTACCAATCAGCAGAAAATTACCCGTGCGCCAGGCCACCTGATCCAGCGCTTTTGCCATTGCGCCAAAAAAAGGGTCCGCGACGTCTGAGACCACCAGCCCAATGGTTTCAGTGTTTTGCTGCGCCAGCGCTCGCGCATTGGCATTAGGATGATAATTAAGCGTACGCATCGCGCTGGTCACTGCTTTACGTGAGGCCTCACTGGCTTTAGGAGAGTTGTTGATGACGCGTGATACTGTCGCGACGGAAACTTCTGCGAGCCGCGCGACATCTTTAATAGTCGCCATTGTTCACCTCTGGCAGAGAAAGCGTTTACACCGCAGTCTTACGGAAAAATCACGTTAGTTCAAGGTATTGTCCTGATACGTCCCGTTGACTATGGCAAAAATCCTATATGAAGGCGTTAACATTTTCTTTAGCAGTGAATTGACCCGAAGTGCATATGAGGTCAGGGACGCGCAGAAAAAGAAAGGCCTTTCAATGATTTCAGAGCAAACCTTTAGTTACATTTTGCGAAGGGCTGTTGCGATTCCTTCATGGCGCAGGCGATCCTTGCGCTGTTACAGTTGATATCCCAGAGGTATTGATAGGTGGCATCGTCCGCAAGGTCGATTGCAACAGTTACACCAACCTGCGCGGATGCGCAGGTTTTTTTTATTCTCTTTTCTTCCATCGTCGCGCTTCCACGTCGTCTCATGTATTCTGCATCCGCTACACTTAATCCACTTTTCCTGTTATGCGCGGGCGCTTACGTTGCTCCGCACGGCGGCAGATAAAACGTTAAGCGCACGAATTTTGCGCACCCAAATGGAGTTGAAATTGTGTTTGGATTTTTTCGCGCCTTATTTCGCATCCTGTTTCGGGTCAGAGTTACCGGCGATCTCAACGCATTGCGTGAGCAGCGGGTATTAATTACCCCGAACCACGTTTCATTTATTGACGGCATAATTGTGGCGCTTTTCATGCCGGTGCGTCCGGTTTTCGCCGTTTACAGCTCTATTACTTCTCAATGGTTTATGCGCTGGTTAACGCCGATTATCGATTTTGTGCCGCTTGATCCTACAAAACCGATGTCGATAAAACAGCTGGTGAGATTAGTTGAGCAGGGGCGCCCGGTGGTTATTTTCCCGGAAGGGCGTATATCCACCACCGGCTCGCTGATGAAAATATACGATGGTGCGGGATTCCTTGCGGCGAAGACGCAGGCAACCGTGGTGCCGCTGCGCATTGAGGGGGCGGAACTGACATTTTTCAGTCGCCTGAAGGGGAAGGTAAAGCGGCGATTGTTCCCCCGCATTTCACTGCACGTCCTGCCGCCAACGCGCGTTGCTATGCCAGAAGCGCCGCGCGCGCGCGACAGGCGCCGCCTGGCGGGGGAGGCTCTGCATCACATTATGATGGAAGCGCGAATGGCTTCAAGGCCGCGCGAAACCCTGTTTCAAGCACTGCTGCGCGCCCAGTACCGCTATGGCGAGCGTAAACGCTGCATCGAAGATATTAACTTTAAGCCGGACACTTACCGTTCACTGCTCATGAAGACGCTCTTTGTTGGCCGCGTACTGAATCACTATAGCCGCCCGGGAGAAACGATTGGTCTGATGTTACCGAATGCCGCCATTAGCGCCGCGGTGATTTTCGGCGCGATATCGCGCGGGCGCGTGCCGGCAATGATGAACTATACGGCGGGCGTTAAAGGGCTAACCTGTGCGGTGACATCGGCGCAAATCAAGACGATTTTTACCTCGCGTCAGTTTCTGGATAAAGGCAAGCTTTGGCACCTGCCGGAGCAAATTACCGATGTTCGCTGGGTGTTTCTTGAAGATTTAAAATCGGAAGTCACGCTGCGCGATAAGCTGTGGATTTTTGCCCATATGATGATGCCGCACCTGGCTGAAGTACCGCAGAAGCCGGAAGATGCTGCGCTGGTGCTATTCACATCAGGCTCGGAAGGCAGCCCAAAGGGCGTGGTGCATAGCCATAAGAGCCTGCTGGCGAATGTGGAGCAGATTTGCTGCGTTGCGGACTTTACGGCGGACGATAAATTTATGTCGGCGCTGCCGCTTTTTCACTCGTTCGGGCTAACCGTCGGGCTGTTTACGCCGCTTTTCACCGGCGCGGAGGTCTTTTTGTATCCCAGCCCGCTGCATTATCGCATCGTGCCGGAGTTAACGTATGACCGTAACTGTACGGTGATTTTTGGCACCTCGACTTTCCTTGGCAATTACGCGCGCTTTGCCCATCCTTACGATTTCTACCGCGTGCGCTATGTGGTCGCTGGTGCGGAAAAACTGCAGGATAGCACGCGGCAACTTTGGCAGGATAAATTTGGGCTACGGGTTCTTGAAGGCTATGGCGTAACCGAATGCGCACCGGTGGTGTCGATTAATGTTCCTATGGCGGCCAAGCCCGGTACCGTAGGGCGTTTATTGCCGGGGATGGATGCGCGATTGATGAGCGTGCCTGGCATAGCGCAGGGGGGACGTTTGCAGTTGAAAGGGCCAAATATCATGAACGGCTATCTGCGTATTGAGAAACCAGGCGTGCTGGAAAAACCCGCTGCCGAAAACGAGCAGGGCGTTATGGAAGATGGCTGGTATGACACTGGCGATATCGTACTGTTTGATGAACAGGGTTTTTGTTCAATCCAGGGGCGGGCAAAACGATTTGCCAAAATCGCAGGTGAAATGGTGTCGCTGGAAACCGTAGAACAGCTGGCGCTCGCGGTATCCCCGGAAAAAATGCACGCGGTTGTGGTGAAAAACGATGCGGCGAAAGGTGAAGCGCTGGTGCTGTTTACTACCGACCCAGATATGGCGCGCGATCGGTTGCAGCAGCAGGCCCGCTCAGGCGGTGTGCCGGAGCTGGCGGTGCCGCGCGATATTCGCTATCTCAAACAATTGCCGGTGCTGGGCAGCGGTAAGCCAGATTTTGTCACCCTGAAAAACACGATCGATGAGACGGAAAGTGACAATGAGCACAAATAACGCAGACGCTTCGCTGTGGTCGCGTGGAATGGGCGCTGTGGTTATTGCGCAATTTTTCTCGGCGTTTGGCGACAACGCGCTACTGTTCGCGACGCTGGCGCTCCTGAAAACGCTGCACTACCCCCAGTGGAGCCAGCCGGTTTTACAGATGGTTTTTGTGGGAGCCTATATCCTGTGCGCGCCGTTTGTCGGCCAGGCGGCCGATAGCTTTGGTAAGGGCCGCGTTATGATGGTGGCGAACGCCATGAAACTGGCCGGAGCGATGGTCATTTGCCTGGGGTTTGACCCATTTTTGGGTTATACGCTGGTTGGCATCGGCGCCGCCGCGTATTCACCCGCGAAGTATGGCATCCTCGGCGAACTCACTACCGGAGACCGGCTGGTGAAGGCGAACGGTCTTATGGAATCTTCAACGATCGCCGCTATTTTACTTGGCTCTGTGGTCGGCGGTATGCTGGCCGACTGGCACGTTTTGGCGGCGCTTATCGCCTGCGCATTAATGTATGCGGCGGCGGTAGCCGCAAACGTTATGATCCCATCGCTGGCGGCCGCCCGCCCCGGCCAGACATGGCATCCGGTGCGTATGATTCATCGCTTTATAGATGCCTGCCGGGCGCTGTGGCGCGATGGTGAAACGCGGTTTTCATTAATGGGCACCAGCCTGTTTTGGGGAGCCGGCGTCACGCTGCGCTTTTTGCTGGTACTTTGGGTACCAGCGGCATTAGGTATTACCGATAACGCGACGCCAACCTATCTCAACGCAATGGTGGCGATTGGGATTGTTGCCGGAGCCGGGGCCGCCGCGCGGTTAGTGACCCTTGAAACGGTCGGGCGCTGTATGCCTGCGGGAATATTGATAGGCGTAGTAGTGGCTTTCTTTGCCGTGCAGCATAGCCTGCTACCTGCCTATGGATTGCTACTGCTGATTGGTATTCTGGGCGGCTTTTTTGTCGTACCGCTTAATGCGCTATTGCAAGAGCGTGGTAAGCGTTCCGTCGGCGCGGGAAATGCGATTGCGGTGCAAAATCTGGGCGAAAATACGGCGATGTTACTGATGCTCGGTGCCTATTCTTTGGCGGTTAAGGTAGGGTTTTCGGCGCAGGGCATCGGCCTCGGATTTGGCGTTGTATTTGCGCTGGCGATTGCCGGTTTGTGGATATGGCAGCATCGTCGCTGAACCTTACCATTATTGATATCAGGCCTGCCTGCGCGCCGCGCGGGCAGGCCTTTTGTCTGTGAATGCAACCAATTACTTTCTCAGTCGCAGTCAGGGGGCCGGGTAGGTATACACCTGATGAATAGCGTTCAGTTCGGCGAGCAGTTCGTCGCTCAGTGTGATATCCAGACTGTCGAGATTAATTTTTAATTGTTCAAGTGAGGTCGCGCCTAAAAGCGTGCTGCCAACAAAACGCTGCTGGCGAACGAACGCCAGCGCCATTTGCGCCGGGTCAAGCCCGTGGCGTTGCGCAAGAGCGACATATGCGGCGGTTGCCTTACCGGCCTGTTCACCGCTATAGCGCGTAAACCGGCTAAATAGCGTGTTGTGTTACCAACGGTGCAAAACTGATCCACCCCAGCGGTTGAAAACTGATCCAG
>CALYPF010000168.1 GCA_945271245.1 uncultured Enterobacteriaceae bacterium | reverse complement strand
GATAACGGATAACGGATAACGGATAACGGATAACGGATAACGGATAACGGATAACAGTCACATTCGTTCTAAAGATAACCATAAAGTTGAATAATACACAGCGCGGGGTCGTAAGAAGGTTAAGATACGTGGCCAGTAAAAAGAGTACGCTTGCAAAATGACGAAAAAACAGCGGTCAAAAGAGTTAATTGTTATGCAACAAAATATGCCGACGCCTATCACTGATAGCCAGAAATGCCCCAGTTGCCGCATTCAAGCTGCGCGGCCGGAGCAATATAATGAGCTGGTCACGCTTTGGGAGTCTTCCGTACGTGCCAGTCATGATTTCCTGTTACAGCAGGATATCGATGCGCTGCGACCACTGGTGCGCGAGCGCTATTTACCAGCGCTGTGTGTACATATTTGCTGTGATGCGACAGGTTCAATTACAGGGTTTATGGGCACTCAAGGCGACCGCCTCGAAATGTTATTTGTCGCCCCTTTGCAGCGAGGCCGGGGCGTTGGTCGTGCGCTTTTGCGCTATGCGGTACAGAATTTAAAAGTAACGTCGCTGGATGTTAATGAACAAAACGCTCAGGCCTGCGCGTTTTATCAGAGTATGGGGTTTTCTGTAACGGGGCGTTCGCCCCTGGATGGCGAAGGGCGACCGTATCCGCTACTGCATATGCAATTACGCCAGCAGGCGACACGGCCGCTAGTCGACCTTTAGCCATTTGTTTCAAAAAAGCTTTCCAGAATGACTACCGCCGAGGCGGAATCAACCTGGCCTTTTCCCAGAGCCCGATAGCCGCCGTTTTCAAACAGCGCTGCGCGGGCTTCTATCGTTGAAAGCCGCTCATCATGAAGAGACACTTTCACGCCGAAACGGCCATGAATGCGGTTAGCGAATTTGCGCGCCCGGGCGGTTAAAGGCTGCTCGCTGCCGTCCATATTGAGGGGCAGGCCGACGATGATTTCGTCGGGCTGCCATTCCTGTAACAATTTCTCAATTACTGCCCAGTCGGGCGTGCCGTCCTGGGCTTTCAGCGCGGCAAGCGGCCGCGCGGTGCCGGTAATTTGCTGCCCGATAGCGACGCCGATACTTTTTGTGCCAAAGTCAAAGGCGATAAGTGTAGCGCTTTTCGTCATGCGTGCCCCGCTTCGCCAGGCATAGCGAAAATATCGACGCCAATGAGTCTGGCCGCCTCGCGCCAGCGTTCAGCGATAGGGGTGTGGAAAATAATCGTCTGGCTGGCCGGCGTTGTCAGCCAGGCATTTTCCAGCAGCTCCTGCTCCAGCTGTCCCTTCTCCCAGGAAGAGTAACCCAAAGCAACCAGCACTTCTTTCGGCTGCGCTTCGGTTCCTAATACTTCCAGTACGTCACGCGAAGTGGTGATGGTGAGTTCATCCATAATCTGGATACTGGAAGCAAATGTGCGCTGAGGTGAGTGGAGAATAAAGCCGCGATCCTCCGCCAGTGGCCCGCCCAGGAACACCGGCTTATCGAGGCGAATAGAGGGATCGCGCGGCTCTGGCGTGATTTTTAACTTTTCCAGCACTTCCTCGACGCTAAGATGCCCCAGCGGCTTGTTGATAATAATCCCCATCGCCCCGTCGTCATTGTGCTCACAAATATACACAACGGAGCGGCGGAAAAAGGAGTCCTGCAGCGCTGGCATGGCAATCAAAAAGTGGTGCTGTAAATTCATGGGCGGTTATCTATGTCCATTATCAGTCATTAACCCGTCAGGAAGCCTGTTGCAAAGTATCGCCGGTAACCGACCGACGGGCCGCGGTGCCGATTTATACGCGCGCGGCCAGACGCTTTTCGATGGCGTCCATTAGCATACCGGTTATCGAAACTGGAAACGCCGCTTCAATTTCACGAATACAGGTGGGGCTGGTAACATTTATTTCCGTCAGCCGATCGCCGATGATGTCCAGCCCGACGAAAATAAGTCCCTTCGCTTTTAACGCCGGGGCGACACGCCGGGCGATTTCCCAGTCGCTATCGCTTAATGGCCGCGCTTCGCCGCGCCCACCCGCCGCCAAATTGCCGCGGGTTTCACCGCCCTGGGGAATTCTCGCCAGGCAGTAGGGCACCGGTTCCCCGTCGACGACCAGCACGCGCTTATCACCTTCGGTTATGGCTGGCAGAAAGTTTTGCGCCATACAGTAGCGCGTGCCGTGTAGGGTTAAAGTTTCGGCAATGACGGAAAGATTAGGATCGCCTGCTTTTACGCGAAAAATAGACGCGCCGCCCATCCCATCCAGCGGTTTCAATATTACATCACCGTGCCGTTCCCAAAATGCTTTCAGCTGCGCTTTATTCCTGGTAACCAGCGTATCAGGCGTGAGCTCAGGAAACCACGCGGTATACAGCTTCTCATTGCAATCGCGCAGGCTTTGCGGCTTATTGACGATGAGCGTACCCTGCTCTTCGGCGCGCTCCAGCATGTAGGTGGCATAAATATATTCAGTATCGAAGGGCGGATCTTTGCGCATTAGGATGACATCGAGATCGGCGAGGGCGATATCCTGTTCGCTGGTAAATTGGTACCAGGCGTCGTAATTCTGCTCAACGCTCAGCGTGTGCGTATGCGCGCGCGCCTGCCCCTGATATAAATAGAGATCCGCCATTTCTATATAGTGCAGCTCATAACCGCGGCGCTGTGCTTCGAGCAACATCGCAAAACTGGAGTCTTTCTTAATATTGATGGATGAAATAGGGTCCATCACGATGCCGAGCTTGATCATTCTTTTCTCCTTTAACCCAGATCGCCGAAGCGCACCTGAAGGGCGGTAATAGCGGTGAGCGCGGTTGTTTCGGTACGCAGTACGCGCGGTCCTAACAGAATATCTGTAAAGCCTCGCTGTGCCGTCATCGCGATCTCTTCTGCGGACAAACCCCCTTCCGGGCCGATGAGCAGACGCACGCGGGAAACCGAATTTGGCAGCGTATTAATACTCTGGCTGGCGCGCGGGTGCAGATTGAGCTTCAGACCGGCTTCCTGCTCAGCGCACCATGCATCAAGCGCCATCGCCGGGCGGACTTCCGGCACGGCGTTGCGCCCACACTGTTCGCAGGCTGAAATGGCAATCTTATGCCACTGCTGGCGCTTTTTCTCCAGACGTTCCTGATCCAGTTTAACGCCGCAGCGCTCAGAAAACAGCGGGGTAATAATATTTACGCCAAGCTCAATGGATTTCTGGATAGTAAATTCCATTTTTTCGCCTCGCGACATGACCTGGCCCAGGTGCAAATGCAGCGGTGATTCCCGGCACTCTTCGCGTGATGAAAGCACGCGTACCTGCACGCGTTTTTTATCGGCAGCCAGAATTTCCGCGTCGAAAATTTGATTACTGCCGTCAAATAATTGCAGCGCCTGACCGGTGCTCATGCGCAGTACGCGCCCAATGTGGGCCGCGGCATCGTCATCGAGCATAATATCGGTGCCGACATCCAGCGGGTGTGGATGATATATACGGGGAGTTCGCATGGCGTTCCAGATCCCTTAGGCGAGGTGAAGTTATAACCCTGAGCGCGGTGGTTAATCACTTTCTACGCGCAAGTTTAATTAAAGGCCGCTAGTGTAGGTTAGCTATTTCGCCGCTGGCAAGACTTCAGCACCCAGGGATTATGGTTTCCCTGTATCTGTGCGATACGTGCGTCGCGTTTACATTCCCACTCCGTCACGGGATAGCTGCGGTTCCAGGCCTCGAAGAGCTGAGTCTGCTGCTTTGACAGGCGAATATGCCAGACGTCGCGCATATAAAATTGTGCACGGGCGATAGCGCCTCTGGCGCGCGCCGGTGGCTCTGCGCGTTTGCCTTTAAAATCAACTTTCATTTCGCACCGACCATACTGACCTTCACCGCCGGACCACTGGCCGTAGCGGAAGTTATTGCGATCGCCGTTCACTTCGCCAACGGCGGGCTGCAGGTTATGTAAATCAGCCTCCATTTGCCGATAGATAGGATCCTTATTGCAGTTTTTACGCCCGCCGTGCTGCCAGCACTGACGCTGATGGCCAAACTGCCAGGCTGGTACGATGTGTTCCCACTCGATTCGTCCGGCGCGGTTAGCGTTTTTGCGTACCTGATAGCCACAGGAAGATAAATCCGGGACGCCTTTTTTGCCCAACCAGCGGATAGAACAGCTGCAATAAAAGGAGCCGGGTGCATCGGCATTGATTTTGGCACTGACGGCTTTCGCCTGGGAAAAACTATGGATAGCGGCGACCGCAGGAAAAATCATGCAATAGACCGTGATTACAGCGGCCAGCGAAATGCGATACATCTTCAGACTCCAGAATAAAACGAGCCGGGATACTGAAACAAATCGCGTCGGTTTTCAATCGGTTTACATGTTAAAAATTCCAGTAATTAGACGCTTTTTTCAGACGCCAGTCGCAGCGGCTGGCCGCACTGGGTACATCGATATTCGGTCTCTCCACGCTGGGTTTTATTGTGGCGCCGTATCGTTAAATGATGCTGGCGACAGGCGCAGCGATACAGAAAAGTTTTGCGCGGTAAAGCAGAGATATCGAAGCAATGGGTACGCTGTGCCGGAACATCAAGAATGGTTTCCATCATCCAGCGCCACTCTTTACCGTGCGGCGCGGTTTTCCCAAAGCGCTTCCACACCAAAAGATGTGCCAGTTCATGAGGCACTACGCTGTCAATAAAGGTTTGCTGATTCGCCAGTAGTAAGACCGGGTTTAGGCGAATTTCATAGTGTTCGAGCCAGGCGGTGCCCGCAACCGTACCGCGCTGGTGCCAGCTTATGGCAGGTTCCGGGAAGGATTGATTCAAGCGCGCGTTGGCCTGAGCCAGTTTTTCGCGCAGGCAGCGCATCACCGCCTGTTGTAGCGCTATCGGGATACGGTAGGTATTCATGGGGCGTCAGCATAATAGTGCGCCGTTTTGGCAGCAAGCGGCTTTTAGCCGGTAATGATCATTAAAACTTCCTGTTTCTTCCAAATATAAAAATACGCGGCTGGGGATGGGTAAATAATCTTTGCGTTAACACAGTAGGTAAATAAACGTAAAAATGTTCAAGTTTGCGCTGAATTATTTTTCATAACCTTTTGCCAGCTATGAATAAAATTTTCCTCCGATTTAAACTTTTTTTCACTAAGCATTATTCTTAATGGACTATGGATTAATCCTACGGGAGCTATAAGTGGCGTCTTAAGGAAAATTCTGATAATGTCGCGCTCGCTTTAAATCAGGGGCGTTGCTGCAAACGATTTGATTGTAATAAATATAAGTTATTAACCTAACTTGCGATTTTCCTATGGAAATATCCTAAGTGATGAGGAAACTTATAAAATAGCGATTATATTAAATAATGTGCCATGGATTATTCCTATGAATTTGACGGCGGCATTCATTATCAGGTTGTAATTTTTTACAGGTAATTTTTACAGAAAATCAACCGGGACAGGACGTTAACACAGCCCGCTGTGTATCAGGAAAGGGATATTGCTGATGAGATTGTTTAGCCTCTCACTTATTTTCTCAGTCACACTATTATGCGCTGCGCCACTTATGGCCGCTCCCTTCCCTCAGCGCGGTAACGTTTCTACGGTTGCCGGCATTGATAAACTCACTTTAAAAGAAAGCATTTTATTTGCTCTGGACCGCGACCCGTCAGTCAGTCAGCAGGCTGCGCAAACCGGGATTGGCCAGGCGCAAATTGACGAGGCGCGCAGCGCCTGGTTTCCCCAGGTGTCATTAAACGGCAATACCGGTCATAGCCGCACTACGGATTCCAGCGGTTCTCTGAAGAACTCTGCGGCATGGGGACTTAGCCTGACGCAGTTGGTCTATGATTTCGGCAAAACCAATAACACTATCGATCAGCAGAAAAAGCGGCTGGACAGCTATCGCTATCAGCTTATGGCAACGCTGACGCATGTGGCTGAACAAACGGCGCTGACGTATGTCGAGGTTAAGCGCTACGACGCACTTATCGCTGCGGCACATAACAATATCAACGCGCTGGAGGCGGTACAGCATATTGCCGGGTTACGAGCCGATGCCGGCCTTAGTTCCAGCTCTGATGTATTGCAAACCCACACCCGCATCGGCGGCATGCGCGCCATGCTTGAGCAGTATCAGGCCGCATTACAGAGCGCCAGGGCACGCCTGGGCGTATTGACCGGCGTAGACGCACGCTCTTACGCAGCCCTGCCTGACTCTATGCTTCCCGAACAAACCTCTCTTGAACATATTGATTATTCAATGGTTCCCGGGGTAATGGCCGCGCAGGCGATGGAAGACGCCTCCCGTTCCGGCGTTGAGCGTGCCAAAGCCGAGCGCTGGCCGACGCTAAGTGTGCGGGGCGGGCGCACGCGCTATCAGTCGGATAATCGAAATTACTGGGATGACCAAATCCAATTCAATGTGGAAGCGCCTTTGTATCAGGGGGGCGCAGTCTCAGCGCGCGTAGCCCAGGCAGAGGGTGCTCGCAATATCGCGATGTCGCAGGTCGAACAGGCGAAATTCGATGTATTACAAAAAGCGTCCGTGGCGTTGGCAGACTGGCAGGGCGCATGGGCGCGCGAAGCCGCCAGCCAGTCTCAGTATGAGAACGCGCTGCGCGCCCGCGAGGTTTATCGTAATGAATACAAGCTCAGTAAACGCAGCCTGAATGATTTATTGAGCGTTGAGCAGGATGTCTGGCAGGCGGAGTCGTCGCGTATTACCGCCGATTACGACGGATGGGCCGCCGCGGTGAATTACGCTGCGGCGATAGACAGCTTACTACCTCTGGCGGGCATCGCGAAGGACGCAACCAACACGCTACCCAACCTTAATTAACCGAACTGCGCGAATTTATTGAAATTCGCCCAAAGAAAAATGGGGACACCGTTCTCAGGAGCGAGTTCGTCTCAAAAAAGGATATGTCCCGGCAAAGGCTACCTACAAGGAGATTGGCAAGTGAATAAAATGATTGAAGTCATTGTTCGTAAAACGGCGGCGAAAACGGCTCTTTCGGGCGAAGGCAACCTCTCCGTCTCTCTGACTGCTCCCAGCGTGATTGAAATTCATGCTTCTGCGGCGGACGTTGCACGCTATGTCCGTCAGGGCAAAGATCTGTTGATCTACATGAAAGACGGCAGCGTGATTCGCTGTAGCGGTTACTTTGTTGCCGAAGGCGCTGACGGCCATTCCGAGCTGGTCTTTGCCGATGAACAGGGACTGACGCATATCTCCTTCCCGGACGCCGCAGACACGGTCGGTATGGCACCGGTTACGCTAAAGCCGCACGCATCGCCGATCGCAAGTATCGCGCCTTTCCTCGAACACGCCTCTGGAGACAGCCAAGTCTGGGGCTGGGCCGCGGGCGCGGCGCTTGGGGGCGGTGCAATTGGCGCGCTGCTGGCGCACGATAGCGGCGGCGATGACAAACATCACACAAAAATCATCGATAAAACGCGCGAAGTGGAAAGCGCGAAGCCTTCTTTTGTCGTCAGCGATCATAAAGGCGACAGCCAGGGCGTTCTGAGCGCGAATGCGACCACGGACGATGCGACTCCTACCTTTAGCGGCACCGGACAGCCGGGCGCGACTATCCAGATAAAAGATGCGAAGGGCAATACCATCGCCAGCGCAATGGTGGGAAAAGACGGTGCATGGAGCGTTAAGCTTCCGACTCAAAGCGACGGAACGCATAGCTGGTCTGTAGTACAAATCGACGGCGATAAAACTACCGCAGCGGGGAATATCACGCTGAACGTTGATACCCGTGACGCCAGCGTAGCGCTGGACACCACGACGGGCGATAACGTTATCAACGGCGCAGAACAGGCCGCCGGTTTCACGCTGGGCGGCCACAGCGAGCATTTGGTCAATGGAACGGTATTAACCGTCAGCCTGAACGGAAAAACCTATAAAACCACCGTGGATGTTCACGGAAAATGGAGCGTGCAGGTTCCCGCCGGTGATGCGCAGGCGCTGGGCGATGGCACCTGGACCGTCACGGTGCAGGGTATCGATGGCGCCGGGAATCGCGTTAACGGCAATCAAACCCTGCACGTTGATACGCGCGCTCCGACGCTTTCTATTGACGCATTAACCGCAGATAACGTAGTCAATGCGGCAGAAAAAGGCGGTGCGCTAACGCTGACCGGCAAAAGCAGCGCGGAGCCTGGTCAAACGGTAACCATCACGCTGGAAGGGAAAACCTGGACGGCGAAAGTTGGGGCGGATGGCAATTGGTCCGTAACGCTGGATGCCAAATCCGTGGCGACGCTGGCAGAAGGTAATCACACGCTGACGGCTAGCGTGAGCGATAAAGCCGGCAATCAAACCACATCCGGCGGCCATTTTAGCGTTGATACCGAAGCGCCCGTGGTTTCCGTCAACACAGTGGCTGGCGACAATGTCCTCAATGCGCAGGAACAGACGCAAACGCAGCTTATTTCTGGTAGCGCCAGCGGCGCAGCCGTGGGTGATACGGTTATTGTGACGCTGGGTAATAGCGAGTTTCGCACCATCGTACAGGCGGATGGTACGTGGCGAGTCGGCGTCCCCTCCTCTGTCTTAAGTACCTTAGGGCACGGCGAGGCGCAAATTAACGTTAGCGTTACCGATAGCGCAGGCAATACCGGCAGTGTCAACAACGGGTAAAAAGTGATCCACTTACCGTCACCACCAACGGTCTA
>CALYPF010000167.1 GCA_945271245.1 uncultured Enterobacteriaceae bacterium | reverse complement strand
CTACAGCAGGACTACTCGCAAAGGCTGGACGAGTGGGAGAGCGCCTTCGGGGAATTGCGGACGATGTGTGGTCTTATGCAACGGGACAACGAGCAGCTGAGCGGGCAGGTCACGCGCTTGAGTCAGCAAGTGGAGCGCTTGAGCGTGCAACTGAGTCGTTTGAGCCGGTAGTCCAGCGGCATGAGTACGAAGCGGCAGCGCGTGCGCAGGTGGTGCATGAGCAGCGCCAGAAGGAACTGGTGAAAGAGCGGGAGTACCCGGGGCCGTCGCTGGAGCTGTAGCGTACTGATTTTGGTTAAGTTCCGTTCGGCGTATGATGCTGAGATTAACTTTTTAACGTGCAAGGAATCAGCATGGAAATTATTGGCGACAATACCTGTGTCACCAGTCTCAGACCTACATATAAAGCCGTTCAGTGTCGCGGAGAACAGCATAAATACTGGCTTGAACTCCAGTTCGTGGATGAGAACAATACTCCGGTTTCCGGGCTGAACGTGAGGCTGGAGTACCATCCGCTCGCATCAGCAAAGGATGTGGAGATGTGGCGGAAATTTGGCTACGACTACAATCCGACGCCGCCGCCTAATCCTCCGGCGGGCGTTACCGACGGTCAGGGCGTGGTGCGCTTCGACGACCTGTACTGGATCGCGGTTGACGTGAAGACCGACGCCCAACCACTGGCCGACGAGATGGAAAAGCGCCCGCTGGGCCTGCGGCGAAACCCGAACAGCCAGCCTGTAAGTAACAACCTGTTCCGGCCGGAAACCCGCGATCCTAAATGGCGCTCAGACGTGCAGGAAAAAGCCGAAGCTGCCGGGTACATCCATCACTATGTGACCATTGGGGAGCTTTGCGACCGGCTGCCGGAGATCGAGGGCTGGACTGAGCCGGAGCCGCCGAAGTTTCATTTCCCTCCGGGACGGTCCCTGAAAGGGACGGAAATCGCGCGTGATGCGCTGGAGCTGCGTCACGTTATCGAAATCTGTCCGTTCCGGGCGTGGGTGCTGCCGCTGCATGACACGAAAGAGTACGACCTCGCGAACGCGCTGAACCTGGGCATCATGGCCGATCTGGTGTATGCCGCCGAGTCGAATAATCCTACCATCGATTATTTTTTCCGGCAGAAGTGTCAGGATCTGTCCTGCCTACCGCAGCTTGCGGAATACCCGAATTATTTTCATACGCTGGCGGTGGATGTGCCGTTCCGGGAAAGGTATCGGCCTCCGCTCTACCTGAATACCGGGGAGGGGACGATGGGTGAAGGTGATACCCGCCTGTTTACGGTGGAATGTGCCTCTCACGTGCTGGTTGCCTGGTGTGGTACCGACAGTCTGCTGAATGTCCTGACTGATTTGTCCTTTGCGCCGAAGCGTTGTCTGCCGGAGCTGGCCGGGGCGGGAAGCGTTCACGGTGGTTTTCTGGATGCCTATCAGCTGGCGAAACGGAAGTTCGGGGATAAGTTAAGTGGTGTCCAAGAATCGTTGGCTAAAGGTAGTAAAAAACTGTTTGTCTGTGGTCACAGTCTGGGCGGCGCGCTGGCGCTGCTGTATGCCGCCGAGATGAAAGCCAGTCAGCCAGTGCTTTACACCTACGGGATGCCGCGGACCTTCACCCGCTCGGCGATTGCCTCTCTGGGCGGCATCACGCATTACCGGCACGTCAACGACAATGACACCATCACGCAGATCCCGCCGGATGCCGATCTCGATAATGTGTTCTACGAGAAATGGGGGCCGCTGGGTGACAAGCTGGGATTTGACTGGTCACTGACCACCGCAGCCGGGCTCGGCGTGGCGGTACGGGATCTGACGTTCCAGTCCACAGGGCTTGCGGAGAAAAGGGATCCGTACTGGCATCACGGCAGTACGGTGATATTTTTCCGGGCGCAGCAGTGCGCGATGCGTGCCGCCAGTCCGTACCAGAAAAGCCTGGTCGACGGGCAGGCCTACACCCGGCATTTTGTGGCCTCCAAGCTGTACGTGGTGCCGTCCCTGAATGAGGAGTGTCTTCAATCCACCGGTGAGCATCAGGCGGCGTTTATCCAGTGTCTTAATCCGGCCAGCCTGGCAAAGACCTTTCCGCAGAATACCAACCCGGCCCTGAACGGCATCGGAACCGACCCCCGAAGCCACTCGATGGCGCACCGGTACCTGCCCTATATTCACAATCAGGTGCTGGAGCTGGCCGATCCGGCCCGCGATATGAACAGGAAAGAGATGCGGGCCCTGTTCCGGGAGGAAGTTGAGAAAGACGCAGCCTACAGCAACCCGGACGAGGTTGAACGCAACCGCGAGTTTCTGGCGCTGCAGGACATGCTGCCGGTGGCGCTGAGGGGGATACAGGCGGAAGAAACAGGAAAAAATGCCCTGCTGCGCTTTGCGGCGGTAACGGAGGAAGAAGTTGAACTTTCTCAGTAAAACCGCCGTCATTGCGTGTGCGGTGACGCTGCTTTCCGGCTGTGATAACCGTCCTGACAAGACGCTATCCCCCCCGGCGGGCGCAAAGTGGGTGGACGTCACTTTCCGGGTGCCGGAGGGTATTACGCTGCAGCCCGCCGAGCTGCTGTACCGTTCGGCGCAGTGCAAATCTGTCCGCTATAACTCAAGCAATGAGCCGCATGATATACCGGGCTACAACGATATTGAGCGGCCATTCGGTGTGTCCGATGGCGATAATATCCGGCGTCTGCGGGTTGCCGTGGATGGCGGCGGTTCATGCCAGTGGCAGCTGAACTCGCTTAAGGTGAGCTTCAGAATTTCGGACAACGTTGAACTGGTGAAGGGAAAAGAGGTTATCGATACCAGTTATATTTTTGATTTCGGGGACTATGGTCTCAGTGATGGCTACGGGACCGGGCGGGCGAAAGTGTTCAGCGAGAAAATATTGGTTCTGAATACAGATTTATTCCCTATGGTGTTTATAAATCATATGTTCAAAAAAACAACGCTAAAATTTTTTGGTGGGGATACTAATTACGATAAATGGGGCAGACGCTATCGCTTATCTGACACTGATAGTATTTATCTGCATCCATCAGTGCATATCAATAAGCCCGTCATACTTGAAAGTCCAATTTCGCTCCCAGGTAATATCAATGCACTCTATCCTGATGGCAGTCGTGAAGATGTACCGAATATTTCCCCGGATTATGACAAGTTGCTGTCAATGAAATAGGCGATATATGTAGCGAATAAAAAAGGATCTTCTTGAGATCCTTTTTTATCGCGCGTAGTCTTCAGCGCTGTAAACAAAAAAACCACCGCTACCAACGGTGGTTTGTTTGCCGGAGTTCAGAGCTACCAACTCTTAATTCCGAAGGTAACTGTCTTGTGCGAGACGAGTCACCAAAACTGTCCTTCCAGTGTAGCCGCACTCAGGCTCCCACTTCAAGAACTCCAGACAAATCTCTCGCACATCAACTGTTACCAATGGCTGCTGCCAGTGGCGTTTTTGCGTGTCCGTCCGGGTTGGACTCAAGACGATAGTTACCGGAAGGGGCGCAGCAGTCGGGCTGAACGGGGGGTTCTTGCACACAGCCCAGCTTGGAGCGAACTGTCTAAACGGAACCGGGTGTCAGGCGTGGTATGAGAAAACGCGGCCTTTAAAACAGCGGAAAGACACCGGTAGACCGCATGACGGGAACAGGAGAGCGCAAGAGGGAGCCGCCGGAGAGAAATCACCGGCATCTTTAAGTCCTGTCGGGTTTCGCCCTCCTCTGACTTGAAGCGTCCATTTTTGTGATGCTCGTCAGGGGAGGCGGAGCCTATGGAAAAACGGCAACGCCGCATCCTTTTTCCGGCCCTTCCTGATATGAGCGTCATCACTTTACCCCGTTATCCGTGAGCCGGTAACGCCCGCCGCAGTCTCATGACCGAACGTGAGTGAGCGAATGAGCGAGGAGGCGTCATTTCATCTGTCCGTGCATGGTATTGCGGACGCTCCTGAGTCGCATGTCACACCTGCCACATGAAGCACTTTCCTGAATTTCCACTCTGCCGTAACATATTAAGCCAGTATACACTCCGCTAGCGCTACGTGACTGGTTCAGGGCTGCGCCCCGAAACCCGCCAAAACCGCTGACGCGCCTGCGGCTTGTCCAACCCCGCGCCGACCGGGAAAGAATTTCCCGCCCGTCTAGGGGTTCTCAGGAGGCCTGATTGTCAGAGAAACGCACCAAAATGCTCACCCTGTGGGTGACGGAAGACGAGCACCGGCGACTGCTGGAACGCTGCGACGGCAAACAGCTCGCGACGTGGATGCGCCAGACATGTCTGGACGAGAAGCCGGCACGCGCCGGCAAACTTCCCTCGCTTGCGCCGGCGCTGCTGCGTCAGCTTGCCGGGATGGGGAACAACCTCAACCAGACGGCCCGGAAGGTAAACAGCGGGGCGTGGTCCGGGCATGACCGGGTGCAGGTGGTGGCCGCGCTGATGGCCATTGATGCCGGACTTGAGCGACTGCGCCATGCAGTGCTGGAAAAAGGGCGGGACGATGATCGTTAAATTTCACGCCAGAGGGCGCGGCGGCGGGGCCGGGCCGGTGGATTACCTGCTGGGTAAGGAGCGTAACCGCGAGGGCGCCAGCGTGCTGCAGGGTAAGCCGGAGGAAGTCCGGGAGCTTATCGACGCCTCGCCCTACGCGAAGAAATACACGTCCGGAGTACTGTCGTTCGCGGAGGCGGATTTACCGCCGGGCCAGCGTGAGAAGCTGATGGAGAGCTTCGAGCGGGTTCTGATGCCCGGACTCGATAAAGACCAGTACAGCGTTCTGTGGGTGGAGCACCGGGACAAGGGGCGGCTGGAGCTGAACTTCCTGATACCAAACACCGAACTGCTGACGGGCAAGCGGCTGCAGCCGTATTTTGACAGGGCCGACCGTCCGCGCATCGATGCGTGGCAGACCCTCGTTAACGCCCGGCTGGGGCTGCACGACCCGAACGCACCGGAGAACCGCCGGACGCTGGTCACGCCGAACACCCTGCCAAAAACGAAGCAGGAGGCTGCTGAGGCGATTACGGATGGTCTGGTGCGTCTTTGTGTGGCCGGAGAGCTAAAAACGCGTCAGGACGTGATACAGGTGCTTACAGCGTCAGGATTTGACGTGGTGCGGACCACGAAGACCAGCATCAGCCTCGCGGACCCGGAGGGGGGCCGCAATCTCAGACTCAGGGGAGCAATCTATGAGCAGTCATTTGAAAATGGCGACGGACTTCAGGCAGAAATCGAGCGAGCAGGCGAACGCTACCGAGCAATTGCTGAAGCAAGAGTTCGACAGGCTCGGGAAGTGTGTCAGCGAGGCACTGAGCTTAAGCGGGCAGAAAATCAGCGACGACATAGCCGCCCGGAACCGGGAACTGAGCGAGGCGCTGAGGCACCACAGCAACGGCATGACAGAGGCCATGCAGTCACACCGGGAGAGCGTGATGCGTCTGGCAACGCGCCGGTGGCTGTCGGTGCTCATGACCTCGCTGCTGCTGGCCGGGACGTGCGGGGGCGTGCTGTGGTGGCAGAGCACGCTGATAGCGTCGAACCTGGACGAAATCGCGCAGCAGAACGCTACGCTGGAGAAACTGAACGCCCGGACGTGGGGCGTGACGTATCAGGAGGACAGCAACGGACGTTTTCTGGTGCTGCCGAAGGGCATGAAAGCCGAAACGGGCTGGACGGTGGAGAACGGGAAGCGGAACGCGGTGAAACTGGTGAAGGAGTAAGGGCTGATGACAGAGCTGGAAACGCAGTTGCTGAGCGCATTAGAGCAGCTACAGCAGGACTACTCGCAAAGGCTGGACGAGTGGGAGAGCGCCTTCGGGGAATGGCGGAGGATGTGTGGTCTTATGCAACGGGACAGCGAGCGGCTGAGCGGGCAGGTCATGCGCTTGAGTCAGCAGGTGGATCGCTTGAGCGGGCAACTGAGTCGTTTGAGCCGTCAGTGAAGCGGCACGAGTACGAGGTGGCGGCTGCACGTGCGCAGGTGGTGCATGAGCAGCACCAGAAGGAAATGACAAAAGAGCGAGAATATCCTGGGCCATCGCTTGAACTGTAGTTGACACATCTTAGTACGGAGCTTTCAGGTAAAAATCAAGATTTTTTACCTGTCTGCATGGCTATGCAGTACAGGAGATATAGGAAACATGGGGCATGAGTTTACTGTTTGCATGGTAGTGACACGGAACGATTCAGCTGAACATTTCAATGTAGCTCTGTTATCTCTTACCTGTCAGTCCATGAAACCATCGGAGATATTGATTGTTGATAATGGTGGATTAACAGATCGACATTATGAAATCATTGCTAGTATAGACGATGAATTAAGCATTCGTCTGGTGAGAATAGCAAATCTAAGCCCGGTAGGGCAGGCGAGAAACATCGCTTTGCATGCTGCAAGGTACAAAGTTATAGCTGTGGCTGATTCAGATGATGTTAATGAGCCTGATCGTTTTATGAAGCTTGTCCCTGAGCTAAACGATAGCGTAAGAATGGTGGGGTCCTGGGTGCGAGAATTCAGCCACGAGAAAAGCGATAGACAAATTGAGCGTAGAGTTCCTTGTGATTTTGTAGACATTATCCGTTATTCACGATTTCGATCACCTGTTAATAATCCCACTATCTGTTACTTCAAAAATGATGCGCTGGGTGTGGGGGGGTATAACACGTCTTTACGTTTTGGGGAGGACTATGATTTAGTGATGAAGTTTATCCGGAATGGGAAAATTATACATAATATTCCGATTGTTACGGTGAACTTCAGAACCGGTGACGCTAAAATACTTCATAAAAAAAGAAGTGGGCTCTTTTTACTCAAGGAAGAAATAAAACTGCATCGAATCTTTTTGGTAAATGGTGATATTTCCCTGTTGGATTTCTTTATAGTTATAGCAATAAAGATGCTGGTCAGGTTGTTACCATGTAGTTTATTTGAAATGTTTTATACTAAGGTGCTAAGAAAGCATGAGTGATTATGTAATTGATATTGTAGCGGGTGTTCTATATATCCTCGTATCTGTTATGACATGGTATTTGTTTATCTTGTCTTCCTATTCCATTTTTCTGAGTGCATTTGGATTTTCTAAAAATAAAAAAGACTATCCAGACTGTCCTCCTGAAGCCAGCTTTCTAATTCTTGTTGCTGCGCATAATGAAGAAGCTGTTATTGGCTCAACACTCATTAATCTTAAAAATATTCAATATGATAAAAAACTGTTTGATATAGTAGTGGTTAATGATAATTCCACTGATCGGACAGGACTTATCTGCGATAGTCATGAAGTAAAGCACGTGGACACTTGCGAAGGAGAATTTGAACGTGAAGGAGTGGGCAAGCCAGCAGGTATTCAGTACGCTCTGCGCAAGCTTGGATTTGAAACTGTTAAAGAAAAGTATGATTTGGTCATGGTGTTGGATGCTGACAATTTTGTTGATGCTAATATCCTTACCGAACTGAATTCTCAATGGATATCAAAGGGCAAGCCGGAGGCTATACAGGCGTATCTGGATTGTAAAAACTCTACTTCTCTTCTCTCTTTTGGTTACTGTACATCCTACTGGATGATGAATCGATTTTTCCAATTATCAAAATATCGCTTAGGCCTGCCTAATGCAATTGGCGGAACAGGATTTGTAGTATCCAGTAACTTTCTGATAAATACTGGAGGCTTTTGTTTTAAATCTCTGACCGAGGATATTGAGCTGGAAATTGAAATTGTGAGAAAGCATGGTCGTGTGCTGTGGAATCACAATGTACGCGTTTATGATGAAAAGCCAGACAATCTACGAGTAAGCCTCAAACAACGCTATCGCTGGTCAAAGGGTCACTGGTATGTAGCTTTTACTAACGCTCTTAACTTGTTGAAGTTAACCTTTATTGAACGCAAGTGGAAATACGTCGATCAGTTGTTATATCTGTTTTCTATGGGGCGTGCTTTACAGGTTAGTATTATTTTCATTAATCTTTTTATGTTGAGTTTACTTAAAGAAAATTACCGTCCGGAGATTGTAAATATTTCTACGACGATGACAGATCTTGCTGTGACCAACATTAGATCTTCTGACAGTGTTATTGCGATATTTAGCTCAATAGATTGGATTAGCGTTATTACTCATCTTAATATTGTCACATTAGTATCCATCTGTTATGGGATGCTGATTTTGCCTATTTACGGTGCATGGATGGACAAAGGTATTTTTCTTAATCCCTTTAAGGTATTTTTTTCCGGTTTGTATTTTGGATTGTCGTTTGTGCTTGTTCAATTTTTAGCTCTTTTCCGTTGGAAAAAACAGCATAAATGGGTAGTCACGCCGCATAATAAAACAAAGGAAGAGCACAAATGAGCAAGGTTTTATTTGTTTTTGGTACGCGTCCTGAGGCCATAAAGATGGCTCCGCTTGTCATAGAATTTAAGAAGAATCCAGATATCGAAGTGAAAGTCTGCGTTACGGGACAGCATCGAGAAATGCTTGATCAGGTGCTGGAATTTTTTGAAATTGAACCAGACTACGATTTAAATATCATGAAGCAGCAACAGAGCCTTGGTTCCATTACATGTTCCATTTTAACGCTCCTAGATGAGATTCTGGTGTCGTTCATGCCTGCTCATATATTTGTCCATGGCGATACCACTACTACATTTGCAGCCTCTTTGGCTGCCTTCTGTCAACAACGGGTAAAAAGTGATCCACTTACCGTCACCACCAACGGTCT
>CALYPF010000166.1 GCA_945271245.1 uncultured Enterobacteriaceae bacterium | reverse complement strand
GGATCAGTTTTCAACCGCTGGGGTGGATCAGTTTTGCACCGTTGGTAACACTTACAGTCCATCACGGGTTTAACAGCCAGTGAAGTAAACCCCAGGCGTCATAAATCAGGTCATGCCATCAGGCAGGCACGTTCATTAAAATTTATTCAATGAATATCATCCGTTACCAGGAAGGCAGTCAGAGTTCGTTCAGGCCAGCCTTTAACAAAGTTAGCCAGCATCAGGCTGCGGCTGTGGCCTTTGCATGGAACAGCAAAAAAGGAGCCATCGGCTCCTTTTCATTTTGGCAACGCATATCGGCCAGGGTTAGCTGCTGGTATCCAGTGCCGGAAAGCTTTTTACCAGATCGTCAATCGCTTTCATTTGTAGCAGGAATGGCTCCAGTTTATCCAGCGGCAGCGCGGAAGGACCGTCACATTTCGCGTGTAATGGATCGGGATGCGCTTCGATAAACAGCCCGGCAATGCCAACGGCCATACCGGCACGCGCCAGCTCCCCTACCTGGGCGCGGCGGCCACCGGACGCTTCGCCAAACGGATCCCGGCACTGCAGCGCATGAGTGACGTCAAAAATAACCGGCGCATTGTGGGTCGCTTTTTTCATCACGCCAAAGCCCAGCATATCAACCACCAAGTTGTCATAGCCGAAGTTACTACCGCGATCGCACAGAATCACCTTGTCATTACCGCCCTCATGGAATTTATCCACGATGTTACCCATTTGACCGGGGCTGACGAACTGAGGCTTCTTCACGTTTATCACCGCCCCGGTTTTTGCCATGGCTTCCACCAGGTCGGTTTGGCGCGCGAGAAAAGCGGGGAGCTGGATAACATCGACGACTTCTGCCACCGGCGCTGCCTGCTGCGGCTCATGAACATCTGTAATAATTTTGACGCCGAAAGCGTCTTTTAGCGCCTGAAAGATTTTTAGCCCCTCTTCCAGACCCGGGCCGCGGTATGAGTGAATAGAAGAACGGTTAGCCTTATCAAAAGACGCCTTAAATACGTAAGGTATTCCCAGCTTGTCCGTCACATTGACATAATGCTCGCAAACTCGCATTGCCAGTTCACGTGATTCAAGTACATTCATGCCGCCAAACAGCACAAATGGCAGGTCGTTCGCCACCTGAATGTCGCCAATGCTAACCACTTTCTGTTTCATACGTCCGCCTTACTGATCAAATTGGAAACGGGCCGCGCCCGGCTGCTTAGTGCAGCGTAATCTGTTTATGTGAAATAGAATGTATCTGCGCTTTAATCATTTCGCTGATAGGATCTTCCGGGCAGTGCTCAACAAAATAGCTTAAGTCACTGAGCGCAACATGCTCACAGTCAAGCTGCGCGTAAATCAAACCGCGATCGCGAATTTCATACGGATCTTCCGGGTTAAATTGCAATAAAACTTCGCTGGCTCGCAGCGCCATTTCCATTTGCTGCTCTTCCATTAACGACGTTTTCAGCGTATCCAGAAGTTTACGAATAACGCCCGCATTGTCCGTTTCATCTAAATCTTCATCGTAAAGCTGTGCCGCAGGCCCAATATTCCCTTTAAGCCACACTTCAAGCGTATGCTCATCCAGCGTATCGCCGTTAAATGGATTAATTAGCCACATCTCGCCGTCCATCCAGTCTGCGCGCAGGATAAGCTGAGTCGGAAAAATAACCGGCATAAGCGGGATCCCCAGACGTTCTGCCACCCACAGCAAAATAGCCCCCAGCGACACAGCGCTGCCCTGCCGTTTTTTCAGGACTTCATCGAGCCAGAGCGCATCGGAAAGACGATAAACGCCGTCTGCATCGCGAAAGCCCCATTCGCCGTAAAACAGCGCCAACAGTTTCTCCAGTTGAACATCATGATGTAATCCTTCACAGATCTCTTCCCTGGCGAGCCGCGCTAATTGTTCAAGCTGGCTACGAACGTGCTGTGTCGGAAAATCCTCACGAATAAGCTGAGAAACTAAAATCATGCCCTCGCACAGCGGCGCCTGATTGAATTCGAAATCGGCCAACGACTCCATACTTACCCCAGTAACGGTATTTTTGTGGTGGCGAGCTTAATGATGACGTACAACACCACCAATCCCAGCAGAAACGCGAACCAGCGGATTTGCTGACTGCGCGGGCGTCGCCCCAGCGCAATAAAGCCCAAAACGATGTAGATAATAACGCCAAACAGTTTTTCAGTCAGCCACGCCCCCTGCGGCGTAAACGGCCAAAAGCGCGCAATTGTCATCAACGCCGCGCCGCTTAACAGCAAAACGGTATCATTGATATGTGGCACAATGCGCACCCAGCGCTTTTGTCCGACGGGCGAAGCGCGATACTGCCACCAATAGCGCAGCACGAAAAGTGAAACTGAAATTACCACGGTCAGGATATGCAGATGTTTAATCGCCGCATATGCGCCCATATTCTACCTCTGTTGAAACCTAAATTGCCCGATACTCAGGCGCTCATTGTGGCCATAGTCGCGATAAGTTTCTACCTGCTCATATCCCGCCTGCCGAAATAACGCGCGCACCGCTTTCCCCTGAGTCCAGCCGTGTTCCAAAAGCAACCAGCCGCCTGACTTTAGATACGCTCTGGCTTCATCAATCAGCACGCGTAAATCCGCAAGCCCTTCTTCCGCGGCAACCAAAGCGCTGTGCGGCTCAAAGCGCACATCGCCTAACGTCAGGTGCCGATCGCGAGCGTCAATATACGGCGGATTGCTAATCACCAGATCAAAGTCGCTTTGGCTAATGGCGCTAAACCAGTCGCTCTGAATAACCTGAACATTGTTTAGCCCAAGTTTGTGGGCATTATGCCGCGCCAGCGCTACCGCTTCAGGAACCCGATCGCAGGCCAAAATCGCACAGTCCGGACGTTCGCTGGCTAACGCCAGCGCAATTGCGCCAGTGCCGGTCCCTGGCTCCAGAATACGACAAGGGCGCGCGGGCAGGCGCAATAGCGCCTGTTCAACCAGACACTCGGTATCCGGACGCGGAATAAGCGTGGCTGGCGAAACGCTTAGCGGCAGCGACCAAAATTCGCGCTCACCGGTTAAATACGCAACGGGCTCTCCGGCTTCCCGCCGGATGAGTAACGCCTCCAGCAGCGCAAGATCGTCAGGCTTAAGTACCGTCTCTCCGAACGCCAGAATGAAAGTGCGCGCCTTTCCCGACACATGCGCCAGCAGTATCTCCGCATCGCGTCGGGGACTGTCGCTGTGCGTCAGCCGCTGCGCCGCCTGACGCAGCCAGGATTGATAATCCATTACTCCTGACCGGCCAGCGCCGCCAGCTGATCGGCCTGATACTCCTGCACAATAGGCTCTATCAGCATATCCAGTTTGCCTTCCATCGCTTCATCTAACCGGTATAGCGTCAGGTTAATACGATGATCGGTTACCCGCCCCTGGGGAAAATTATATGTCCGATTACGATCGCTGCGATCGCCGCTGCCAAGCAGGTTACGACGCGTAGAGGCCTCTGCCTGCTGCCGCTTCGCCACCTCCGCCGCGCGGATGCGCGCACCGAGCACCGCCAGCGCCTTCGCTTTGTTTTTATGCTGAGAACGCTCATCCTGGCACTCGACAACAATGCCTGTAGGCAAGTGTGTAATGCGGATAGCAGAATCAGTGGTATTGACGTGCTGCCCGCCCGCGCCTGAAGAGCGGAAGGTATCGATACGTAAATCCGCCGGATTAATATCCGGCAATTCAGCTTCAGGCAATTCAGGCATTACCGCTACCGTGCAGGCAGAGGTATGAATACGCCCCTGCGACTCAGTCGCAGGCACTCGCTGCACGCGATGACCGCCAGACTCAAACTTCAGCCGCCCGTATACGCCCTCACCGCTAATCTTGGCGATAATTTCTTTATAACCGCCGTGCTCGCCTTCATTCATGCTCATAATTTCTACACGCCAGCGACGGCTTTCCGCATAGCGGCTATACATACGAAAGAGATCGCCGGCAAAAAGCGCTGCTTCATCGCCGCCCGTGCCGGCGCGCACTTCCAGGAACGCATTACGCTCATCATCGGGATCGCGCGGCAGGAGCAAAACTTGCAGTTGTTGCTCAAGCAGGGTTTCCTGCGCCTGCGCCGCCGTCAGTTCCTCTTGCGCCATATCGCGCATTTCCGGGTCATCCAACAGCGTGTGTGCGGTTTCAATATCGCTGCGGGTTTGCTGCCACTGCAAAAAGCAGCGAGATACATCACTTAACTGCGCATACTCGCGAGAAAGTGCGCGAAAGCGCTCCTGGTCCGCAATAATATCGGCTTCGCCCAGCAGCGCCTGTACCTCTTCGTGACGCTCTTGCAGAGCTTCCAGTTTGGCAACAATAGAAGGCTTCATAGGTGTTAACGTTACCTTTGACTAGATAAGAATAGGATCTGCTAATCCAGCCCAAGGCTGTTGCGCAGAATATGCAGCCGCTCATCGTCACCGTCGCGAGCAGCCTGCTGCAATGATTTGGTAGGGGCGTGAATCAGTTTATTGGTTAATTTCCAGGACAGTTCCTGAAGCACGGATTCGGCATCAGCACCTTGCTGCAGAGTGGCCCGCGCTTTGGATAACAGATCGTCGCGAATTTGCTCTGCCTGGCTTCGGTAGTCGCGTATGGTTTCATTTACACTTTGCGCTCGCAGCCACGCCATAAACTCGCGGGTTTCCTGCGCGACGATAGTTTCTGCCTGCACTGCGGCTGCCTGGCGCTGAGCCATATTATGTTGAATAATCGCCTGCAGATCGTCAACGCCGTATAAATACGCATTCGCAAGCTTACCGACCTCGGGTTCGACGTCGCGCGGGACGGCGATATCGACTAACAGCATAGGTTGATTACGACGAGCCTTTAGCGCGCGTTCCACCATGCCCTTACCTACAATGGGTAGCGGGCTTGCGGTAGAGCTAATTATGATATCGGCTTCCTGCAAACGCTCATTAATATCGCCAAGACCGATGACTTCAGCGCCGACCTCATCGGCAAGCGCCCGCGCCCGCGCCTGAGTGCGGTTAGCAATAATCATGCGGCTGACGTTATGTTCGCGTAAATGGCGGGCTACAAGTTCAATCGTCTCTCCCGCACCAATGAGCAGCACCGTTACTTCGCTAAGAGATTCGAATATTTGACGCGCCAGCGTACAGGCGGCAAAGGCAACAGAAACGGCGCTGGCGCCAATTTCTGTTTCAGTGCGTATCCGCTTTGCGACGGAAAAAGACTTCTGGAACATGCGCTCCAGTTCGCTGACGTGAAGATGCCCGCGCGTGGAGTCGGCAAACGCCTTTTTAACCTGCCCCAGGATTTGCGGCTCGCCGAGCACCATAGAGTCAAGCCCGCTGGCAACGCGCATCAGATGGCTCACCGCGTCGTTGTCTTCATGCCAGTAAAGGCTATTACGCACATCCTGCTCATTCAGGCCGTGAAAATCGCACAGCCAGCGCATCAGCGTTTCACGCAGGTTCTCCTGCTGCTCCACGCTAAGATACAATTCCGTACGATTACAGGTTGAAAGCACGACGCCTCCCTGCACCATCGGCTGCGACAGCAGGCTGTCCAGCGCACAGTCAAGCACATCGGACGAAAACGTCACGCGTTCTCGCAGTGATACCGGCGCCGTTTTATGATTAATACCGAGGGCTAATAGCGTCATGGGTGCGGGAGTAATACCGGTCTTGATAAGGATTTCTGCTCACATAATACAGGATGCATGCGTGCAATAAAAGGGAACCGCCTTTTTCATAGCAATAGAAGATACCTTACAGATAGTTTTTCAGGATAATTTCACCATTGACGACTTCCCGCCAGCGCGCCAGTATGAAAAGTTATACCATTGACGCATCTCAAGGATTTAAGCCGCCGCCATGATAAATCTTCGCCCTTCCCGTTTGTTACCGCTAGCCAGCCTATTACTTACCGCGTGTATGAGTCACCCGCCAGCACAGCCGGGCAAAAGCCCGGACGCACCGCAGTGGCGCCAGCATGTCGCAGCCGTTAAAGCGTTAAAGCAGTATCAAACCCGAGGCGCTTTTGCGCTACTTTCCGATAAAGAAAAAGTTTATGCCCACTTCTTCTGGCAGCAGACGGGGCAGAGTCAATATCGCCTGTTACTCACCAACCCTCTGGGGAGTCGGGAGCTTGAGCTTAGCGCCCGCCCGGGTGATGCCGAGCTGGTAGATAACAAAGGTCAGCGCTATCAGGCACAGGATGCTGAAAAAATGCTGGAGCAGATGACCGGTATGCCGATTCCACTGGACAGTCTGCGCCAGTGGATATTGGGTTTACCTGGCGATGCCGCCGATTACACCCTTGATGAGCATTATCGCCTGCGTGAGCTCCATTATCGTCAGAACGGTAAAACCTGGGATGTTACCTACAGCGGATACAGCGAAAGCGTACAGCCGAATTTTCCTTCAGCTCTGGAGCTAAATAACGGGCAACAGCGCATTAAGTTAAAAATGGAAAATTGGATCGTTAAATGACCGTTTCGTACTGGCCTTCTCCGGCCAAACTGAACCTGTTTTTATATATTACCGGGCAGCGCGCCGACGGCTACCACACATTGCAGACGTTATTTCAGTTTCTGGATTACGGCGATACGCTTTCCATTGCGCCGCGCCAGGACGGAAAAATCATGCTGAATACGTCAATTGCCGGCGTAGCGGATGCCGATAACCTGATTCTGCGCGCGGCACAACTTTTAGCGCAGGAGTCGCGGCAGCGCGGTATTGTTATTCCTGGCGCGACGCTTGGCGTACAAAAACGCCTGCCGATGGGCGGTGGGCTTGGGGGCGGCTCTTCTAACGCAGCGACCACGCTGCTGGCGCTCAATACCGTTTGGAACTGTGGCCTCGCCCTGTCTGAACTTGCGGAACTTGGCGTGACGCTGGGCGCCGATGTCCCCGTGTTCGTACACGGGCACGCCGCCTTCGCCGAAGGCATTGGTGAACGGCTTACCCCCGTCGAGCCGCAAGAAAAATGGTATTTGGTTTTGCATCCTGGCGTAAGTATATCCACACCTCAGATATTTCAGGATCCGGAATTACCTCGCAATAACCCTGCCCGGTCAATGGATACGTTAATGAATTGTGAGTTCTCCAACGATTGCGAAGTTATCGCAAGAAAACGTTTTAGCGAGGTTGATGCGCTGCTTTCCTGGCTGTTAGAATACGCGCCGTCGCGCCTGACCGGCACAGGAGCTTGCGTGTTTGCTGAATTCGACACCGAAGCCTCTGCCCGTCGGGTGCTGGAACAAGCCCCGGACTGGTCGCAGGGTTTTGTGGCGCGCGGCGCCAACGTGTCAGCGCTACACAAGATCATTTCCGGGCAAATTGCGCATTGGTGACAGCGTCACCTTGTTTCAGACGTTGCATCGTGCTCTTTAATACACCGCCTGGATGGCGCGCGCCTCCGCCCGCATTAATTGTGGTAAGCGCCATCCGCTACTGGACGCATGCCTGAGGTTCTTCTCGTGCCTGATATGAAGCTTTTTGCTGGTAACGCCACCCCGGAATTGGCACAACGTATTGCCAACCGACTGTACACATCCCTTGGAGACGCCGCCGTTGGTCGTTTTAGCGACGGTGAAGTGAGTGTACAAATTAATGAAAATGTTCGCGGTGGCGATATTTTCATTATCCAGTCTACCTGCGCCCCTACTAACGATAACCTGATGGAGCTGGTCGTCATGATTGACGCCCTGCGCCGTGCTTCAGCAGGCCGTATAACCGCAGTTATTCCCTATTTTGGCTATGCCCGCCAGGACAGGCGCGTGCGTTCTGCCCGCGTTCCAATCACCGCGAAAGTTGTCGCCGACTTCCTCTCTAGCGTCGGCGTCGATCGCGTTCTGACTGTGGACCTGCACGCGGAACAGATTCAGGGATTCTTTGACGTACCGGTCGATAATGTTTTCGGTAGCCCCATTTTGCTGGAGGATATGCTGCAGCAGGATCTGGACAATCCGATCGTGGTTTCACCCGATATCGGCGGCGTGGTTCGCGCCCGCGCGGTGGCTAAACTCCTTAACGACACAGAAATGGCGATTATCGATAAGCGTCGCCCGCGCGCTAACGTGGCGCAGGTCATGCACATTATCGGTGACGTCGCCGGCCGCGACTGCGTACTGGTAGATGACATGATTGATACCGGCGGTACGCTGTGTAAAGCAGCGGAAGCGTTAAAAGAACGCGGAGCTAAACGCGTCTTTGCCTATGCCACGCACCCCATTTTCTCCGGCAACGCGGTGACCAACCTGCGTAATTCGGTGATCGATGAAGTCGTGGTGTGCGACACCATCCCTCTCTCAGATGAGATTAAAGCGCTGCCAAACGTACGTACACTGACGCTCTCAGGTATGCTGGCCGAAGCGATTCGCCGTATCAGTAACGAAGAATCAATCTCCGCTATGTTCGATCACTAATCGAACAGCGCGTTAAAAAAACCCGCTACGGCGGGTTTTTTTAACTCTGGCTATCAGGCTATATGTATCAATCCCACTCCGCTAACCTTCACTAAATCGCGCGATCCCACCGAACGTGCGTTTCAGCTGACAAACGCAAAAACGTTAGCCCTCAATGCCGCAGCGTTTCTCATTCACGAAATGAGTAAAAAAGTGAAGATTTAGCTGATTATTAAAGATGTGAAGCATGGGATTATGCGTTATGTTTGCAGCCCCCAATGATCGGGTGCCTGCAAAAGCGGCGCCGAAAGGCACCGCTTAATAAAAAGAGAAAATATAGACTCTAATTGTTACCAACGGTGCAAAACTGATCCACCCCAGCGGTTGAAAACTGATCCA
>CALYPF010000165.1 GCA_945271245.1 uncultured Enterobacteriaceae bacterium | reverse complement strand
GAAAACTGAAAACTGAAAACTGAAAACTGAAAACTGAAAACTGAAAACTGAAAACAGCATTTAAAAAGCCATCGCCGGAGAGGATGGCTTTGCGTTATCAGGCGGTGCTGCGCCAGTCATGAACAAGGGGCTACGCGCAGAGTAATGCCTTCCAGCGCGATGACCCGCACCCGGCTGCCGGCTGGCAGGTCGGTGTCCGCGACGACCTGCCAGCGCCCATCTCCTACAGGCGCGCTACCTCGCCCGTTGATAAGCGGGGTGTCCAGCGTCAGGATGCGGCCAATCATAGCCTGGCCGCGCTGATTAAGCGTAGTGCCGGACGCGCTGGCAGCGCGCCGACTGGCTAGCCAGCGCCACCAGAAAAATGCGCTGGCGACGGTGAGTAGCGCAAAACTTACGCCCTGCCATTCCACGTTGAGCGGTAAAACCCACGTCAGCAGACCGGTCACCAGCGCTGCGATACCGCTCCACAGGAGATATCCGCCTGCGCCTAGCATTTCAGCGGCGAGCAAAAGCCCGCCCAGAGAGAGCCAGAATACATGAGGATGGGCGGCAATAGCGGCTATCATGAAGGCGAGCGCTCACGCTTACCGGCGTTAATCAGTTCGCTGATGCCGGCAATAGAACCCATCAGGCTGCTGGCTTCAAGCGGCATTAATACCACTTTGCTATTGTCTGCGGCGCCGATATTTTGCAGGGCGTCGGTGTATTTTTGCGCGACAAAATAGTTAACGGCCTGAATATCACCGGCGGCAATCGCTTCTGATACCATCTTCGTAGCCTGCGCTTCTGCCTCAGCGGAGCGCTCACGGGCTTCTGCCTGCAGGAAGGCGGACTGGCGCTCGCCCTCGGCTTTTAATATCTGCGCCTGTTTTTCACCTTCCGCTTTCAGTATTTCCGCCTGACGGATCCCTTCGGCTTCCAGAATGTAGGCGCGCTTGGTACGTTCCGCCTTCATCTGTGCGTTCATTGAAGAGACCAGCTCTGCGGGCGGGCGCACGTCGCGAATTTCGACGCGCGTGATTTTGATTCCCCACGGGCTGGTAGCCTCATCGACAATATGCAGCAGGCGGCTGTTAATGCTATCGCGCTGCGAAAGCATTTCATCCAGCTCCATTGAACCCAGAACGGTACGAATATTGGTCATTGTAAGATTAATGATGGCCAGATCGAGATTGCTGACTTCATAGGCGGCCTGCGCAGGATCGATAACCTGAATAAAACAGACAGCGTCTATGGTAACGTTGGCATTATCCCGCGAGATAACTTCCTGAGACGGAATATCCAGCACCTGTTCCATCATATTAATTTTGCGCCCGATGCGATCCATAAACGGGACCACCAGATTCAGACCCGGCGTAAGCGTGTGTGTGTAACGTCCAAAGCGTTCAACCGTCCATTGGAATCCCTGAGGAACGATTTTTACGCCGGCGGTGACGATAACCAGCGCGACCACAATAAGTACGGCAATCACCATTAACATTAAGCAACCTCCTTGGTTTTTCTTTTATTGGCTCTGCGGGGAACAGATTATCATCGAAGGCGCCGAAATATCGCATTATCTACGAGGATTCTTGACGAGCTATCGCAAAAAATAGGTGGCAGCGAGAAGATTTAAGCGTTGGGGCAGAAGCAGCCGCTCTATAAGGATATATATTTCAATTCCAGCGCATAAAACTGCAGAAATCTATCTGCAAAATAGGCTATTTGATAAAGCGGGAAAATATGAGGCGCTTTTATACAGGTGCATAAGAGCGCATTCGTTAGCGCAGCGTGATTTCGGCCGTTGCGCCCTGGAAATAATGAATGCAATGCCTGCACGTTAGAGGGCGCTGGTGATTTAACAGGCCCGGGCAGCGTTTTGAGTCGGCGAGGCGTGAGTCGTGGAAGTAGCGAGGTAAGAGTGTGCGGCGACGCGCGACGCGGCACTTCTCACCCACGCCTTTGCTGAGTTGATATTCATAAACGCCGATGACCGCCTGCCTGGCACGCTGTTATCTGCGCCGCCTCATTGTATTGCATCATGCCGCCGCGTATAGGCGTCTTTGCCGCCGATGTTGTGCAATTAGTAAAGCAATGAATACAGTTGGCGGCGATATTTAGAGGCCAGCGCATCGCCAGTCCCTAATGCGGCCAGGATTTCCTGGAACACTTTACGTACCTGGCCCTCGCCTGCGCCCAGATCGCCTTTTAAATGGCTAAACAGCAGCTCTAGCGCCTCTTCGTTACGCCCGACCTGATGGAATTGCAGCGCAAGCTGTGCGGCCAGCGCGGTATCATTTGGGTTTTGCTCTACCTGCCGCTGTAACTGCTGAATTTCGGGCGTATCCGCGGCCTGGCGTAGCAGATCAATTTGCGCGACCAGCCCCTGATAGCGGGTATCCTGATCCTGCAAAGGGATCGTTTTTAACACGCCCTCGGCGTCATCGGCGCGCTGTAGGGCGATTTGTGTTTCAGCCAGCAGCAGGCCAATTTCGCTATCTTGCCCGGAAAGCTGCCACGCTTCCTTTAACAGGGGCAGGGCTTCATCATATTTATCATCCTGCATGAGCTGCATTGCTTCACGCGCTTTCAATTCTTCTTCGCGTGGTAGCACTTTTTCAAGCAAGGCGCGAATCGCTTCTTCCGGCTGCGGCCCCTGGAAACCATCTACCGGCTGCCCGTTCTGGAACAGATATACCGTGGGGATTGCCCGCAGACCGAACTGGGCGGCAACCATCTGCTGAGCGTCACAGTCGACTTTAGCCAGAATGAACTGCCCATGATACTGCGAGGCAAGGTTTTCCAGCACCGGCGTTAACTGCTCACAGTGCTGACTACGCGCAGACCAGAAGTAAAACAATATTGGCGTGGTGACCGATTGTTCCAGCGTTTGCGTCAAATTAGCTTCGGTGATATCGATAATCGTCTGTGCGGTCATGAATAGCTCTCTATTGGCTTTCGATTGTGGCCAGGCCGGGCGCGGCAGCGCCGCTGCCTACAAAAAATACGCTCAAAGTGCCTGGCTTACAGGATTTTACGGATGACGTTTATGTTACATGGGGGCGTTGTTCCGAGCTTCAACTCAGCCCTGTAAAATTTTGTCCAATGCTCGCGCTGGCAGCAAACGGCGCAGAACGCTCATTATATGCGCGACCAGCGTTACCGGATAACGCAGGCGCGGGTGTGAGCTTTCCAGCGCGTGACAGACTTTGTTTACTACGGCTTCTGGCCCCAGCGTGAAGCGGGCAGCAATGCCGGGGTTGCGGATCGGTTTATCGCGCTCGGTCTGATTCACATTTTCAGTGAACTGCGTATGAATGGGGCCGGGCTCAATAATACTTACGCGAATGCCGTATGAGCGTTGCTCCATGCGTAGCGTATCCGACCAGGCTTCAAGAGCATATTTACTGGCGGCATAGGCACCGCGTCCTGGGGTTGCGATAAAACCCATTACGGAGCTGGTCATCACAATGCGCCCCGCGCCGTGCACTTGCAGGGCAGGAAGTAACAACATAGTGAGCTGGTGCGTGCCAAAAAGGTTGGTGGAGAATTGTTGGTGAAGCTGCTCTCTGCTGAGTGTTTGCAGCGGGCCATAGACGCCGTAGCCGGCATTATTAAAGAGCGCGTCCAGCCGATGGTTTGTCAATTGCAGTACGCGTTCTGCCGCCCGGGAAACGCTATCAGGTGTATCCAGATCGAGTTCTATTCCTTCATAGCCCAGTTCCATCATACGGGCAACATCCTGAGGTTTTCGACAGGCGGCGAGCACTCGCCAGCCGCGGCGGCGGAGTTCGCTGGCGCAGGCAAGACCGATGCCGCTGGAACAGCCTGTAATTAAAATTGTTTTTTGCATGATTAATGTGCCGAATAAGTCTGATGCAGGCGCTGGAGTTCAGTGATAATAGAGGCGGCCGCTAACGCCTGGGCCGGGAAGCATCGGATTAAGGGAGCGCTCGTAAATTAATGGTCAATAACCGCATTTATATCACAAGTTTGCCTCAGAATCTGTCTTCAGCGTTTGCGTTAGCGAGTGAATAAATGATTTATCAACGGACAGTTTAGCTGCGCGCAGGCGTATTACTCAGAAGCCCGTCAAGAATGCGCCGATTTTTCCCATCGCCCGATGTCTATTGCGGCGAATGACAGTGCCCGAATATGAGGATAACGTTAAGGAGCAGAGGCGGGCCACGGTGGTTTTTTGCGCGTGGTGAAGCAGAAACAGACAGACTAATATACCAGCGCCTGCCGGGCTGTCACGTCGGGAAAAAATAGGTAACCTTATGAATAAAAGGGGTTATACCTAAGGCACGGTTTTCTTTGTTACATTTAGATATAATTTCATAGCCTTTTAAGCGCACGTATCGCTAATCGAACGCCAAAAACCGATACAAATAAACGCTAACATGCGCGTGCTATTAGCAAGCATTGGCAAACAAAGGATAAGAAATGAAAACTAAAATAAATGCGCTGGCTAAATATGTTGGCGCAGCAGTGGTACTTGGCGCAATTTCCTGTGCAGCACAGGCCGAAATCACCGTTCTTAAACAAGACCCTCAGGCAGGCGACCCGCTCAGCCGCCTGAATTTCACCGTCGGCGGTAGCATTCGTCCGCAGTTCAATAATATGACCGGCGATAGCGATAAAGGTTCCTACAAACGTAACGGATTCGACGGTGGTTCGCGTTTCCGTTTTACCGCCGATTATTATCTGTTTGATGACATTAGCTGGATAAGCTACTACGAGCTGGGCGTGAATTTCCCGGCGCTGTTTAACTGGGATCATCACTATGCTGATGGCGCTACCGATACCACCCGCCGTATGCTGTACACCGGTTTGAAAAGCGATACCTGGGGTCAGTTAACCTTCGGTCAGCAGAACAGCGTATTTTATGATGTGGTCGGTGCGAAAACCGATATCTGGGATTATGACATGCTGGGCCAGGCGCCGGGCAACGGTATTAACGGCGATTACGATGGTTCATACCGCACGCGTAAATCTCTGAAGTACAAGAAAACCGTGGGCGATGTGGATCTGTACGCTTCTTACCTGTTTGATGACGACCTGAATCGTAACGACGGGAAAGGTATCTACAAGCGTAAAGGCGGCGGTTCGCTCGGGATGAACTACCATATCACTGACGATCTGCAGTGGGGCGCGGCGTGGAACTACACCAAAGCCAAAATGCGCAACTATGAAGGCCGTGATACATCTACCTATAACCAAAATATCTGGGGCACCGCGCTGAGCTGGACGCCGGATAACTGGACATTAGCCGCGGGCCTGGGCTGGTATCAGAACTATATTCCGCTGAAGGGCGGCTATAGCGCGCAGCCTATCGACAACGGCAACGCATTTGCCGATGACGCATGGGGCTATGAATACTTTATCGGTTACGCCTTCCCAATTAACCAGTATGCGCTTCAGGCGATTCAGCCTTATGTTATGGGCGACCGTATGGAGTTTGTTAATGGGGCTAACTGGAAGCGTATCGACAACGGCGTGGGTATCAACTTCAAGTTTGACTACGGCTTTTCTATGCAGTATGAACACGTGTTCACTTCCAGCACCGACGATCAGGGCGATATGAACCTGGTACGTCTGCGTTACGATTTCTAAATCGTCACGTTTAATCGCGGCGGGCTCAGTGTAGCCCGCCGTTTTTATTTCCAACCAAAAACCACATTCTGTGAGCGTGGTTTTCAATAGGTTTTGGCTCTGGCTTATTGTTTTGGGATTTAAATCTCACAAGGCTGGCAGAGACTTGTTTTTAAGGGATTTGGTACCCCCCTTTGGCGTGAAATCAATGCCGTCTGCTATGAAGGCAGGTTGTATTTCCGGCGTGCTAGCGGGGATGCGCCGTTGATTGCACTTCTGAAAGCCACGCCTGGACCTGTTCAAACGTTCCGCGATAGAGAATGCGATCTTGCTTTTTGGCAAGCTGGTAGCGATACATAGGATCGTAATATTGGCTGAGTAAAGGCTCAAGCCAAAGCAAATGCGCCGACGCGTCGCCCTGAATGCGATGGCGGATAAGCGCCCCTTCAAGCGCCCGGTGAAGCTGCGTATACTTTTCCAGACCAAGGCGCCGTTGAATGCCTGTCAGTCCATGGCGTAGGTAATCAGCAAACCTTATCCAGCCAGCCTCTTCACCATAGTGTTGCTGAAATGCGCAGGCCATATGGACGAAATACTCATCCTGCAGACGCGCTAACCGACGCGGCAGAGGATCGTCGATAACAATGATATTCGCCTGCGCCATCTTTTCCGAAAGACGGCTGGAATATGCCGCGAGCCAATCGAGGCGCTTTCATCTTCGACTATCCAGCGGAACTCTGCGTATTCGCCTGACCCGAGAGCTTTACGCATCATCGTGACTGCCAGTTGGTTTTCAAAACTCGCCTGGGAGGGTTGAGGGACTAGGGTTGCGCCGAATGAAGAGCCGCGATGCTGCGCCAGGCCTTCCAGATCGATGCCCGCGGCAATGTGCGCAGCAGCAGCGTTTTACCGCAGCCGGTGTTGCCGCTAATCAGTAACATTGGAAGGTTTATCAGCCGGTTTAGCGCTTCCAGCGCAAACCGGCGCAGCGCCTTATAGCCGCCGGCAATGAGCGGGCAGGCGGTTCCGGTTTCAATCAGCCACTGCTGGGCAATATGCGAACGCAGGCCGCCACGCGAACAGCATAAATAGCCTTCGGGATGCGTGCGATGCCATGCCTGCCAACCAGCGATGCGCTGAGTTTTAAGCGTGCCGGTGACCAGCGACTCGCCGAGCGCGATCGCCGCCCGCTGACCGCTGGTTTTATAACAGGTGCCGACGGCGATTCGCTCTTCATCGTTCATTAGAGGAAGGCTGGTGGCCTGGGTGAAGGAACCCTGCGTGAATTCCACCGGTGCGCGTACATCCAGAATTGGGATACCGGAAAGCAGAATATGTTGATAGTCCCGGCTATCCGCGGGAAGTGGGTGTTTCAAATGCATAACCTGTGAGGCCGCCAGCGCGCGCGCCAGCATTGAACTATAACGGGAAATCTTAGGGGCTATAGCGCCCCTGCGCCATGATCCTAAGCGGATTACCGGCTATTTTGCGCCATTTTTATCGCCCCGTCTTGCCTCAATTCTTTGCGCGCCCATGCAATCGTATCTGCATAGTCTTCCGGCAGAAGCGGCGCCAGCGCGCTTAGCGTTGCGCTCAGGCTATTTGCGTCCCCAGGATGAATATTAAGATGGCCGACTTTGCGGCCGGGGCGCACTTCTTTGTCATACCAGTGTAAATGCACCCGTCCCAGCCGCAGCCATGCCGCCTCTTTCGGCGTGCCAATCAGGTTAATCATCGCCGTTGGCGCATCGACGATGGGGGTAGGTAGCGGGAGATCGAGAATCGCGCGCAAGTGAAGCTCAAACTGGCTGAGCGATGCGCCGTTTTGCGTCCAGTGCCCGCTGTTGTGTACGCGCGGTGCCAGTTCGTTAATAAGCAACCCATCCGGTGTGATAAAACACTCCATTGCCATGACGCCGACATAGTCCAGCTCGGTTAAGAGGCGGCCCAGCAGTTCCTGCGCCTGGCGCTGCAGCGTGGCGTCAGGAAACGGGTGGGCGACGCTGGCGCGCAAAATACCGTCCTGATGGAGATTCAGCGTGAGCGGATAAAAAATGAGCTCTCCACCGCGCCCTCTGGCCCCGATAAGCGACGCTTCGCCGCTAAAGCAAATCGCCTTCTCGACGATAGATGCGCCGTAGCAGTCATGAGGTAGTAATGATGCCCCGGAGAACTGTAGCCGCCACTGGCCGCGTCCGTCGTAACCGCCAGTGCGCCGTTTAACCACCACCTGTTCGCCGAGCTGGCTGAATATTTGCGGCCAGTTATCGCCGCTATTTAGCGGCAGCCAGGGGGCGGTTGGCAAGTTCAGTCTCTCAAAAAGCCGTTTTTGCGTGAGGCGATCGGCGATGATGGGGAAGACATCGCGGTTAACAAAAGCGCTATGCGTCACCAGTTCACGGGTCAGCGCGGTTTCCGGCCAGCGTTCAATTTCAGCGGTTATCACGCTTTGCCGCCAGGGGATAGTTTCTGCACGGGCGTCAGGACCAATCGGCCAGACGCTAATGCCAAGCGGTTCGCCCGCCTGACGCAACATGCGGCCTAGCTGACCGTCACCCAGGACACAAACCTGCATTATCTCTCCTCGCGCGGATCGGGATGATTGAGGACTTCATCGGTTTGGCGCTGGCGCCATGCGGTCAGGCGCTGATGCAGTTTATCATCGTGTAGCGCCAGAATTTGCGCTGCCAGCAAGGCGGCGTTAGCCGCGCCGGCTTTGCCGATAGCAAGCGTACCGACCGGGACGCCGCGCGGCATTTGTACAATGGAGTACAGGCTATCTACGCCGCTGAGCGCCGCGCTTTGTACCGGTACGCCCAGTACGGGAATTAATGTTTTAGCCGCCAACATGCCGGGCAAATGCGCCGCGCCGCCGGCGCCGGCGATAATAACTTGGAAGCCTTGCGCGGGTGCCTCTTCGGCGAAGCGAAAGAGTTTGTCCGGCGTGCGATGTGCTGAAACGATTTCAACGTGATGGGCAATATCGAGTTCATTCAGAATGTCAGCGGCGAAACATAAGGTGCTCCAGTCGCTCTGTGAACCCATAACGATAGCGATGCGTGGATGAAAAGGCATGCGTCCAGTAGCTCCTGTATGGCAAAACAACAGCGGCGGATCGTAAAAGGGCAGGCGGCAGAATACCATGACATAATGGCAAGGAAAACGGTTGCGTGAATAAATATCACCCTAAAAGGTGTTACCAACGGTGCAAAACTGATCCACCCCAGCGGTTGAAAACTGATCCA
>CALYPF010000164.1 GCA_945271245.1 uncultured Enterobacteriaceae bacterium | reverse complement strand
TAGACCGTTGGTGGTGACGGTAAGTGGATCACTTTTTACCCGTTGTTGACAACAGAAGCTTAATATAGGATTTGTAGCCGGTTTTAAGCTGCGCACATCGCCTGCCACACTTTAATGCCCTCTCGGCTTAGCCTGTCGATGCTCGTTAAGGATATAAAACGATCGTTTCGAAGCCACAGCCCAGGCGCTGCTGCGCTTTCGCATTTCTTACCTGCTCGTTCTCATTCAGGCATACAGCTCTGTGGTAACATTTACGGTAATTTTTTTGCCCACGAGCGAATTATGAGACGAGAACTTGCCATAGAATTCTCCCGCGTGACCGAAGCCGCTGCACTGGCAGGCTATAAATGGCTGGGGCGCGGCGATAAAAATAGCGCCGACGGTGCCGCCGTACACGCCATGCGTATTATGCTAAATCAGGTCAACATTAACGGCCAAATCGTTATCGGTGAAGGTGAAATCGATGAAGCGCCAATGCTTTATATCGGCGAAGAAGTTGGGACCGGCCAGGGCGATGCCGTAGATATTGCCGTCGACCCCATCGAGGGCACGCGCATGACGGCAATGGGCCAGGCCAATGCCCTGGCCGTGCTGGCCGTGGGCGATCGCGGCTGCTTTCTGAATGCGCCAGATATGTATATGGAAAAGCTTATCGTTGGCCCAGGTGCAAAAGGCGCTATTGATTTGACGCTTCCTCTACGGGAAAACCTGCTGCGTATCGCCAGCGCATTGCAAAAACCGTTAACGGAATTAACGGTGACTATTCTGGCAAAACCGCGCCACGATGCTGTCATCGCGGAGCTGCAGCGGCTTGGTATCCGTATTTTCGCAATTCCGGACGGCGATGTCGCCGCGTCAATACTGACCTGTATGCCTGATAGTGAAGTTGATGTGCTGTACGGTATCGGCGGCGCGCCGGAAGGTGTGGTTTCCGCTGCGGTAATCCGCGCACTTGATGGCGATATGCAGGGTCGCCTTCTCGCCCGCCATCAGGTTAAAGGCGATACGCCGGAAAACCGGCTAATCGGTGAACGGGAAATTGCCCGCTGCCTGATAATGGGCCTAACTCCCGGCGAGCGCTTATGCCTGGGCGATATGGCGCGCAGCGATAATGTCATTTTCTCTGCAACCGGCATTACTAAAGGCGATCTGCTAGAGGGTATTACCCGTAAAGGCAATATTGCCACCACAGAAACGCTACTGATTCGCGGAAAATCCCGAACAATTCGCCGCATACAATCTATTCACTATCTGGATCGAAAAGATCCGGATATCCAGCAACATATACTGTAGCAGTTGGCAAGGCGCCATTTGTCAGATGGAGCCTTGCCGCCTTATTGGGCTGGAAAAGCGCGGGCGATTCCTGCCATGATAGATACGGCATTAAATCCAACAGGAGTACCACCATGGCGGAATGGGTTACCGGCAAAATTACCCACGTACAACACTGGACTGACGCACTCTTTAGTCTGACAATCCGCGCCCCCGTTGCGCCATTCACCGCAGGACAATTTACCAAACTTGGGCTGGAGATTAACGGAGAGCGTGTGCAGCGCGCCTATTCCTACGTTAACGCACCGAACAACCCCGATTTAGAGTTTTATCTGGTCAATGTGCCTGAAGGGCAGCTTAGCCCCCGGCTCCATGCGATGAAACCCGGGGATGAAGTCCAGGTAGTAAATGAAGCCGCAGGCTTCTTCGTGCTGGATGAGGTTCCTACCAGCAATACGCTCTGGATGCTGGCGACGGGCACCGCTATTGGGCCTTATTTATCAATCCTGCAGCAGGGCATCTCACTGGAGCGCTTTGATAATCTCGTATTGGTACATGCCGCACGCTACGCCAACGATCTAAGCTATCTTCCGCAAATGCAGGCATTACAGACGCGTTATCAGGGAAAATTACGCATTCAAACGGTCGTTAGCCGTGAAACTCAGCCAGGATCGTTGCATGGGCGTTTGCCCGCACTTATTGAAAGCGGCGAGCTGGAAGAAAGTATCGGGTTGCCAATAAACGCTGAAACCAGCCATATGATGCTGTGCGGTAATCCTCAAATGGTCCGCGATACGACCCAACTTCTGAAGACTCAGCGGGGAATGACGAAGCATTTACGCCGTCGGCCCGGGCATATTACCGCTGAGCATTATTGGTAATCGCCGCGCCATATCATTTGGCGCTTTTTTCCATAGCGGTTTAACCCTGGCGTTCCTGCACGAACGCCCAGTTCCAGTAGTGCCCACATCCAAATCAATGCGGGAAGTATACGCCCCAAGACCCAGACCCCAGTCGCGCCAGCGACACGCCAATCTCCCACGACCAGCATCCATGCGGCTATCAATAACAGCGCCCAGGCACCGGATAAATTGCGATCGTGCAGCCGCTTTATTACGACCGTTGCCGTCGGCCAAAGCAGGCATACCAGCATAAACGCGGCGGTCTGAAGTGTCACTACAGACTCCGCCAGGGTAAACAGAAGGCATATCGCCGCAGCCCAAAGCGCTAACCACAGCCAGAAATCGCGGCGGCCCAAACGTCCTTTTGCGGAAAATAACCATTGCTGTATCGTCACCACGATTTCCTTATAATTTACCAGGGTAAAATAATGTGCGCCTTCGGCTCAAATTTTGACAAGCGCATCGCGTATCGATTTAATCGCAGACAGCAATAATAAAGAGAACACAGCAATGAAAATCCGGTTTTTTACTTTTCTGCTCTCTACGCTGCCGCTAACGGCAGGGCATGCAGCGATGCAAACAACCACGAGCGGCGACCCTGCGCCCCAGGCGACTTATTTGTTACCCGGCGCGCCAACTTTCGATCTCTCGATTTCCCAATTTCGAGAGAAATTTAATCATGATAATCCTACGCTTAAACTTACGGAGTTTCGCGCTATCGGCCACGTGCAGGATAAAGCGAACCTAATGCGCGCGGCCAGTAAAATCAACGAAAACCTTTATGCTTCAACGGCGCTGGAACGTGGCACGCTTAAAATAAAAAGTATGCAAATTACCTGGCTGCCTATCCCTGGGCCGGATAAAAAAGCCGCACAGGACACGGCCTGGAATTGGATGGCAGCGCTAATGCGCGTATTTACACCCGGTTTGACGAAGGAGCAGAGCCAGAACCGCCTGAAACGTTTACTGCGAGAAGGTAAGCGAAGTGGTTATTACGCCTGGAATGAGGGTGCCATACGCTATGTTGTTGCGGATAACGGCGAAAAAGGGCTAACTCTCGCTATTGAACCGGTTAAGCTTACGCTATCTGAAAATAGCGATACGCATTCGTGATAAAAAGCAAAGCCTTTGCTTCGCATAATCTCTATACTGTTTCACCATCCCGCTGCTTATCGGCAGCGCTGTTTTATCTTTACCGCGTGGAGACGTAACATGAGACATCCTTTAGTGATGGGTAACTGGAAACTGAACGGCAGCCGTCATATGGTTAACGAGCTTATCAATAACCTGCGCCATGAACTCGCTGGCGTCGCAGACTGTGATGTCGCGATTGCTCCGCCGGAAGTCTATCTGAGCCTTGCCAAACAGGCCACAGGCGGCAGCCATATCCTCCTCGGCGCGCAAAATGTCGATCTGAATCTGTCCGGCGCTTTCACCGGTGAAACGTCGGCAGAAATGCTAAAAGATATCGGTGCCCAATACATCATTATTGGACACTCAGAGCGCCGTACTTACCATAAAGAATCTGATGAACTGATCGCCAAGAAATTCGCCGTTCTAAAAGAGCAAGGATTAACGCCGGTACTCTGCATCGGCGAGACTGAAGCGGAAAATGAAGCGGGCAAAACGGAAGAAGTATGCGCGCGCCAGATTGACGCCGTCCTGAAAACCCAGGGTGCAGAAGCTTTTAAAGACACCGTTATTGCCTATGAGCCAGTTTGGGCGATTGGTACCGGTAAATCCGCAACTCCGGCACAGGCACAGGCTGTTCATAAGTTTATTCGCGCTCATATCGCCAAGGCCGATGCCGCTATCGCCGAACAGGTTATTATTCAGTACGGCGGTTCCGTAAATGCCGCTAACGCCGCAGAACTATTTGGGCAGCCGGATATTGACGGTGCATTAGTTGGCGGTGCTTCTCTGAAAGCAGATGCCTTCGCCACTATCGTTAAAGCCGCAGCGGCCGCTAAGCAGGCCTAATCACTCTAGCGACGCCTGCGCGCGCCGCTGTGATTCAGCAGGCGGTTACCAGACCTGGATTTCCGCCTGCTAACTCAATAAGCCTCCGCTCCGCTTTTTACAATACATTTGCTGACGTCTATCGCCGATAATTAAACCGTGGTTCATCCAAAATCAGGCAATCATGGTCTTGAAGGGTTTCGGCCGAACCTCTGTTAAAAGTCAGTAGATTACGCTCGGTCGCCAGTAAGATAAAATCCCCACCTGAAAGCTGCGCCAGGGCGATGCCATAGCGCCCCATATGCGAACGCGCATCGGGAACCTCATTAGCCAAAGAGATAAAAGGGCCGCGCTGCGCCAGCTCATGTGATGTTGCGCGTCGGGCTAAATAATGGATCCCGTCCAACCGCTCAGGAAAAGGCCGCCAGAGCGTATTGATGCTTTCTGCATATCTATCGATTACCGCTCGCGTATCACGACGCAGGCAGGAGATATGAATATGCAGATGATTCTGGGTGCGCCCAAACCGGGAGTTTAAGGTTAATGCAATGGCGGCATCAGGAATCGGTGCGCCGCGCTTTATTCCCATTACATTTCGGGACTGCCAGGCTTGCCAGAAATAATTAGGCGCGCTTGCCGCAAGCAGCAGCGGACTTTCCACACCGTTAATACGCATGGTCGGCATCAGCAAATATTGTAACGCGCCCCGCTTATCCTTAAATAATACATAGCCATCGGATAAATCTACGCGCAGGCAGGGCGCCGGCGTTCCTTCATACTTTTGGTGAGGCACACACCGTTCTAAAACAATACGTCGCAGTGCATCAGCATTACCGGTACCAGCCAGCTTTACGCCTGCGCCCACGGCCAATAGCCCGATAAGCAGCGCAATCCATTGCCATCCCGAAGTTTTCATTATTTCCCGCGCCCGCATGGTTTTTTAGTAGCGTAGCGCAGGGGAAGATGTGGGTGAAGTAGCAACTACCGTCTGCTGATTTGATCGAAAATACCGCCGCTGGCAAAGTGGGTTTTCTGCGCCTTATTCCAGCCACCGGCAATATCGTCTACGGTAAATAGCGTTAACTTAGGAAACTGAGCGCCATATTTTATCGCCACCCCGCGATCCCGGGGCCGGTAATAGTTTTCCGCCGCGATTTTCTGCCCTTCCGGAGAATAAAGGTGCTTTAAATAGGCTTGCGCTACCGCTCGGGTCTCTTTTTTATCTACTACTTTATCCACTACCGCTACCGGCGGCTCTGCCAGGATAGATTCCGATGGCGTCACTATTTCAAACTGACCGCTTCCTAACTTCCGCGTAGCAAGAAGCGCTTCGTTTTCCCATGCGATTAAAACATCGCCAATGCCTCTTTCTACGAAGGTATTCGTTGCACCACGCGCCCCGGAATCCATGACTTCGACATTTTTATATAGCGCCTGCACAAACGCCTGCGCTTTAGCAGGGTTATTATGACTATGGTGCAATGCGTAGCCCCAGGCTGCAAGATAGTTCCAGCGCGCGCCGCCTGAGCTTTTAGGATTTGGCGTGATAATCGAAACGCCTGGTTTGGTTAAATCGGACCAATCACGGATCTTTTTGGGGTTCCCTTTACGCACCAGAAACACAATAGTGGAAACGTAGGGAGACGCATTATCCGGCAGGCGCTGCTGCCAGTTTTGATTAATACGCCCGCGTTGCGCAATGGCGTCGATATCATAGGCCAGCGCCAGCGTTACTATATCAGCCTCCATGCCATTGATAACAGCAGTCGCCTGTTTCCCCGATCCTCCGTGCGATTGACGGATCGTGACATTATCCCCCGTTTGCTGCTTCCACCAAACGCGAAACGCCTTATTGTATTGTTCATAAAGTTCGCGCGTAGGATCGTAGGAGACATTCAGTAGCTGGACATCTTTCGCCAGCGCACCCGCCGACAGAAATAACAACGCCGCGCCGATACCCCATTTTTTCATGGCATTCTCTCTTGCATCAATTAGCCTTTCAATGAGGCTCAGCCTGCCAGAAACGGGTAATACTTAATAAAGAATAAAAAAAGTACATTTATAAATAAAAGGAATAACCATACTGAAGTCACCCGTGCGTTATGTTTCGTGACACAGAAATTCACCGCAGTATTTAATTCTGATTACCGCTAACGCGATATTCGTGACAGGGGCTGGCCTCCGAAAATATAGTATTCTGCCGGAGTGAATAACGCTGAATAAGATGAACAAAGAATTGGGCGCCAACGGCAAAACCAGGCGCCAATAAACTCGCTGCGTCAGTGTGATAGCGCAATGCCAGACGCATAAACCGGCGGGTTAATCACCGGCAGCGAACACCGTTTAGTGTCCGATACCGGGTAGAACACTGCGTTATGCGCTGGAAAAGGTCTGCGAGCGAATAAATCAGTAGAGTTTTTTCGCGCAGTCCAGCCAGTCGCCTTTGAACGGACGCTTCATATTTTCAATGGCATCAACGATATCATGGTGCACCAGCTTTTCATTCTGAATGCCGACACAGCGCCCGCCATAGCCCTGTAGCAGTAATTCAATCGAGTAAGCGCCCATTCGTGAAGCGAGAATACGATCGTATGGCACGGGCGAGCCACCGCGCTGAATATGCCCCAGAACCGTCGCGCGCGTTTCACGTTTAGTTTCTGTCTCGATGTATTTTGCCAGTTCATCGATATCGCAAATGTGCTCAGTAATCGCAACGATGGCGTGCTTTTTGCCTTTTGCAATCCCGGCCTTAATTTCCTCAACCAAATCTTCGCGTTTAAATTCTACTTCAGGAAGAACAAGGAATTCACACCCACCAGCAATGGCGGCAGCAAGCGTCAGATCGCCACAGTAGCGGCCCATCACCTCAACAATAGAAATACGCTGATGTGAAGATGAGGTATCACGCAGGCGGTCAATGGCCTCTACCACGGTACTCAACGCGGTGAAAAAGCCAATGGTGTAATCAGTACCGGCGACATCGTTATCGATAGTGCCCGGTAAGCCAATGCAGGGAAAACCCATTTCTGTCAGACGTTTCGCTCCCATATAGGAGCCATCACCGCCAATTACGACCAGCGCATCAAGGCCGCGTTTTTTCATATTTTCGATTGCGACAGCGCGCACATGCTCTTCACGAAACTCAGGAAAGCGCGCGGACCCCAGGAAAGTACCGCCGCGATTGATCATGTCAGAAACGCTATAGCGGTCTAGATTGATCATGCGATCTTCGTATAGCCCCAGGTAACCATCATAGATGCCAAAGACTTCCAAACCTTCCGTCAATGCGGCACGTACCACCCCGCGAATTGCCGCGTTCATCCCTGGCGCATCGCCACCGCTCGTCAACACCCCGATTTTCTTAATCATGACTACCTCTGAACTTAGAATGCAAAATTAATCCCGCTGCCGGAAACCGCCGTAAAAGTTCCGGAATGAAAAGCATAGTGAAAATAGTATATCAATATTTCTTTGCTGAATTGATTCAGGTCAGTCGCCACGGCGGTTATTTATACTAAAAATGTGGGACTGCCTCACTTTTTTCATCTGTTTTACTATCGAGGATTGGTAAATATTGAGCTGGCACAACCGAGCAAGGATCCTGATGAATGATGACATCTGAACCCGGGAAACGGCGAAGGATCTCCTGCTCAACCTGCTCGGCTATCTCATGAGCCTGCACTAGCGGTAAGTCGTCTTCCATCTCAAGATGAAGTTGGATAAACCTGGTCGGGCCAGATAACCGCGTACGAAAATCGTGTGCGCCATGCACCCCAGGCCAGTTCGTCGCAATCTCAACGATTATTTTTTGCTCGTCCTCCGGTAACGCCCTGTCAAGCAAGGACTGAATAGCCTCATAGGCCATGCGGAGCGCGCTATATAAAATATAGACGCCTATCGCCAGAGCAAATAGCGAGTCCGCACGATGCCAGCCTAATCCCGATAAAACCAGCGCGACAAGAATTGCACCATTCATCAAAACATCCGACTGGTAATGAAGCATATCTGCCCGTACAGCCTGGCTATGAGTCTTACGTACCACCCAGCGCTGAAAAGTAACTAATGCCAGCGTACTGACTAAAGCAATTAACGTGACGATAATACCGACGCCTGGTTGATTAAGACGCCCTGGCTGGGCTAAATGCTGTAATCCTGTCAGAAATAAAAATAATGCCGATCCGGAAATAAACATACTTTGCGCCAGTGCCGAGAGCGACTCCGCTTTACCGTGGCCAAAGGTATGTTTTTCATCGGCCGGTTGCAGCGAATAACGAACAACCAGCAAATTGGTTAATGAGGCACCAATATCCACTAATGAATCGACCAATGCTGCGAGAATACTGACTGAACCGGTATACCACCACGCAAAGATTTTAATTGCCAGTAACGATGACGCCATTACCGTGGCAGCGATAGCCGCGCGGCTTACCAGTCGACCATATTGCTGTTCCATAAAACGCCTCTCTGCTAATACCGCGACAGTATAACCAACCCCTTCTAAGTCACGAGCATTAATCTCAGTGACAAAGGTGCATTTGGTAAAGGATATAAAAAGAGAGGAGCATACTGACCCTAATCAAACCTCATGACATTTTGCAAAAAATATCGGCTTATCTTCAAAAGGCTTTACTGACTTATCAATGGCTTCATATTTTCGATGCTATAAACCATTGCAATGTATCAAAATTAATATGAAATATTCTTCGTATCGCAAAGGGGTGCTCGTAGCGAGAAGCTATTACGTTTTTGTCTACATAATGCGGTAAGCTCTCTGACGTATTCCCGCATTAATACCCCCTTAATACGATTCTTCTAAATCAGATAGGGGTAAGCTTTCTCAAGATAGTGTTACCAACGGTGCAAAACTGATCCACCCCAGCGGTTGAAAACTGATCCA
>CALYPF010000163.1 GCA_945271245.1 uncultured Enterobacteriaceae bacterium | reverse complement strand
TAGACCGTTGGTGGTGACGGTAAGTGGATCACTTTTTACCCGTTGTTGACACTAATTATCTCGTCGCCATCAATGCCGCAAAAGCGCTGTATTGCTAAAAATAACATGCAGCAGCGCAGCGATAAATTACCCGTGGTGGTGGTGCCCACCCCGGCGGCAGCGCTTATCATAATTACGCAGCCACCAGTAGCGATCGGCCACCTGTTCGCGTCCGCTAATGCGCGCGCCTGCAAGCCACAATACCGCACCGATAAAAATCCCAAGAATGGCCCCATGGGAGAATAATTCCGGCAGGCTGAACTGCGGCAACCGATTTAAAATCGAATATCCTACGCCGCCAACCATGATAGCCAGGCCTATCCCCATCAATGTATTGCCAACCAGCGAAGCGTGTTTGCGTCTCATCTTGCACCTCCGAATCCGGATTTGACGAGGAATATCCCCTCTCCTTGTCCGTGAAGTATAGCTAACGTATTATTTTCTCCGTTGCGGCACCGATCACAATCATGCGCTTTTAAACTACATAAATTTACATTTAACCCGCTGAATAGCAAAACCTTCTAATGATCACCTTTAATTATTATTTCATTATCGCGCTATTTCCCTGCACTTTGTCATCCGCTGGCGCACACAGTAAACTACGCGCCATCTTTCCTTTGTCAGGATGTCACTGTGACCATTAAATTGATTGTTGGGCTGGCCAACCCCGGCGCGGAATATGCGGCAACGCGACATAACGCGGGCGCCTGGTATGTTGATCTTCTGGCTGAGCGCCACGGTCAATCGTTAAAAGAAGAAGCGAAATTCTTTGGATATACCGCGCGAATTTCTCTTGCAGGCCAGGATGTGCGCCTGTTAGTACCAACGACATTTATGAACCTGAGCGGAAAAGCGGTTGCCGCGCTGGCTACCTTTTACCGTATTGCGCCGGAAGAAATTCTGGTCGCTCACGATGAGCTGGATTTGCCGCCCGGGGTAGCCAAATTCAAATTAGGCGGCGGGCATGGCGGCCACAATGGCTTAAAAGACATTATCAGCCGGCTCGGTAACAACCCCAATTTCCACCGATTACGCATTGGCATCGGCCATCCAGGCGATAAAAGCAAAGTGGTTGGTTTTGTGCTGGGTAAACCGCTCCTTAGCGAACAAACACTTATTGACGAGGCCGTTGATGAAGCCGCGCGCTGTACTGAAGTTTGGCTGAAAGACGGGCTTGCGAAGGCAACCAGCCGCCTGCATACCTTTAAGGCTCAATAGCCAGCGGATCTGCTCTCCATCCTGGCAGTGATTACGTGTATACTACGGGAAGTTTTGTCCAATTTTACCACCGGCTGAGCGCATTTTTAGCCGGAATAATCAAGCAATTTAAGGTGATGTAAACCATGGGATTTAAATGCGGTATCGTCGGTCTGCCGAACGTCGGGAAATCCACCCTATTTAACGCATTAACAAAAGCAGGTATCGAGGCGGCCAATTTCCCGTTTTGTACTATCGAACCCAACACTGGCGTAGTCCCAATGCCAGACCCACGTCTCGATAAACTGGCTGAAATCGTAAAACCGCAGCGCATTCTCCCAACGACGATGGAGTTCGTGGATATCGCAGGGCTGGTCAAAGGCGCCTCTAAAGGGGAAGGCCTGGGAAATCAGTTTCTGACCAACATCCGCGAAACCGAAGCGATTGGTCACGTAGTACGCTGCTTTGAAAACGACAATATCATTCACGTGGCCGGAAAAGTTAACCCGGCGGAAGATATCGACGTTATTAATACTGAACTGGCCCTCTCCGATTTGGATACCTGTGAGCGCGCTATTCACCGGGTGCAGAAGAAAGCCAAAGGCGGCGATAAAGACGCTAAAGCCGAACTTTCCGCGCTGGAAAAATGCCTGCCACACCTGGAAAATGCCGGTATGCTGCGCGCGCTTGATTTATCGCACGAGGAAAAAGCGGCAATCCGCTACCTGAGCTTCCTGACGCTAAAACCCACGATGTATATCGCTAACGTCAACGAAGATGGATTCGATAATAATCCCTATCTGGACCAGGTACGCGCTATCGCAGAAAAAGAGGGTTCCGCTGTGGTTCCGGTATGCGCGGCGGTCGAGTCTGACATCGCCGAGCTGGACGATGCCGAACGCGATGAATTCATGGCCGAGCTTGGCATTGAAGAACCGGGCCTGAACCGCGTTATCCGCGCGGGCTACGCTCTGCTAAACCTGCAAACTTATTTTACCGCCGGGGTGAAAGAGGTTCGCGCCTGGACTATCCCCGTTGGTGCTACCGCGCCGCAGGCCGCTGGGAAAATTCACACCGATTTCGAGAAAGGATTTATCCGCGCTCAGACTATCTCCTATGACGACTTTATCACCTATAAAGGCGAACAGGGGGCGAAAGAAGCCGGCAAAATGCGCGCAGAAGGGAAAGAGTACATCGTGAAAGATGGCGATGTGATGAATTTCTTATTTAACGTCTAATTAGCCCTATGATTTCATGGGACTGACTAATGCCCATGAAACTCAAAAGCCTCATAAAAAATCCACGCTAATGCGTGGATTTTTTATTTCCATAACGAGTCATGTCAGTACGCTCAAAAAGACACGGGCGTGAGGTCAGAATTTATCTACGATTATGGGGACAATTCAATTTAATCTAAAATAAAAGCATGTTCATTTTTTGAGAATATCTGCTTTCCGGCGGATTTCAATCATCCGGATATACATATCTCGAAGCGCCTTATCCTGCTTGATTATCATTCTCTCTGGCAAGGATACTCGCTCATTTTTCCACTCATCAACAATTTCCGCGCACGCTTTGTAAGCGTCGTTAACGATGTCTACCGCTGCAGTTCTCGTATTGATATATGGAATAGTATTTTTATTTAGGCATATAGCGACTGGAGGACCATAATCACGATCTTCAGCAAATAGGGGCATAGTAGAAAACACTGCAAATAACGTTAAAAATCTCAATGTCATCCTCGCCAATCCTATAAATGTAACTAAAACGCTTTTCTATTTTCTACATCAGCTCTTTCATCACTCAGCCCGCATTTTATTTTTACGAATAAACTTTAGCGCCGATAAATATGCGATGAGAACTTCAGCCATGCGGCGAAGAGCAATAAAAACGAAAGTAAACTTATCCAGTTTGGTACCTGCAGGTGCTCGAAGAGAATACCGACGATCGCGCACACCAGCGCGGCTGAAAACAGGATAAGCAGCGTCTGGCGGCTGCTAAAGCCGCATTTCATAATAATATGATGGATGTGTCCCCGGTCCGGATGAAATGGACTGACGCCGCTGCGCAGGCGCCTAACCGACACTGCGCACAGGTCCATCAGCGGGAGCGCAATGAGCCACAGCGCGGTAACAGGCGCAATGACGCGCCAGTCTGATTGAGTGGCCACGACCAATACCCAGATTGCGGCAAAACCGATAACCGTGCTGCCGGCATCGCCCATAAAAACTTTATGCTTCATACCGCCCAGCAGGCCAAAGTTGGCGGCCATGTAGGGCATTAGCGACAAAACCAGCGCAAAACACCATTTCCAAATTTCATTATCACCCTGCCAGTAAAATAGCACGCCCAGCGAGCCGAAAGTGACGCAGGAAAGCGACCCCAGCAAACCATCAATACCATCGACCATATTAAACGCATTAATCGAAGCCCAAATCGCTACCAGCGTAACAAAATACCCCGCCGCGCCGAGCGTAACGACATAACCCGGGAATAGCTCGCCAAACGTAGATAGCCATAAACCAGCGTGCATCATAATCAACGCCGCAACCGCCTGTGCCACTATCCGCGGAAATACCGGCAGCATAAAGCGGTCATCGAGAACGCCGACAATCAATAACATGGTAATACAGGTCCAGAATGCATAATGCGCCGGTAGCCAGTCAGGCTTGAGGAACAGTAGCGCGCTCATGGCAACCCAGATAGAGATCCCCCCGACCAGGGGTATATGTCCTTCATGCACTTTACGCGCGTCCGGTTTATCTACCAGCCCAAGCACCGGCGCGCTATATTCCGCAATCGCGAGCCCCGCAACAGCGCTCAATAACACCATTACAAAATCCATTTTGTCCCCGATCCATTTTCCACGGTTTTCCCGCGTAGAGCGTTATGTACGACTCTCAGTATCAGACGTATAGCTATAATGATAGTAGCCGTGGTAATTCCCGGCACGCCTGGCTACGCCATTAAGGATAACGCCTCTCACACCAACACCGCTGGTTTCCAGCCGGTGAATACTGGTCATCACTTCTTTTGTCGTGTTCATCCCAAACCTGGCAATGAGCAAATTGGTTCCAGCCAGCCGTCCTGCTAATGAAGCATCGGTAACAGCTAATACGGGTGGCGTATCGATAATTACTACATCGTAGTTTTCATTCGCCCAGCGCAATAGTTTGCGAAAGCGTTCATGCATCAGTAACTCAGCTGGGTTAGCGGGGATCGGGCCGCGCGTGATGATATCACCGCCGCTCGCATTAAAAGGCTGAACGGCATCAGCAAACTCAGCTTTCCCCATAAGTACCGTGGATAACCCGATGGTATTGCTAACTTTAAAAAGATTGTGCGAGTATCCGCGGCGCATATCGCCGTCGATATACAATACCCGCTGCTCGGTATTCGCAATGATGGCCGCAAGCGTACTGCTCACAAATGTTTTTCCGCTACCCGGCGTCGCCCCCGACACCATCAGAATATTATTTGGCGCATCCTGCATCGTAAAATAGAGACTGGTGCTAAGCCCGCGGATAGCTTCCACGGAAATATCAACCGGGTTGTCCATGGCCAGAAAAGGTTCCACTTTAACCGGCTTACGAAAGCGTCCCATTAGCGTATGCCGGTTGCGGCGGCGGTTTCGTTTTTGTAACCATTCAGATACTGGCACGGTCGCGTAAACATTAAGACCCTGTTCCTCCAGTTCCTCAGGCGACTCAATACTGCGACGCAGGAACACCATGGCGAGTACCACACCAACGGAAAATATTCCGCCAAGCAGCGAAAACAGCACCACTACCAGAACCTTTTTCGGCTTTATCGGCTTTGGCTGGCTAACCGCCGGATCGATAATCCGCACATTACCTATCGCACTTGACTCTGCGATGCTCAACTCCTGCCGGCGGTTAAGGAGCTGCAAATAAACCGCCCGTCCGGATTCAACGTCGCGGCTTAAGCGCAATACTTCCTGCTGCGTATAAGGCATTGCCGATACGCGCTTATTAAGCCGCGATTTTTCACGCTCCAGCGTCTGGCGCTTTTCAATCAGCGCCCGATAAGTCGGATGATCTTTTTTGTAAAGCTGGGAAATTTCAGCTTCGCGAAAGGTTAATTCATTAAGCTGATTATCAGTATTGACGATTTGCTCAAGAACTGATTTCGCCTCCAGATTTAAATCAACGGAGTCCTGCTGTTTACGATAGGCGCTCAGCTTATTTTCTGCGGTATCTAATTCCTGGCTTACCTGGGGCAATTGTTTCTTTAAAAACTCAAGGCTTTTAGAGTCCTGTGCCGCCTGGCGCTCGATATTCTGCTGTAAATAGTTATTAACAATGTGATCGAGTATCTGCGCATTTTGTTCCGGATCGCTGCCGGTAATAGTCGCAGAAAGTAATCCACTGTTTTTACTCTTTTCTGTTACTGAAAAGCGCTGCTGGAGATCGTTAATTGCCTCTAACTGCGTCTGCTGCATTACTTCAAACCGCTCGCCCGGCCGGGCGGAAATATCGGAAACCTGAATCACCAGCCCCTGCTTTTCAAAGCGCTCTCCGAGAGCAATTCGGGCAATAAACTGCGGTGTTTCAATCCGATAATGATTATGCCTGCCGGCAATCAGAATAATTTTTGGCGACGCCCCTTGCACTTGCGGTATGGCAAGCTGAGAAATCGCCACCCTCCCCGGCTGTTTGCCGGTTAATCTGGCCCAGCCGCGCCCAAAAAACGGGAAATAGGCCGGCCGGACGCTATTACGCAGGCGTAAATCATCAATCGTTTTCCCTAAAATCATCCGCGACTGCAGTAGCTGAATATCCGGCGCGGATTCGGGTAAAGAAGTCGGCATCATTTGGCTCAGATTGCTGAGCAGCGTGTTTCCCTGCTTCTGCTCAATCTGAATTAATGCATCTGCCTGATAAATCGGGGTAGCAAATAAAACGTACATCAGCGCCGCCAGCGCAAAGCAGGCGGTAATCCCAATGATTAATTTAAAATGGTCAAGTATGTGCCCCAATAACAAAAGAAGATCCACTTCTCGCTCAGCCGCAGGCGCCCCCGGCGTATTAACGACGTTTGTCGACATAACGTATTAACTTCCCATATTATTTTTGGAGACGTTTGGCCCATTCCTGGCTGGCCAGTTCAAGCAGGCAATACACATATTCAAATGCAGCGTAACTTTTACGGTAGGGGTCCGGAATTTCTTTGCTGTCCAGCCACTGCCCAAAAAGCATCGTTTTCCCACGGATCTCCGGTGCCATGGCCGTTAACTGACCGAGATGGCTGCGCTCCATTACTAATAGCAACGAATAATCACGCGCCATTTCCGGCGTGAAACGGCTGGCAACGTGATCGTCAAGATCGACGCCGTGCGCCGCTGCTACTTCACAAGCAAGGCTATCAGCAGGATGGCCTGGCATACCACAAAGCCCGGTAGAATTGACTTTAAGCTGCGGCAACGCCTGGCGCAGCAGGCGTTCGCCGGTAGGCGAGCGGCAAATATTGCCGCTACAAATAACCAAAATGGAGTTCAGCATATTAATTCGACCACGTCCTGATATAGCGACCTGTTTCTGTCAAATCATGAACGCCGGTAATAGTCGGCACCAGCTGAGAAATCACGCGATTCCAGCGCGTTAGCGGTGCGGTGGTTACGTAAACAATATCGTAAGGCTCAAGGAGAAATTCAGTTCCTAATACCATCGCCGATGCGTCTTTCGCATTAAGTTGATAAACATTTGCGATTTTTCCGCCCCGTTTGGATTTAACCGAACGGATAACTAAAATGCCGGTAGCATCGGAAGACTCCTGCTTCATGCCATCGGCTTTTCCTAATGCTTCAGCCAGCGTCATACCGGTACGATCCATTTTCAATACGCTTTGTTTGCCCACCTCTCCCATCACAAAAACTTTCATATTGTCATTGCGCGGAACGTACAGAATGTCGCCGGGATAAAGCAGCCTGTTTTGGGTTAAATCACCGTATTGCATCAGCGCATAAATAGAGATGCGAGTATCTTTTCCGTCGTGAGTTAGCACCACATTGCGCCAGTCGGCATCTACGGTTAACCCACCAGCGGCATTAATCGCATCCATAATAGTCAAAGGAATATTCGTAATCGGCTGCTGCCCGGAAGTTGTTACTTCCCCGGTCACATACACTTTTTGGGAGCGGAACGCCGCCACGCTGACATCAACCTGCGGGCTTTCGATAACCGCATCCAGCCGTGATGTGATGATATCGCGCACTTCAGGCAGAGTTTTTCCAGCCACCCGAAGTTTACCGACATAGGGGTAAAAGATTGTGCCGTCTGAATTAACCCAGTTACCGGTATCGCTAGCGCTGCGATATTGCCCGGCAGGCGTGGTTAACTCAGGGTGATCCCAAACGGTGACCATTAACACATCGCCGACGCCAATACGATATTCATAGCCCTTTAACTGCGCGTCTAGCGCCATATTGGTTCGGGAAGTCACCGTTTGAGGACGAAGCGTTTCAATTAAGCCCGGCGTGACCGTATAAACATCCACCATGGCGTTAATATCCATCTTACCGTCGGGAGGTGGAATAACATTTTTGCCAAAGGTATTGAATCCCTGGCCTGGCATCACGGTACATCCCTGCAACAATCCTAACGCCAGGACTATTGCGGCCTTTTTTAATGTTTTCTTATTCATTATCTACGCAATTTCTGCTGAAGCATCCATTCTTAAGCCGTTATATCAACCTGCCCACAGCGCCAGAGCTTTTCTAATTCAGGAAAAGCCCCCACACCCGGAGAATTATGCAGATATCATAAATATGGCATCCCGTAACACTCTTCATTTGGCATATTTATTAGAAGAGGGTGTTTATATTTACATATTAATAAGAGTAATAAATCTCAGTGCGTAATCGTTTTATGATTCCACACCGACGCGCCTGCCATAGAAAATCAACTGATATTCTGAAGTTTCTGAATATGTCCATATTCACTACGAATATCGAATGGTTCCGGTTAAAAAAAGTAATATAACGCGTTGGCGCTAAAAGGAGATAAAAGTTACAACCGGCGGCTATGAGGGTGCGAGATGGCAAATAACGCGACCAGCGTTGTGCGAAAACACTTTCCCACTGAGCGCCAGACAAAATGCATGAGCACCGTCCTATGCCAATACTGCGCATCCAACTTCTTTCCTTGTTCAAATTAACAACAATATAAAACAGAGTGTGACACAAGATCAACTATCCGCAGTCTGAGTTAATTAATAATAATATTATCGCAACCTTTTTTGAGGAAAAAAGAAATAACAAACATAAGAATGTAACTAGTAAATCACCATGCAAAAATAAGAATTCACCCAGACCAAAACTATCGTACTCTTAACAAAATTTCATATAAAATATGAATACACTGAAATTAATAATAACCGAGAAGAATTACATCAATAAAAATCATTCACAAAAGGAATAATACACCAACTAATCCAACTATTACTTTGCTTATTATGCGCCGCTGTTACACCTATTTCCAAACCTTAAAGAGTGAAAAAATAAGAAAAAAAGGGTTAAACCAAACATTCATGACAATCTCAGAGGGATAATTATCTCCTACATAAAACTTTAGCTTCTATCCTAAACAGCCGTCGTATACTTTTCGCAGAGCACCCAGAATTATGGCTCACATAAACACATCGGATAAATACACCTTTCGTATGTGAAATAGAGGGCTATATGAATATTGATGGCATGCAGATTTGTATTGCATGCACGTGCACAATACCTGTTTGCCAGGCATATCCGTTTGACGCCCCCTAACAGACGGCGCTTAGCACATGAGATATCAGGTGTAGTTCACCGCATAAATCTATAAGGGCGGGCTTTAACGAAATACCCTCTCTGCCAGCTACGGCAGCCGCTGAATACCCGGCTCCAGCGCGCATGCGCCCGCTCCGCCAACATCCGCACCAGACAACGGCCCCGCACAGCGCTTCATGCTATAAGTTTTTTTATTCACAGCGGCTTAAATACTCTAAGATACTTATTATTAATTTTTCCATTGATTTGATTAGGCAGCGTCCTATTTCCGCTAACGCCACGCTCATCTGTGGGTACGCTCATCGTTGAGACAAGCGCAGTCCAAAATGAGATTACTCACCGTCGACCTGTAAATTGATGTTACCAACGGTGCAAAACTGATCCACCCCAGCGGTTGAAAACTGATCCAG
>CALYPF010000162.1 GCA_945271245.1 uncultured Enterobacteriaceae bacterium | reverse complement strand
CTGGATCAGTTTTCAACCGCTGGGGTGGATCAGTTTTGCACCGTTGGTAACAGCAAGCTTCAGGCGTAGTTGTTCGGCCATTGAATGAAGCTCTATGGGTAGGTGATACGCGAGCGTAAGCTCGGGCGGCAGCGTTGGTGGTTCTGCATATGTAAATGCGGGAATGGGCCAGCCGGGGAGAATATGGTTGCCAGGGACAATAAGTGAGGGATTCACGGGAAGTTCATCAAGAATAACATGGTGAATCAGAGCAATAAGCCATTCTGCCTGCTGCCGTAAGAGCCTGCCATTTTGCCGGACCGCTAAATAGCAAAATCCCAGGCTAATGCTGCCATCTACCGGGCGAGCCTCATGCAGTTGACTATGTTGCCCAATGGCGATTTGAACCGGATGACTGCAACTGGTACCCAGATCGTGATCGAACAGATCCGGGGTTATCCAGTATTCAATTGTGCGCAATAGCGGGTGCTGTAAATGGTAACGATCGTGGCTATCAAGCCGCACTAACTTGTGATTAAAGAGCACCAACTGAAAGGGACCGCAGCCCTGCAAAGCCTGTTTGGGATGCGGCAGACGACTACAGTAGCTGGCTAGCCGGTAAGGGAGCCAATAATCCGGGTAATTAAGCTCAAAGGTCAGGCACAGCGTATGCGACGAGGTAATCTTTTTTACGCTGGCATACAGGCGGCGCATCGCGGGCAGAGTAAGTAATTGTTCAAATCGCTCAACAAGTTGTTCAACGCTAACGGCTTCACCGCTGTGCCAGAATAACGCAGGACGTAAAAAGAAATGCCAACAGAGGCCGCTCTTTGATACCTGCCAGTGGTGTGCCATATCGGCGACGGGGAGCCCGCTATTGTCGTCAAAGCGTACAAGACCGGAGAAAATCTGGCAGGCCAAATGCTGCTCGGCCCGGCCAGGCAGAAAGCCAGGCGTAAGTGGCTCCAGCGCCCGATAATAAGGGATTCTTAGCGTAGGGGCATCGTTATGCCAGCGGCCTCCCAATAAGGGTGTAATAACGTGGTGCAATTGCTCAGGAGTAATTTGCATAAGCCGCAGCGCCTCCTGGGGGCGGTGTTTCTCAAGAGCGGTTTCAAGTAATGACGCGCGCAGCGCGTCGGGAGCATGATGAAAAATCAGCAGCCCGCGTTTTCCCCGGCCAGCGCTGGCTTTCCAGCCCAGCCAGCCGGCTTCTTCAAGCTGGCGTAGCAAAGTGCGAATATGCCGCTCGCTGCAAAAGCAGCGTTCGGCCAGTTGAGGGACGCTTACCCGCTGCGGAGCGCCGAGGGATGCCTGCCAGAGCCGTTGAAACTGGTTCAGGCGATTTAACTGACGCATTGCAACTCCCTGTTTTCTTTAAAATCGCTAGTATTGGTTACTCTTTTCACGTCTGCCAGCGCTGAGGTGGCCTATTAAGTAGCATACCTCACAAATACGGAACAATTTTTCCAAAACTATTCAGTATTACTTCCGTATATTTCAGGCAATACTGGGGCCACCTAACGTATGCGCAAAAGTAACAGTAATAAGGGGGATGCGTGGCAAAACTGGCTGCATTTGATATGGACGGGACGCTACTGATGCCAAATCATCAGTTGGGTGCAGAAACGCTGAACACATTAAAGCGCTTGCAGGATGGCGGCATAGTTCTGGCTTTTGCTACCGGTCGGCATCATATTGAGATGCGGCATATTGCAGCGGCAATCGATCTAAAAGCCTACCTGATAACCGGTAACGGTACGCGCGTGCATGATATTAATGATAAGGCTATCTGGCGGCGCGATCTTCCGCCTGGAATTGTAGAGCACGTACTGCATGGTCACTGGGACACGCGTGCGAGCCTGCATATTTTTAACGATAAAGGATGGTTTACCCAGCATGACGATCCCGCGCTTTTAAACGCTCATGCGTTCAGCGGCTTTAACTATCAGCTTACCGACCTGCGTCGTTTGCCCGCGTGGGGGGTAGCAAAAATTTGTTTTTGTGGAGAGCACGCGGACTTACGCCAATTGCGCGTTCAACTCAACGAGGTACTGGACGATAGCGCGCATGCCTGCTTTTCTGCGCCGGGCTGCCTCGAAATACTGCCGGCTGATTGCCACAAAGGCGCGGCCCTGGCGGCGCTATGCGACCATCTTTCTCTGTCGCTGGATGAGTGTATGGCATTCGGTGATGCAATGAACGATCGAGAGATGTTATCCGGCGTAGGGCACGGTTTAATTATGGGCAACGCCATGCCTGAATTAAGAGCCAGTTTGCCGCATTTGCCCGTCATCGGGCACTGCCAGCGCCAGGCGGTTTCTCACTATTTAACACATTGGCTGGATACACCACACCTTACTTATTCCCCCGAATGATGAGGCTTTACAGCCAGCCGGGCCATAATAGATGCCCGGCTTTTTTTGCCCCTGTCAAAATATTTATTCTCTGGGGCACCAGAGAAAGCCCCGATAAAACGCCGAATACAAAGTGCTTTGCTAAACGTTTTCTCGCACTCAATTTAACTCTCCTGGCCATGAATGGTGCGAGGAGTAAATAGCTTATGAAGACGCTGCGCTGATTTACGGCGATGCTATTACTTCTCAGCCATTACGTGTAAAGCTCATAAATGGGTTAGTCCCCAAAATACAAAAAGGATTGCTATTGCCTCTCTTTCTCCCCATCATTGGAGAAAATATTTCTCCAGGTGGCGGCAATGCTGGATAAAACCGATCGTAAACTTCTCGCGCTATTACAGCAGGATTGTTCGCTCTCATTGCAGGAACTGGCTGACGCCGTTAACTTGACGACCACGCCGTGCTGGAAGCGGCTTAAGCGACTGGAAGATGAAGGTATTATTACCGGTCGCGTGGCGCTGTTGGATGCAGAAAAGCTGGGATTGTGTTTAACCGCATTTGTGCTGATAAAAACGCAGCGGCACAGTAGCGAATGGTATAACCAGTTCGTGCATGCAGTATCGGAAATCCCGGAAGTATTGGGCTTCTGGCGCATGACCGGTGAATTTGACTATTTGGTGCGGGTACAGGTGGCTGACATGAAAAGCTACGATGATTTTTATAAACGTTTAGTCAATGCGGTTCCCGGGTTGAGCGATGTCACCTCCAGTTTTGCGATGGAACAAATAAAACATACGACGGCCTTTCCGCTCAAAAGCTGATGCCTAATCTCCTCCGTGCGTTTCTGTGCGCGCGGCGTGCTGATATTCAGGAATACTAACGCGTGCGATTATTTACTCAATTACGCTGGTTTTTTATCCGCGAGTGGCGGCGCTATTTCGGCGCGGTCAGTTTGTTGGTGGTGATTGCCATACTCCAATTGATTCCGCCACGCATCGTTGGGCTGGTGGTTGACGATGTGGCCCAGGGAGACCATACCGGCCGTATTATACTGTACCTCGGATTGATGGCGGCCGTAGCGGTGGTGGTCTATCTGCTGCGCTATGTCTGGCGCATTCTGCTTTTTGGTGCGTCTTACCGGCTGGCTATTGAGCTGCGGGAAAATTTTTATCGTCAATTAAGCAGCCAGGGACCCGCATTTTACCTTCGTCATCGCACTGGAGATTTAATGGCGCGTGCGACTAACGACGTCGATCGCGTCGTTTTTGCCGCAGGTGAAGGCGTGCTGACATTGGTGGATTCACTGGTGATGGGCTGCGCGGTACTGGTGGTAATGAGTACGCAAATAAGCTGGCAATTGACGCTATTGGCGCTTTTACCGATGCCTGTCATGGCGCTGGTGATCAAACGCTATGGCGACCGCCTGCATCATCGCTTTAAGCTTGCCCAGGCCGCGTTTTCCGCGCTGAATTCCCGAACTCAGGAGAGCATGACCAGCATTCGGATGATTAAAGCCTTTGGATTAGAAGACGGCCAGTCGGCGCTTTTTGCCCGGGATGCATGCGATACCGGTGAAAAAAATCTGCGCGTGGCGCGAGTCGATGCCCGTTTTGATCCGACAATTTACATTGCCGTAGGGATGGCAAATCTGCTGGCCGTGGGCGGCGGTAGCTGGATGGTGTTGCAGGGCGACCTGACGCTTGGTCAGCTGACCAGCTTTACCATGTATTTAGGGTTAATGATTTGGCCGATGCTGGCGCTGGCGTGGATGTTTAATATCGTCGAGCGCGGAAGCGCTGCCTATAGCCGCATTCGGGCGCTGCTGGCAGAAGCTCCAGTGGTTGTCGATGGGGAACGAACATTGCCGCCAGGGCGAGCCATTCTTGATGTCGACATCGTGCAATTTACCTACCCGCAGGCGGAATCCCCGGCGCTGCAGCACGTTGAGTTTAACCTGTCGCCGGGTCAGATGCTGGGGGTATGCGGGCCTACCGGCGCCGGGAAGAGCAGCATTCTGAATTTAATTCAGCGTCAGTTTGATGTTACTGAAGGCGCTATTCGCTATCACGACATTGCCCTCACGGCGCTTAAGCTGGACGACTGGCGCAGTCGGCTGGCGGTGGTCAATCAGACGCCTTTTTTGTTCTCTGATACCGTAGCGCGTAATCTTGCACTGGGCCGGCCAGACGCCTCCGCGCAGGAGATTGAAGCCGCAGCCAGGCTGGCCTGCGTGCACGATGATATTTTGCGTTTGCCTCAGGGTTATGAAACTGAAGTCGGTGAGCGTGGGGTTATGCTATCAGGCGGTCAGAAGCAGCGTTTATCTATTGCGCGAGCGCTATTGCTGGATGCGGAAATTTTGATTCTGGATGATGCGCTGTCAGCGGTAGATGGGCGCACGGAGTATCAAATTTTGCAAAACCTAAAACAGTGGGGGCAGCAAAAAACGGTTATTGTCAGCGCACACCGGCTCTCGGCGCTCACGGCGTCGAGTGAGATTCTGGTGCTGCGTCACGGCCAGGTTCAGCAGCGGGGAGATCACTCTCAGCTACTGGCTCAGCCCGGATGGTATCGGGATATGTTCCGATATCAGCAGCTTGAAGCCGCGCTCGACGATGCGCCCGGGCAGGAGGCGCAGACGGATGCGTAATTTCAGACATATGTGGCCCACCCTTAAGCGCCTGCTGGCTTACGGCTCTCCGTGGCGCAAGCCGCTGGGGCAGGCGGTGATTATGCTTTGGGTAGCCGCGGCGGCAGAAGTATGCGGCCCCGCGCTTATCAGTTGGTTTATTGATAATCTGGTGGCTAAACAGCGTTTACCGCTGGCTCTGGTGGCCGGGCTGGCTGCTGCCTATATCCTGCTGCAACTGTTGGCTGCGGGCCTTCATTACTGGCAGGCGATACTGTTTAACCAGGCCGCCGTTGGCGTGGTGCAGCAACTGCGTATGGATGTCATGGACGCCGCTTTGCGCCAGCCGCTGTCAGCGTTTGATACGCAGCCCGTTGGGCAACTTATTTCACGCGTAACCAATGATACCGAAGTCATCCGCGATCTGTACGTCACCGTCGTTGCCACGGTGCTGCGCAGCGCGGCGCTCATTGGCGCCATGCTGGTCGCGATGTTCAGCCTTGACTGGCGCATGGCGCTAGTCGCAATAACGCTTTTTCCCGCGGTGTTAATCGTGATGCTTATCTATCAACGCTTTAGTACGCCGATAGTGCGACGCGTGCGAGCGTTTCTGGCAGATATAAATGATGGCTTCAATGAAATAATCGGCGGGATGGGTGTCATCCAGCAGTTCCGCCAACAGGCGCGCTTTGGTGAGCTCCTGGGTCAGGCCAGCCGCTCTCATTATCTGGCGCGCATGCAGACGCTCAGGCTCGATGGCTTTCTGCTGCGCCCGCTGCTGAGTTTGTTCTCCGCATTAATTTTGTGTGGGTTACTGATCCTGTTCGGCTTTAGCGAAACAGGAAGCATTGAAGTCGGGGTACTGTACGCTTTTATTAGCTACCTGGGGCGCCTGAATGAACCGCTGATCGAGCTAACCACCCAGCAGGCAATTTTGCAGCAGGCGGTCGTTGCCGGGGAACGTGTATTTGAATTGATGGATGCCCCGCGCCAGCATTATGGTCGCGATGAACGCCCATTGATGAGCGGCAGTATCGATATCAAGGCGCTTTCTTTTGCTTATCGGGATAATAAGTACGTGCTGCATGATATTAATTTGCACGTGCCGTCCCGCAGCTTCGTGGCGCTTGTAGGGCATACCGGTAGTGGTAAAAGTACTCTTGCGAATTTATTGATGGGGTATTATCCGCTGACGCAGGGCAGCGTTGAGCTGGACGGCCGCGCGTTGCCTGCCTTAAGCCACTCAGTATTACGGCGCGGCGTTGCGATGGTGCAGCAGGATCCCGTGGTGATGGCAGACAGTTTTTTGGTCAACGTGACGCTCGGGCGTGATATTAGCGAAGAGACGGTATGGCGGGCGCTGGAAACCGTGCAATTGGCTGAACTGGCGCACTCACTGGCTGATGGTATTCATACGCGCCTGGGCGAGCAGGGGAATAATCTGTCGGTGGGGCAAAAACAATTGCTGGGGCTGGCGCGCGTGCTGGTCGAACGTCCGCAAATTTTAATTTTGGACGAAGCGACGGCCAATATTGATTCCGGTACCGAGCAGGCGATTCAGCGTGCGTTGGTCTCCGTTCGCCAGCATACGACGCTTGTCACTATTGCTCACCGCCTGTCGACTATCGTTGAAGCAGACACCATTTTAGTTCTGCACCACGGGCGCGTTGTGGAACGCGGAACGCATGAGCAGTTACTTTCTGCTCGCGGGCGTTACTGGCAAATGTACCAGCTCCAGCTAGCCGGTAAGGAGCTTCACGATGAGGCTGCGGCGGATACGGAATGCACCTGAGGCAGCCATCCTGCCAGTTTCTATCCGTTACGTCTCGAAGCGTCATGCTCAGGGCCGGGTAACGGGGTGAACGCAGTGCGATATCCTGCATCCTGGCGCAAAGATACGGGGAATCGGTGGCTTTGCAAAACTGCGTGTAACGATTAACGTAGCGCATCACTCCCCCGGCGTTGCTCTTTAGGGCAGCAAGACCGGTTAAAAGCGCACTAATAGAGTGCGGTTTTTTATGATGTGCCGAAAAATATCCCGCGGGCACCCCCCAGCAATTGCCAGGCTCGGCCGTAGTGTTTTGGAATTTTATTTTTTACGTAACCGCCAGCAACTCTTTTTCCGGTGCGTTGATAAGATTCCTTTCTGTGACAGCATGCCGCTCCCCACGCCGCTTTCAATGATATTGGGCTGTTTACCCTCCCTGCTTGCCATGCCAAAAATCTCCTGCAATTAACCGTACTGCTATAAGCCAGGCTCTTTACATAAGCAGCATTGGCATTCCCTTTGCTTTATCTGTGATGTTAGCCGTTTCGACGGCGTTTGAGTGCGGTGAGGGCAAGTGATGAAACTGATCAGCGCGGTGATTAAACCATTCAAACTTGAAGATGTGCGTGAAGCACTTTCTTCGATCGGAGTCCAGGGGCTGACTGTAACGGAGGTGCGGGGTTTTGGCCGTCAGAAAGGGCACGCTGAGCTATATCGCGGTGCGGAATACAGCGTGAATTTTTTACCGAAAGTTAAAATCGATATTGCCGTCGCCGACGATCAATTTGAAGACGTCGTTGAGGTTATCAGCCAGGCCGCGCGTACCGGGAAAATCGGTGATGGAAAAATTTTCGTCACCGATCTGCAGCGGGTAGTGCGTATTCGCACTGGTGAGGTGGACGATGCTGCTTTATAGCCTTCGAAACGGGAGTAATGTGATGAACAAAGTGACTCTGGTGTGTGCTGCTGCGGTCTGTCTGGGGCATATTGGCGCTGCGCAGGCGGCTTTGGCGGATAAAGCAGATAATGGGTTTATGATGATTTGTACTGCGCTGGTATTATTCATGACAGTGCCGGGGTTGGCTCTGTTTTATGGCGGCCTTATCCGCGCCAAAAGCGTGCTATCGGTGCTGACGCAAATTACCGTTACTTTTGCGCTAGTGTGCGTGCTGTGGGCGGTTTACGGATATTCTTTAGTCTTCGCCGCAGGCAATCGCTTCTTTGGCGATGCAGGCTGGGTGTTACTTAAAGGGATTACGCCGGCCGCGGTAACGGGCAGCATCAATCAGTATATTCACGTGGCCTTTCAGGGCTCCTTCGCCTGTATCACCGTTGGGCTCGTCGTCGGTGCGCTGGCTGAGCGGGTTCGTTTTTCTGCGGTGCTCATTTTTTCAGTTATATGGTTGACGCTTTCTTACCTGCCCATTGCGCATATGGTTTGGGGCGGTGGGCTTTTGGGGCAACGCGGCGCGCTGGATTTTGCCGGCGGTACGGTGGTCCATATTAACGCCGCCGCAGCTGGATTGGTGGGCGCTTACCTGATTGGTCGCCGCACCGGATATGGTAAAGAGGCTTTTAAACCGCATAACCTGCCGATGGTCTTTACCGGAACGGCGATTCTTTACGTAGGTTGGTTTGGATTTAATGCCGGATCTGCCGGGGCGGCGAATACGCTTGCTTCGCTGGCGTTCATTAATACGGTGATGGCAACCGCAGCGGCCGTCTTAGGCTGGGTTTTTGGCGAATGGGGGCTCCGCGGTAAGCCTTCACTACTCGGCGCCTGTTCCGGGGCGATAGCCGGGCTGGTGGGTATTACCCCGGCCTGTGGATATGTTGGTCCGGGTGGGGCGCTGGTGATTGGCGCAGTTTCCGGGATGGCCGGACTGTGGGGCGTGACAATCCTAAAACGCTGGCTGCGGGTTGACGATCCCTGCGATGTTTTTGGCATACACGGCGTTTGCGGTATCGCAGGCTGCCTGCTTACCGGCGTTTTTTCGGCAGCCTCGTTAGGCGGCGTGGGATACGCAAAAGGCGTCGTGATGGGACAGCAATTGCTCATCCAGCTGGAAAGCGTGGGGCTGACGATTATCTGGTCCGCTGCGGTGGCATTCATTGGCTATAAAGTCGCTGATAGGATAGTCGGCCTGCGGGTGACGGAAGAACAGGAGCGTGAAGGGCTTGATATTAACGATCATGGCGAAAATGCCTATAATCCCTAAGGTATCATTAGGCCATTTGGTTTCGCCGCCGCTCCTTTTCAGAAAACAACGAGCTCGACCCTGTTATTAGGGCTCCGGAAAAATAAAAAGCGCAAACGCGCTTTTTATTGTTTATCCCCGCATGAATACCACCTCTTATGGAGGTGGTCAGCAATAAGTTGGCTCTGCCAATAATGCGACTTGTGGGAAAATCTGAATCTGTTATCCCTAAACCGATAAGCATTTACCGTGAGTAAATCCCAGAGACATCTCTTGTGCTCTGGTGCTGTCAATATCATATCGTATGGACACCCGGTTACCGATTCGCATCCTCAGGAATAATGTTGGAAAAGAGGTCTGTAAGCAGATAAGGCTCTCAGGCGAGCAGCCCGGGATAGAAGTGGCAGCGCTGAATGTTCAGATAGCTCATGTCCATTTACCGGTAAAAGCCCCGCCGCGTCTTTCTGTTTCACATGTGATTGGTCATTCGAAAGGTAAAACAGCCTTTAGGCTGTTCAGTAATTTCCCTGCCTGCGGAAGACACTTTTGGGGAAATCGCTTTTGGGCACGGGGTTACTGCGTAGATATCGCAGGTATAAATGAAGAAATGAGAAGAAAGTACGTGAAGTATCAGGAAAAGCATGAAGCTGAAGAGAGCCAGCTTCCACTAAAAGAGGGGCGAAGGGAAGGCTCTCAGAGTCTGATGTTACCAACGGTGCAAAACTGATCCACCCCAGCGGTTGAAAACTGATCCA
>CALYPF010000161.1 GCA_945271245.1 uncultured Enterobacteriaceae bacterium | reverse complement strand
TAGACCGTTGGTGGTGACGGTAAGTGGATCACTTTTTACCCGTTGTTGACAATAAATATTAAATTTAGTATTGCCGCCCATGGTCGCCTCATTCGACTGCAGGCCCGTCTGGCGATAGTATTTACTGGCCATTGCATAGCCCAGCGTCACGCGCGGGCGCAGCGGTGTGGAAAAGATGTAGGTAGCGCCCGCATCAACCGCAAAACCGTGCCGCTGTGAGCCGGTACTATCACTCTGCATAGCGCCCAGCTCCCCCCAGTGACGTAGGCCTTTGTTCTGCTCGCCGTGAGAACGCAGCCCGTAGTGCAGCCGCTGGGAATCGTCATTGTGCGTATTTTTTGTCGTTAGCAAATAGGCCCCCGCGAACCAGTCTTTACCAAATTTTCGGCGTACAATTGCCCCTGCGGCAGCGGTTGCGCCGCTATCGCGGGAGGTTCTGTCCAGCAGATCGCGCTGCCAGTAATTCACCCGCCCGCCCAGCAGGTCAGCGCGCCATTTTCCGAAGCGCCAGTAAGCCAACGCGCCATCGATGTTCTCATCCAACAGCCACTCGCGCTCATCACGGTAGAGCCAGCGCCCCAGAAGAAGCCGGGTATTCAGCGCGTCTGCATCCATCCCAAAATAGACCTGCGTAAGCTCAAGGTGGGTCTTGTTCTGTTTTGGATTCCCGGAAGTGCGTTTGGTTTTATCTTTCAGCTCCATCTCCGCCACGCCGTAAAGCGGGCGACCTTCCAGTAGACTGAGCCGCAGACGCGCCTGCGGTTCTCGCTCCTGTACATGTTCCCGTTTATCCCCGCTGCGTAGCTTTTTGTTACGCAAAAAGAAGGTTTCCATTTTGAGCGTTACATTGACCTTCATGATGTCGGAGCCGCTATCGCTGCGGATAGCGACCTGTTCTGGCCGCAAGGGAGCGCTGGCAGTCCTGTCGGGAAACGTTTCCCGACGACCACTATCTTCGGCGTGGGCTAAACATGAGGTCAAAAAAAGGCTCAAACCCAGTGGGATGGCGCGTACTCTGTAATCCATTATCTAACGGCTCCTTGTTATTACTGCATCCCAATTAACTGCTCACAATATTCCAACAGCGCTGCCGTGGTGTGCGTGCGTGTCGGGAAACGCGTACTGAGATAAACATGTCGGGCCAGAGAGAGCGCCAGAAAGCCGGCAACGTCGGCTTCACGGCTCTGCGGGGAATGCGCAAGCCAGGCGCGGATAAAGGCTTCTTCGTGGGGTCTCAGGGCATCAATGCTGCCAAACCGGCGCAGCGCCAGTTCACGAACGTGGGCCAAATAATTACCGGCATCCAACGCCGCTGCGCTCATACAGCAGAGATCGAAGTCCAGTAACACCGGTGTACCACGGGCATCTATCAGCACCTGATCCGGGTAAAAATCCCGGTGTACCGGCACGGCTGCTGCGCGGAATAAATAGCTGGCCTGCCTGTCACAGGCATTCAGCAAGGCCATCAACCGCTGTTGCCAGTGGGGATTGTCCGCCGCGACCTGGTTTAGCCCATGCGCCAGAATCTGCAGCTCATCGTCTTTTTTCCATACGCGCCCGCTGACGGCGCTTTTCAGCGCGGGGCTTGCCTGTAGGGCCGCCAGCGCCGTACCGGCGACGGTCCCGGTAGCGGTCAAATCGGCGGAAGGTGACAGGCAATTTGTTAGCATCTGTGCGTCTACATGGCGCTGGAGCCACATATTACACTCAGCGAGAAGCGATAAAGGCTCCGGTACGCACAGCGCCCGGCCCCGTGTGCCCATCTCGTCCCACAGCGCACGCTGGCAGCGAAAGGCGTGCCTGTCTGCGCCTTTTTCCCGATACTTACCCAGAACCACCAGCGGTGTTTCATTCCCCTGAATCGACCAGCGATAGGCTACCAGCGCCCGGCGTCCGGCCTTGTGCCGCAGTACCTCACAGGAATGAAGCCGCGCCCGCGTCGGCAGCTTCAGCGCCTGGCGCAGCGGTATTTCCATCAACTTCCGGGAACAGATCTGGCTTAGCCGCATCTGCCAGTCGCCTTCAGCCACAGGGTGCCGGGGTGCAAGAAGCTGTTCGGCGCGCCGCAGCAGCGCATCAATGCCCGCAGGCCAATTATCAGCGCGTTTACGAAAAGGTTCTGCCACCAGCGCCAGCAGCGCCAGTGCCGTATAGCAGGGCAGCCCGTCCACGGGCAGATCCCGTCGGGAATGATATCCGCTGACTAAGGCCGTGCGGGCGGTATCTGCCTGCGCCCGACTCAGGCTATTTTCGATAACATCCATCTCTATTCGCGCCAAAAACGAGGCCAGGTCGTTTAGAGGGTGCCCGTAGGTGCTGCGATCCCAGTCGATAAAGTGAATCGGGGTATCGGAGCCGGCAATAATCACCTGATCCGCCGAGAAATCTCCGTGCAGCAGCGTCGCTGGTTGCTCAAACTGGCGGATCTGTTCCCTAACCAGCCCGGCGCAGCGCTCAAAGTGAGGGATCGCCTGCGGATAAACGACGCGCAGCGTGTCTATGGCGCGCCACATAAACTGCAGATCGTCTTCCACGCTGCGTTTTACCGGCAGCGCAAACGGCGCTGAATGTACCTGGGCCAAAGCGTCTCCCGTGCGCGTCAGCAGCGCGGGCATTGCCGGCGAAGGCAGCAAATGCTCCAGACACTCGCCCTCAACCCAGCGCGTCGCCACCAGCCGCTTTTTCCCCCACGCGCCCAGTAATGAGACGTGGCCCAGCGCCAGCCCCGTGGAGCAGCCCTGTAAAATAGCGCCGAATTCACGGGCGCTGGCGCAGCGAATAACCGCCAGCGGTTTCCCTGCGCGCGTAATACCTGCCACGCAGCGCCGCTCCGGCTTATAGCGCAGAAAGCGCCACTCAACGTCCGGCGCGTCCGCCTGTTCCGGCAGCCACTGGCGCAGCAGCGTCGTCCTTTGCGACTCCTGCCACAGCGCATCCAAATAGCGAATTTCCCGGTCCTGGGTTGGGTGCTCTAATAAAATGGCCTCTTTTTCCAGCCTGACGGGTGAAAAAGGATGTTTAATATCCAGCAACGCCTGGCGTTTCGGATGCGTCGCAGACACGCTAAAGCGCTCGCGGGTCAGCGCCTTGGCAAACCAGATCTGCCTGCTTCCATCATTCAGGCTAATTTCTATCGCCAGCAAACAACTGGTGCCTGGCTTGTAGCGCAGATACGTCTCTTTAAGCGCCCGGGCGTTTGTAAAGCGCGGCAAAAGGCGCAGGGCGGCCAGTAGTCGTTCCGGATTCAGTATCAATGCCAGGCCGGGAATGGCCGGATCGGCGGCAATAAGTGCGCGTTCGGCGTCGCGGGCGCTCACGGTCATCTTGGGGTTCCTTGTTATACTGGCGGGGTGTAATTCAGCCATGCTGTATATTCCACAGCTCGAAATAGCGTCCCTGCTGTTTCATTAACGTCTGATGATCGCCCTGCTCAATAATTTCCCCGCCGTCAAGAAGCAGAATGCGATCGGCCCGGGCGGCGAAGGCCAAATTATGGGTAATGAGCAGACTGGTTTTGCCGCGCATCAGGTGCACCAGCGCATCGGCCACTTCCCGCTCATTTTTATAATCCAGCCCTACGCCCGGCTCGTCTAACAGCAGAAACGCATTGCGGCGAATTGCGGCGCGGGCGATGGCAATCCGCTGCCGCTGGCCGCCGGAAAGCGACATCCCGCGCTCACTGACTACCGTGTCGTAGCCATCCGGTAACTGAATGATAAAATCATGGGCATTCGCCAGCCGGGCCGCACTGGTTATCTCATCATCAGTGACCGGGCCGCTGGCGCCCAGCGCGATGTTCTCCCGAATAGAGACACCGAATAGCAGGCTCTCCTGCGGAAGATAGCCAATTTGCTTGCGCAAATTACGGATATCGTATTCACGCAGATCGCGATCGCCGATAACAATGCGCCCGGCGCACGGCTCATACAGGCGCAGCAGTAGTTGGCTGAGCGTGGATTTTCCTGCCCCTGATGGCCCGGTAATCGCCAGAGAACCGCCGGCCGGAAGGTGAAAACTAATGTCCCGGAGCGCCGCGCGTTTTTCCGATTCGCCGTTTGCCGGATAATGGAAGGTGACCTGTTCAAACCGGATGTCATGGGCGGTGTCCGGCAGTATTCGATCCCCCGTTTGCTCACTTACCGCAACCGGCGTGTGCAGCAGTTCGATAATACGCTCGCCCGCGGTGGTGGCCTTTGAGAGGCGCCCGCTGTATTTGGCAAACTCCCTGACGGGACGAAAAGCGTTTTTCATGTAGGAGATAAAAATCAGCAGTTCTCCCGCCGACATCATGTTATTCATGACGCTTTTAGCCCCCAGAAAGACCACCACGGAAGTTGACGCCGCAATCAGTAAATCCACCCGACGCTCCATCCCCGCCGCCAGCCGCTTAGACCGCACATTCTGCTTCATGCTTTTAGCGTCGTTGCCGTTGAAGGTATCCAGGGCCGCGTTTTCCAGCGACATCGCCTGAATAGTGGCAATACCGGTCATAAATTCGGATGATTTCGCGGCGAGGTTACCTTCGCGCTTGCGCTGCGCCCGGCTGACATCGCGGATCTTAACGCTGCTGTAAAACGTGGTCAGCGCTAGCAGCGGCATTGCCACCAGGGCGATAAGAGTTAGCTTCCAGTCCAGAAACAGCATAAAACCCAGCATGCCGACAAAAATAATGATGTTTGATAGCAGCGGCATCATGGCGGTTACCGTCACTTCACGCATCATGCCAATATCATTGATGAGGCGCATGGTCAGATCGCCGGTGCGCGCGCGCTGAAAAAATGCCAAAGGTAGTCGCAGCAGATGAGCAAATAGTTGACGGCGGATATCGCTCATCACCCGGCTCCCGGCCAGCGCCATACCGATGGTGCTGGCATACCCTGCAGCGGCGCGCAGCGCGGCGATCGCCACAATCCCGCCCGCACACAGGAGCAATAAATTTTCATGGCTCAGTTGATTAATATTAAAGCCGTTGAGCAGCGGGTTATCCTGCGCATCGCCCATCACAATATCGATAGCAAAAGCCAGCGGCCATGGCTCCAACAGCCGCAGCCCGCTGCTGGCGAGCAGCATGAAAAACGCCCCCGCCAGCAAAGTTTGCTGCTTACGAATAAAAGGCAGAAAGGTTCGCAGCATGGAAGTCGACGCTTTAGATTTCATCGTGCCCCTTGTGCTGCGCAGTGACATTCGCCAAAGACAAAATCCGTTTCACTACCCGCAGCCAGCTATGATTCCGCTCCACCTGCCGGCGGCCCGCCAGCCCCATTGCGCTTCGCATAGTCGGGCTGTTTATCAAGAGAGTGAGCGCTTCGCTCAAAGCCCTGGCATCGTCCGGCGGCACCAGTAAGCCGTTTTCGCCTTCTTTCACTAGTTGGTCCAGATGGCCGATACGCGAAGCCACCACTGGCAGCCCGGCGGCCATGTACTCATATATTTTTAGCGGCGAGAAATAGAAGTTCTCCAGCTGCGGGTAGGGTGCTACCGCGATGTCTATTTCTGCCAGTAGCGGCGGGACGTCATCGTGCGCAACGGCGCCGCTAAAGTGGCTCACGGGCAGCAGGCCGTGGCTATTGAGTTTTTCACGCACCGGCTCAAATTCAGGTCCGTGACCAATCACTGAAAGCGTGACCGGCAGCTGGCGCTGGTGGAGTAGAATAAAAGCATCAATTAGCGTATTAAGGCCGTGCCAGGGCTTCAGCGTGCCGAGAAACCCGATGCTGACAGGTGCAGAAGACGCCGGTTTTTTCACTGAAAAACGCGCCGGATCGACGCCATTTTCCACCACATGGACTTTGCCACGGGCGGCGGGGAAGCTCTCCAGCCAGTTTTTAACTCCTTCAGATACGCCGATAATGGTTGCAGCGTGGCGAATAGCAGTCTCAAGCGTGGCCAGCGCTTCGTCTTCCAGCGGCAGAGTACGATACCGGCGCTGCTCTTCAATCAGCGGGGCGTTGACCTCAAGCACCGACGGCGTGCCGCTGCGGGCTGCCCAGGACATCCCCGCATGGCTCCATAGCGAATAGCGCTCATAAACAAGACTGAATGGCCCGGCGGCGTCTAGCGTGGCGATAAGCATTTCATTAGCCGCCAGCGCCGCACGCGCTCGCGTTGTCTCCTGCGTGGCCGCAGGTAACGCAGGCAGCGGCACTACCCGCACCTGGCGCAGCCCTGCAGGCGGCTCACCGCCGGGGCGCTGCGCAAACAGCGTTATCTCCGCTCCGAGCCGTAACAGAGCTTGCATCACCTCCTGAATATGGATTGACGCGCCTTTATTGCCGAACACGGGAATACCCGGATCGGCACAGATATAGGCCACTTTCACAGGCTACCCTCCCCGTCGCGGCGTTCAGCCACGGCACCTGCAAACAGGTTTCGTAAAAGCGCGGCGTTACTGTCGATATCAAACTCGCGCTCGATAAGCCGCCTTGCTTGTTCAGAAAGGCGCTGACGCAGCGGCGCATCGGCTATCAGCCGCGCCATGGCATCGGCAAGTGCGTCAGAATCCTGCGGCGGCACGCATAGCCCGGTCTCTCGGTTTATCACCAGCTCCGGTATACCGGCAACCGCGGTAGAGATAACCGGGGTACCCAGCGCCATTGCTTCCAGCAGCACGGTTGGCAGACCGTCGCGATCGCCTTCTTCGCTGATGATGCAGGGCGCGGCGAGCAGCGTGGCGCTGCGCATGGCGTCAATGATGGCCGCCTGAGGGAGCAGGCCCGGCAGCGTGACCTGCGCGGACAGTCCGGCCGCGTGAATTTGCTGCTGTAACACCTCTCGCAGCGGCCCGTCGCCAATCAGCGTGCAGCGAAAAGGCAGATGGTGCAGCCGTAGTTTGTGCAGCGCTTCAATCAGCAGCGGAAACCCTTTTTTCTCGACCAGGCGACCGACGGCCAGAATATGGGCAGGCGTATTTTGGGTGGGAGACGAATAGCGGAAGATGCTTAAGTCGATGCCGTTATATAAGCGCGCTACGTTATTAGCATCGTGACCATACTGCTCGCGCAGGTAGGCCAGATTGTATTCTGAGACGGTAACGGCGTGCGCCGCATCCCGCAGCTTTAGCGCTAATTCAGTGCTTTCTTTATACGGGTAATAGATATCTTTCGCGTGCGCGGTAAAGCTATAGCTAATACCGCTCAGGACGGCGGCCAGGCGGGCGACCGTGGTAGCACGGGTACCAAAATGGGCGTGCAGATGCTGGATACCGCGCGCACGGATAGCCAGTGCCAGCTGCGTTGCCTGCGCAAACTCGTGAACATTATAATGCTGCAACGCCGCCTGGCGGGCGGTGAACCCCGGGATTTCCCGGCCGGCGAGATTCAGCAGCGCCCAGAGATTATCGGTATTACGCTGCTTATCATCAAACCGCGTCACCGGGGCGCGAACCTTAGCAATCACATCCTGAAAATGGGTTTCATCAACGTGGCCTAGCGCAAAAATATCAATTTTCATGCCCGCACGCTCGTGGGCCAGAATTTCGTTGACGATAAATGTTTCTGAAAAACGCGGGTAGCGCTTTACGACATAGCCCACGTAGGGATGTCTTCCTTGATAACTTTCCATGTATTTATGCCTTACGCTATATAGTCGAGCTGCTTATCTTTGTGAGGAAGAAGGGCGCCAATTTTTTTCGCAAATGTTTTCAGGCCGTCCAGATTGAGGCAGCGACGGGGATTATCGGGCTGCCAGTCGGAGGCGAGCCACGCATTGAGTTTCTGAACGGTAAACGCCTCAGGATGAATGCAGGAAACCAAATGAATATCCGCCAGGCGCGACGCTCTTATCCACTGCTCTTTGCGCGGAGAGACGCGCGGGATAATTAAGGCGCGTTTATGTAATGACAATATTTCAATGGTGGTGTTGTAGCCGCCCATGGCAATAACGCTGTGGGCCTTTTGCAGCAATACCAGCGGATTGGCAACGAAACGGATAATATGAAGATCGGGGCGCCGGGCGGCAATTTTTTGCAGGGCTTCATATTCCGCAGGCGGCATCATGGTGCCGGTAATTAATACGCCGGTCACGCCTGGCGGAAAGGTAGCCTGCGCGAAAACATTGGCCAGTTTATAGCCATCCTGGCCGCCGCCAACGGTACACAGCGCGTAGGGGCTATCAATATCGACAGGCGACCTGTCCATTTCCGGCGGCCGCTGGGGCTGCGTAGTCGCATCCAGATATCCCATAAAAGAGACTTTTTTTCGGATGCTGGCATCCAGCTTATAGGCCTTGGTTAAATCGTAAAACCGGGCATCGCCATAGACCCAAATATCAGAATAATAATCACGAATGGCGGCGGCGTTATCCAGCTTTTCCCACTGCTGTAACACCCGCTCGGGTTCATCAATAATGTCCCTCAGTCCGAGGATAAGCCGCGCGTTCTTGCGCTTAAGCAGGGGTAAAACGGCGTTCAGTTCCGCCATCGCCCCGCGAGGTACATTATCAACCACCACGATGTCAGGATTAAACGCATCCAGCGCAGCGCGGATAATGCCCGCGCGCAGGGCAACTAAATGATGAATATCCCCGCCCAGCGAGCGGGGAAGATACTTGCCCTCGGGCGTTTTAAGGTAGGTTGGTAACGTAACGGAATCCATGCCCTTAGGGAAATAGAATGCACCGGATTCACGCACGCCATTTATTAACAGGACTTCCAGGTCTGGTTGTGATGCTAACAGTGTATTGGCCAATAGCATATTGCGCCTGATATGGCCTAGACCCATGGTGTCGTGAGAATAAAACGCCATGCGAGGGGGTTTTGTAAGCGTCATTGCCTAAATCTCCATCCATGAATGTTTACTTAAAAACTGGAGTTAATTCATTAGTGTTCCTTACAAATATTAAGAAAATATTAACTGGCGGATGAGTACATCTCTCACTGGTGGGATAAAAGCACTTTATTCCTGGTGAGGCGCTCCACGGGCTATGGTGCCCTGGTGGCTCATTCAGATTATTGCTATGCTTGCGGCTCAAAAAGTTTAATTTTATTTATTTAATTACCTTTTCTCTTTATCAATTGAATCGCTTCCGGCGTATAGATTCCCGCGGTGAACGATACCTGAGGCTATGCGCTGTGGTTTGCATGCTTTAATTCCCTGCATTCGGGGGGGCGTAAATAATCATCGGGGTTGACTTATTGCGTTAAAAATAACGGCATTCAGCCCAAATTACCTGGCTTAAAAGATGGTGTAACTTATTGCCCTTTTTATCGGGGAATCACGATGCAAATTACAACTAATACTATTAACCCGGCGCTTCAGCGCTTTATCTTTTTCTACACGGTAAAGATGAGGTGATGATAGCCAGAGAGCGTTATTTCCTGACACAAACGGTGAAAACATTAATCGCGTTCTTATGGATAAGCGGAGAGCAGATTCCACGGGAAGCTAACTCGATAGTTCAAATAGCGCGAGCTTGCGTACCTTGAGTGACGGCGGCGAAGATAAAGGATATTTGCTTCTCCATTCGATACCTACAGAGGAAAATATGCGGCGTATAGCGGTGAGCACTCAGATAAAAAATTTGCGAATGCTTATATGCACGCCCTCGCCGTGTATTTTCCTTCTAATATGAAGACGATATATGCGGTGATTTGGAACGCTATTTATTTTACAGCACATCAGAACGGCGCTATCCGGTACGACATATTATCGGCAACGGGGCCAGTTATGTCAACAACGGGTAAAAAGTTATCCACTTACCGTCACCACCAACGGTCTAATA
>CALYPF010000160.1 GCA_945271245.1 uncultured Enterobacteriaceae bacterium | reverse complement strand
TAGACCGTTGGTGGTGACGGTAAGTGGATCACTTTTTACCCGTTGTTGACACTTACCGTCTGTGGAATTAATCCTTACTGCATTGGGTATGGCTGTTATCAAAAGGATTGATATGCTTGCCCGATGCTAATAAGGCCGCATAGAGGCCAGAATTAGGGCTGCTCTTTATCAGCTTTGCCAGACCTTTTCGCCACGCGCACAGCGAATGCATTTTCAATGCAGCTTAGCTTTGCGACTCTTTTATTAAGAATGGAGAGCGAGAATGTATTGCCTGCAGCTTCTTACTTTTCTTATTTTCAATTCCGCACAAAAATTTGTGACTCATGTCAGAAGTTTTTGCAGCTTCATTTGCAGATCATTCCTTTTAGATTCTATTTCGACTATTCTTAGCTGAAGCGTTTCAGTTAACAATGTTGCATGACGGCTGCGAACTTAATAGCGAGTTGATGACACGGTAACGGCTTTACACCGCATTTTTCTTATTGGCTACATAATGGCCAGATTATTGAAATTGGCCCGGTTATGTTATCTCACCGGTCTTCTTAAGCCTTGCGGCTAGCCAGTAATTTATCCGTGGGGATTTCTGGCACTGCGGGTTTAGGCAGAAACTGCATAGCGCCTTTTGGCGCATTTAAGAGCGCTATATGCGACCCGGCCGGTGATAGTGATGGTTGTGGGGGATGCTATTCGAAAAGTTGCCGTCAGCGCCGGGCATGCTGGCCCCGCAGTGGCGAAAAGCGTCGCCGAGGGTATTTCATGGTATAGTTGACTATGCAGAACCGCTGAGAGTCTCAATATTTTTGACCCCGATCCGCACCGTGTAAACGTGGATGAGCGGCAGTCACCTGGTCAGGATGCTGACTTAGGATGATAGTGAATGAGGCTTTGCTAATGGTATGCTGCATACCACATTGGCACGGCTAAGACAGGTTTCAGGTAAGGCGCGAGTGCGCCCGAGACATTCAAGAATGAACGAGAGGATTCACCATGTCTGTAATTAAGATGACCGATCTAAATCTGGCAGGTAAACGCGTACTGATTCGCGCCGACCTGAACGTGCCGGTAAAAGACGGTAAAGTGACTTCTGATGCCCGTATTCGCGCATCCCTGCCGACGATTGAACTTGCTCTGAAACAAGGAGCAAAAGTGATGGTCACTTCTCACCTTGGGCGCCCGACTGAAGGTGAATACAATGAAGAATTCTCTCTGCTGCCGGTAGTTAACTATCTGAAAGAGAAACTTTCAAATTCGGTGCGTCTGGCGAAAGATTACCTGGATGGCGTTGACGTTGCCGACGGGGAGCTGGTTGTTCTGGAAAATGTGCGCTTCAATAAAGGCGAGAAGAAAGACGACGAAACACTGGCGAAAAAATACGCGTCTCTGTGCGATGTTTTCGTAATGGATGCTTTCGGCACCGCGCACCGCGCGCAGGCGTCTACGCATGGCGTTGGTAAATTTGCCACAGTCGCCTGTGCAGGGCCGCTGCTAGCGGCTGAGCTGGATGCGCTGGGCAAAGCGCTGAAAGAGCCAGCGCGCCCGATGGTCGCTATCGTAGGCGGTTCTAAAGTTTCTACCAAACTCACTGTGCTGGACTCCCTGTCTAAAATCGCTGACCAGTTAATTGTTGGCGGCGGTATCGCGAACACTTTTGTCGCAGCGCAGGGTCACAACGTGGGTAAATCGCTGTATGAAGCCTATTTGGTTGATGAAGCAAAACGCCTGCTGAGCACCTGTGATATTCCGGTTCCTACCGATGTGCGCGTAGCGACCGAGTTTTCTGAAACAGCGACCGCGACGCTGAAATCGGTTAACGATATCAACGACAATGAACAAATCCTGGATTTGGGCGATACGTCTGCAGAGAAACTGGCTGAAATCCTGAAGAACGCCAAGACTATCCTGTGGAACGGGCCGGTTGGCGTATTTGAGTTCCCGAACTTCCGCAAAGGAACTGAAATCGTGGCGCAGGCGATTGCCGATAGCGATGGCTTCTCTATCGCAGGCGGCGGCGATACGCTGGCGGCGATTGACCTGTTTGGTATTGCCGATAAGATTTCTTATATCTCTACCGGCGGCGGCGCATTCCTTGAGTTTGTGGAAGGTAAAGTACTGCCAGCCGTAGCGATGCTGGAAGAGCGCGCTAAACAGTAAGTTTTAAGCAGGCGGATAGAATCCGCCTGTATTCACTCATTTTTATTACTTCTATTTCGTCAGGGAATCGATGGGTAGCGCTAATCGGCTACTCATGTACCGCAGCCGTATTCATTGGTTGTTAACACCACGTTTGCGGCGAGCGTCGGTTAACTGCGCGAGTTGAGTAACACTGCCGAAGATACAGGACAATGAACTATGTCTAAAATTTTTGATTTCGTAAAACCTGGCGTTATCACTGGTGACGACGTACAGAAAGTATTCCAGATAGCAAAAGAGAACAGCTTCGCGCTGCCGGCAGTAAACTGCGTCGGTACTGATTCTATTAACGCCGTTCTGGAAACTGCTGCCAAAGTTAAAGCGCCGGTTATCGTACAGTTCTCTAACGGCGGTGCCGCTTTTATCGCTGGTAAAGGCTTTAAAGGCGAAGGCCAACAGGCCGCAATTCTGGGCGCTATCTCTGGCGCACATCACGTACACCAGATGGCTGAATACTATGGCGTTCCGGTCATTTTACATACCGACCACTGCGCGAAAAAACTGCTGCCGTGGCTGGACGGCCTGCTGGACGCCGGTGAAAAACATTTTGCTGCAACCGGTAAGCCGCTGTTCTCTTCCCATATGATTGATCTGTCTGAAGAATCGCTGGAAGAGAATATTGAAATTTGTTCTAAGTATTTGGCGCGCATGGCGAAAATTGGCATGACGCTGGAAATTGAACTGGGTTGCACCGGTGGCGAAGAAGACGGCGTGGACAACAGTCATTTGGATAACTCCGCGCTGTATACTCAGCCGGAAGACGTGGATTATGCCTACACCAAGCTGAATGCGATTAGCCCCCGATTCACCATTGCGGCTTCTTTCGGTAATGTTCACGGTGTTTATAAGCCGGGTAACGTTCAGTTAACGCCGGTAATTCTGAAAAACTCTCAGGAATATGTCTCTGAGAAGCATAACCTGCCGCACAATAGCCTGAACTTTGTATTCCACGGCGGCTCTGGTTCAACCGCTGCGGAAATTAAAGAAGCGGTTGGCTATGGCGTTATCAAAATGAATATCGATACCGACACTCAGTGGGCAACCTGGGAAGGTATCCTGCAGTATTACAAGAAAAACGAAGGCTATCTTCAGTCTCAGCTGGGTAACCCGGAAGGCGACGACAAGCCGAATAAGAAATTCTACGATCCGCGCGCATGGCTGCGCTCAGGCCAGCAGACTATGGTGGCTCGCCTGGAACAGGCATTCAAAGAACTTAACGCGGTCGACGTGCTGTAATTTTATCTGGTCGTGTCTAAAAGCCCGCCATTGGCGGGCTTTTTGTCTGGTTTTTCTCATCATCTCTGCAGCTTTGCTGCTTATCCTGGTATAATCCGGCGTTTTATTACCCTTTGCAGGCTTGTTAGCCTGCGGGCTACGGTTTTCATCTGACCATACAATGAGAGAAGGAGTCGGAAATGGACGATCTTCATGTAATAGGCGGCATTCAAAGCGCTGGCGACTGGCTGGTGCGTAATCAGGCACTGCTATTAAGCTATGCGGTGAATATTGTGGCGGCGATCGCGATTGTCATCGTCGGTTTTGTTGTGGCGCGGATGTTATCCAAAACGACTAATCGCCTGATGCAGGCGCGCGGTATCGACAGCACCGTTGCAGATTTCTTGTCCGCGCTGGTGCGTTACGGCGTTATTGCGTTTACGCTGATCGCTGCACTCGGGCGCGTAGGGGTACAAACGGCATCGGTTATTGCCGTGCTGGGTGCCGCAGGTCTGGCCGTGGGGCTGGCATTACAAGGTTCACTATCAAACCTGGCGGCGGGCGTGCTGCTGGTGACTTTTCGTCCTTTCCGCACCGGCGAGTATGTTGATTTAGGCTCTCATGCCGGTACAGTATTGAACGTGCAGATTTTTTCAACCACGCTGCGCATGAGCGACGGAAAAATTGTGATTGTCCCGAATGGCAAAGTGATTGCCAGCGACATCGTAAATTATTCTCGTGAGCCGGTGCGTCGCAATGAATTTATCATCAACGCCTCCTATGACGCGGATATTGATGAGGTGGTTAACACGCTGTCTGCTATCGTTGCAGCCGATGAGCGTATTCTAAAAGATCGCGAGGTCGTGGTGCGTTTACACGAGCTGGGGGCTTCCTCGGTCAATTACATTGTGCGCGTCTGGAGCAAAAGCGGCGACTTGATGCCGGTCTATTGGGATTTCCTGGAACAGGTAAAACGCCAATTTGATGAGAAGGGGATTGGCCTGCCTTATCCGCAAATGGACGTGCATATTGTGCAAGAGTCGCAGCCAGAAAATGCCTGAGTATCGCTATCCCGATTGCCGGGGAGAATCCTCTGGCGGCGGGCATATCGGCGCCGCTAATTCCGCGTTTTTCTCAGGATGCTAAGCGGCGCGATAACATCCATTTCCTTTGTAAGCTGGCCGAGGCCAGCTTTTTACTGCCAGCTAAAGCCACGGTTTGTGGGCGCGATTTCAAATAAATTGCGCTTTGAAAGCCGCTGCACAGGCGCGAGAGACAGCGGGTGCCTGCGCTGGCGTGTATTCATCCGTTCGTAGCCATCTGCCCCGCGACAGGGCAGGCGCGTGAAACCATCTGAGTATTAGTTTCCCTGATGCGTAATTAAAATTACCCATTTCCTCTAATGTGACTGAATGGATACACTGCGCTTTTTCAGGGTTAAAAGGATGAGGCAGTGCTGGGATATTATTTTCAGGGGCTTATGTTAGGCGCGGCGTTAATTTTGCCGCTGGGTCCGCAGAATGCGTTTGTATTGAATCAGGGGATCCGCCGGCAATATCACCTAATGGTGGCGCTGCTGTGTTCCTTAAGCGATACGTTGCTTATCGGTGCCGGTATTTTTGGCGGCAGCGCCCTGTTAATGCGTTCGCCGTGGCTGTTAACGCTGGTGACATGGGGTGGCGTAGCTTTTCTTATCTACTATGGCTGGGGCGCGCTGCGTACAGCATTTAGTAAACACATGGCGCTGGCCGAGGCTGAAAATATGGGGCAAGGGCGGCTGAGAATTGTGGCTACCATGCTGGCCGTCACCTGGTTAAATCCGCACGTATACCTGGACACTTTTGTCGTTTTAGGCAGTATCGGAGGGCAACTGGCGGCGATACCAAGACGCTGGTTTGCTTTAGGGACGGTGAGCGCCTCATTCTTGTGGTTTTTTGGCCTTGCACTACTTGCGGCCTGGCTTGCGCCGAGACTGCGCACTGTTTTTGCTCAGCGCGTAATTAATACGCTGGTTGGCGGCGTAATGCTATTTATTGCCTGGGGGCTGGCGCGCGAGGGTTTGCATCACCTTGCGGTGCTAAGGGGAACTATCTCCGGAATCTGATAGACAAACATACCGTACCCACTATGCTTCAGGCTGGTCTCCCCTTTGGGGGGTAAAAAGCGCTTGCATCTGAGTCATCATTTATGCCGAATACCCTGCTGTATCCCACCCATAATTTGGGCCAGCGGCGTTATTTCCGGCCTGATGCACGGCGGGAGCGTTTATCCGAAAGTATGCATGGAGGAAGAATCGTGAAGTTTACAGTACTGGCACTGACTGCCGCACTAGGGGTTGGCAGCATTTGCGCTCAGGCCGGCGAATTGCCCGATGGCCCGCATATTGTTACCTCGGGAACGGCAAGCGTCGATGCGGTTCCTGATATCGCCACGCTGGCCATTGAGGTCAATGTTTCCGCAAAGGACGCGGCTTCTGCGAAGAAGCAGGCCGATGAGCGTGTGGCGCAGTATTTAGGATTCCTGCAAAAAAATGGCGTTGAGAAGAAAGATATCAGCGCGGCAAATTTGCGTACCCAGCCTGAATACGATTACCTGAAAGACGGGAAATCACAGCTTAAAGGCTATCGCGCCGTGCGTTCCGTAGAAGTGACGGTACGTAAACTGGATAGCCTGAATGAGCTATTAGACGGTGCGCTGAAGGCGGGGCTAAATGAAATTCGCTCCGTATCACTCGGTGTGGCCAATCCGGAGCAGTTTAAAGATAAGGCGCGGCAGGCGGCGATTGATGACGCTACCCGGCAGGCTCAGCAACTGGCGAGCGGTTTTCATAGCCAGCTAGGCGCGGTTTACAGCGTGCGTTATCACGTGTCGAATTATCGCCCGGCACCGGTAATGCGGATGATGAAAGCGGACGCCGCACCCGCCGTATCGGCACAGGAAACCTACGATCAGCAGTCTATCCAGTTTGACGACCAGGTTGACGTGGTATTTAGCCTGGAGCCGCAGCAGCGGTCAGTTAATCAGGACCCTGCTAAACATGATACTGCTAAGCAGGCCGAGTAACCATTCGGGCTGGTGCGAGGGCAGTTTTAATGCAGCCGGGCGCGATAACGCGCGCCCGGTAATTTTAATCCACGATTTTGTCATTTGTCCCTGGCGCCGGCGCGCGGTTTTATTCCTTTCTCTGAGACGATGATTTTTAGCTTCTGCGCTATTACGCTCTGACGATAAGCTGTCGATGAGCGCGGTTGCGTTTCATCGGTGCGATAACCGCTATCGCCCGAGTGCCTCGGTTAGTCATTGAGTTTCGGGCAGCTTACCTGTGCCGGAACGCAGCTATGCGGTTACCTGACATATTAAAGAATTGAAGCCTCGCCGCAGTGAGAGCCAGAACCGTATCTGTACGCGTTCGCCGCCTGGCGGCTAATGAATATGCGTCATAAGAACTGATAGCTCAGGGTAAGGCCAACGCCGTAATTGCGCCCTGGAGCAGGTTCATAGTATCGCCCGTTGCTTTCATTAACGATGACAGATCCCGCATAGCGTTTATTAAACAGATTATCCACCCGGGTATACAGGTCGGCCGTCCAGCGCTCCTTCACGAACTTATAGCCCGTACTTAGGGCGGCGGTGGTATAGCCGGGCGCTTTAGCCGTATTGGCGTCATTCGCTTGAATACTGCTGAGATAGCGTACTTCTCCAGCGGCGTACCAGCCCTGCTCCGGCTGCCAGCCCACGGAAGCAAACAGGCTATTTTTAGCGATACCGGGCATTCGGTTATTGCGCATGATACGGTCGCCGACGTTTTCACGATAGGTTGCGTCCAGCAGCGTCCAGGCCGTTTTTATGCGCCAGCTATCGTAAACGATTTGATCCCACGCGGCTTCAATGCCGCGGCGGCGCGTCGATCCAGCATTCTGATAACTGGTTCTGCCATTGCTGCTGCTGGCGGTCACAATCTCATCGCGGGTGCGGGTTTCGAATAGCGCAAGGCTGATTAACCCATTGCCGACCCGTTTCTTGCTGCCGATTTCCAGCGTGCGACTGGTCGATGGTTTTAATGCGAAATTGAGTCCGCTGGCGCCGTCGCTGCGATAGGAGATCTCGTTGATGGTTGGCGTTTCGTAACCCTGACCTCCTGAAAGATAGAAATTCCAGTCCGGCTGAATGGCATATTTTAATGCCGCGGCTGGCAGCCAGTGATGGTAACTGGCGCTTCCGCTGTCGTCGCCGTTACCGGGGACGATGTACCTGTCGTTAGCATCAAACCAAATTGCGCTATAGCGGACTCCCGCATCCAGCGTGAGGCGAGAAGAAAGCTGCCAGGAACTCTGCAAATAAGGGTCGAGGTTCCACATCAAATTGCGTTCGTTACGGCGTAGGCGCCCTTTTTCCCCTAATGCGTATTGGCCGCTATTTTCGACAAAATTCTCAAAGCCTTTGCGCTGCTCCGTCAGGGTTTCATAATCCAGCCCTGCCGTGAACGTCACCGGCAGCGGCCCCTCTGATATTCGATGCGTCCAGCGTGTATCTATCCCTTGATAATGCCGGGTAAGATCGATAACACCGCCCGCATGACCGCGGCTACGTTGCTGCACGAAATAGGGGATCGACTGGTATTGTACGGTTTCCCGCAGCCCCGCCCAGGCGGTAATACTGAAATCATCGCTGTCGGTCAGCGCGCGCTGGTAGCGCAGCCCGGCCTGGGTTTGCTTCACCGTTTTGCGCGTATTGTAGAGCCGCGCGCGCGGCGCCTGCCGCGGGTTTTCCCGCCACTCCTGGCGCGTTAGCCCACCCGGATCGTTGGCTTTAATATTGACGTGATTAACAGTGAAAGTCAGGCTGCTGCTATCGTCAATAGCGACGCCGAGTTTTGCGTTGGTTAAATCCCGATGCGCGCTGCTGCGCTCGCGAAAGCCGTGGGTTGAAAAGCGAGACGTCGATAAGGTGTAATTCATGACGCCGGGCGCGTCGTCTTCACCCGTGGCACCGCTGGCCTGAATACCGCTGCGCCAGCTACCGAAACTGCCATAATAGCTGCTGGTCTCCAGCGTATTAGGACGATGGCCTGTTTTGGTCACCATATTAATCACGCCGCCAGAAGCATTGCCATAGAGCGCGGAAAAGGGGCCGCGTAAGACTTCAATGTGGTCGACTGAATTCAAATCTACGTTTGAGATTTGGCTTTGTCCATCTGGCATGGTAGATGGAATACCGTCCTGATAAATACGCATACCGCGTACGCCGAAAGCGGAACGCGCGCCGAATCCGCGCATTGAGATTTGAAGATCCTGTGCGTAATTCTGGCGGTTTTGAACCTGTAAACCGGGAACTGCAGCGAGCCCTTCTGAGAGATTTATTTGCGGTGCGGCGGTGCGCAGATCGCTGCCATCAACAGTGCTAACTGAACCTGGCGACGTTAAGGGTGACAAGGCTTCCTCAGGCGTGGCCGTGATGACCATGGTTGGTTCCGAAACGGTAGAAGCCCCATTCGCGCACGGCGCGATTCCCAGCGCCAGCGGCGCGCTCACGAGTAATAGCCTCATATAATATTCACCGCGCTGTAGCCATTCATTCCATAAAAAGGGAAGAGTATAAGTAAGTCATTCAGAAAAAAAACAGGCGTCGGGCGACGCCTGCCGAATAATTATTTACCCGTGTATTCAAAGACCAGAATTTGTCCCTGATTGCTTAGCTGTTTCGCCGGCGTATTCTCAAGCGTCAGCGCATTGCCGCCCGGGTCGGTTGCGATAAAGATTTTTTTCGTGTCCGGGCTGACCAATACTGAACGATAGCGGTTTACGCTGCGGAAGTATTTCGCCTCATCGCCCTGCACGCCTTGCCGATCCGCATTCAGAGGCACGCGATATAACGCACCGTTTTTCAGCGACGTTATCAGCAGCGAGTTTCGCCATTCTTTGATAACCCCGTCAGCCGGATAATAACCGACGCTGGAAGGTGCAATAGTAGGCCAGCACAGGTAGCTAAGCTTATCGCACTGTGCGTCGCGGAAGTTGTAGCCGCTGCGAACGGTATAGAAAGTTTTGAGCGGGGCTTTGAAATTAGGTGCGTTCCAGTCGGTTTCTTTTTGTACCGGAACGCCATCAGGAATGTAATTTGCGTCATAGGTTAGCGCCTTACAGTTTGCCGCTTTTGAGTAATTTGCGTAAGCGTAGCCCTGGTCATCACGGAAACCTGCTACATGCGGCCAGCCGTAGTTGCCGCCGGCTTCCAGTTTATTGAGCTCATCATCGGATGACGGACCTTGTTCCGTGGAATATAAGTTTTTACCCACAAAGACCAGCCCCTGCGGGTTGCGATGCCCGTAGGTGTCAACAACGGGTAAAAAGTGATCCACTTACCGTCACCACCAACGGTCT
>CALYPF010000159.1 GCA_945271245.1 uncultured Enterobacteriaceae bacterium | reverse complement strand
CGGAAACCCCAACGGAAACGCCGACGGAAACCCCAACGGAGACGCCGACGGAAACCCCAACGGAAACGCCGACGGAAACCCCAACGGAGACGCCGACGGAAACGCCGACGGAAACGCCGACGGAAACCCCAACGGAGACGCCGACGGAAACCCCAACGGAGACGCCGACGGAAACCCCAACGGAGACGCCGACGGAAACCCCAACGGAGACACCGACGGAAACCCCGACGGAAACACCGACCGGGAGCGTAACATTCCCGCCCTAGTCGTTGCCGAAGGGAGAAGGTTTTATTGCAATGGAATCAAACAAATAAGTGAGGGTTATCTATGCAAAATGCAGCCAGAGTGGGGGATGCAACGGCGCACGGCGGTTGCCTGTGCTCCGGATCGGGGGACGTTTTCATTAATGGGTTACCTGCGGGCATGATGGGCGCGAGCGTGGCGCCCTGTGCGATTGGGCACGGGGCTGCTCCCGTTGCCAGCGGCTCCGGAAGCGTATTTATTAACGGGCTTCCGGCCGCGCGGCTCGGTGATGTTACCGGCTGCGGCGCCGTCATTGTCTCGGGTTCCGGCGATGTCTTTATAGGATAAACAGCGTGAAAATCCATTTTGAGTGGCCCGCATCCCGCCCGGGAATAGTGCTTGATGAAAGCCTGACTGAGGATAATGCGCTTGCTCTGAATGTGAATAATGGGGTCTTCGGGCCCCATACTCCGCAGGAAGCGCGGGACGTTATTGTCTTTTACCGGCATATGAACCGGGCCGTATTGCTGAATTTGTGCGCTGAACGCCTGTGTTGCCTGGATGGCGTTGAGATTGCTTATGGTCGCACGCATCCGTTACATCATGGTAATGAGATCCAGGCCGGACATTTTAAGCTGTCCGTGGTCGTTAACGGCGATAAAGCGGCGGATGAACAGAGTTTTTACCGCCTCATTTATCCGGATAAATCATGGGAGCGCGCTGACAAAGTCCCTGAGGTTGAAGAGATCCTCCCTAACGGCGGAAATATTATTAATGACCTGCGCTATTTCAATGATGTCGTCCTGGCGCAGGATCGCGGCAACGATGTATTGAAAACTCTTGAAGTGGAATACAAACGTTTCCTCATCTGGCGCGAGCAGGAAGGCGCTTCATATACCGCACTGAATCACCAGGATAACCATATTCTAAAAACGGATCTCCGCTTTGATGCTATTAGAGAGCAAATAAAGGGGAAAACCTTAACGGAATGCATTATCGACAAACCATTTTTGATGGAGAAGGTATGGCCTGAACTGAATGTAGACCGCCTGCCTGATGATATTTTTGTTGACGATGAGAAGCACGACATTCTGGAAGCGCTGTCTCCTGAACACTTTGTCAGCAAAGGGAAAAATAAGCTTCCCGAACTGGTGTTTCAGGATTTTTATAAAGTGGGTTTGGATAGTCACTATTAATTTAAGGAGCATAAAAAATGCAGGATACAATTTCTCTTACTCAGATGTTAAAAAACTCTTCGCTTAATGAATTATTCCAACAAACTTTGGAGCGGGTAAAAAATAACCCCGAAGATCTGAAGATACGCGATGTGTTATTTAAATTGTATTGCGTTGACGGCGTATGGGATAAGGCACTGCTGCAGCTACAGACCATGGCGTTAATGGATGAAGAATTAAAAAAACAAACCGAGCTTTATAAAAACCTGGTATTTAGCGAGATGCAGCGCGCTCAGGTGCTGGCGGGTGAGCGGCAGGCGGCAACGCTGGACGGCACTTTTCCACACTGGATGGAGGTATTGCATCAGGCGAATGTGCTGCAATATCAGGGAAAAGGGGATCAAGCCGAGGAGCAGCGCGGCGAAGCGTTTAATCTGGCGGAGTGCGCAAGCGGTTGCAGCGATACGCTTGGGCAGTTTGAGTGGATTGCGGATAGCGATGGCCGCTTAGGGCCGGTATGTGAGTTTATCTGCGCAGGCGGCTATCGCTGGGTGGCGTTTTCCGATATTCAGAGCCTGGAGGTATCCGCACCTCAGGGGCTACTGGATTTGTTATGGGCGCCGGCTACTCTCAAATCTGGCGATAATACCTGGTATGGCTTTGTCCCTGCGCGCTATCCAATCTCCGCCGAAGATGACCAGACGATTAAGCTGGGTTCTAAAACCGAGTGGGCCTCTATTTCAGATATGCTGTCCCAGGGTAGCGGTCGTAAAGTTTTGGTTACTGATATGAGCGAACATTCTATTCTGGAAGTCGGCAATATTACCTTTGGATAATCGTGATGGAGCGTAAACACCAGTACCTTCCCACGCTGTTAGACAGATTGCAGGATGATGAACCTAAAAGTAAGTATGACCGTGATAGACCGATAGATATTAAAGGAATGCGCAGTCTGGTACAGCGGGATCTCGCTAATCTTCTTAATCATACTAATATTGAAGATGCGCTGGATGAGCAACGTTATAAAGTTACTCTGGCGTCGGTGGTGAATTATGGCGTTCCCGCTTTGATAGGTTCACATGAGAATCGACATAGCTGGAACATAATCGAAAAAACAATTCGCACGGCTATTTTGCGCTTCGAGCCGCGTATTATTCCTGAGACCTTACTGGTACGTTCTTTACAGGAAAAGGAGCATCTTACCCGACATGCGCTGATCATATTCGAGATTAGAGGGTTGATTTACTGGAATCCAAAGCCAATAGATTTGTGCATGAATGGTCGTTATGACATTGAATCAGAGAAGGTGGAGCTAAAGGTTCTTTAAGAATTTTGTGACATCAATGATGACATATACATAGCTACAAATTTTTTCTGAACGTAATCTCATATCTTAACTTCTGGGATAATGGCTCGGGCTGAGTTCCTGGTCATTTATCCCAAAATAAAAATACAATTTATTTTTATAGATTTATTGAGGATAGTCTTATTTGGTTGTCTTTCTTTCTGTGCGTTTTTTCTTCTGAATTAGGCTAAAACATCTACTTTATTCTGTTTTCAATGGGATATTTTACTGTAAATTTTTTTTTTTAGTAAATTTGACTGTTCTATATATCGGTTATAGAATGCGGGAAAAAGAACGGGGAGATTCTGATTATAGAGATAAATGAAGGTGATTTTCTTCATCGCTACTCGTTTTATTGGACCTATTGACCTTTTCCCCGCTTTATAAATAAAGCATGTGTTGGATATATTACTGGCTATTCAGCCAAGGTTATCCTTTGTATGGAGGTCTAAAACAGAAACTAATTACATTAGGGATTATTTCAGGAAAGCCCGGCATTAACCTGTTATCTGGTGGGACAGATATATTTCGGGTTTGCCGTATGGGATTTGAGTATGGAAAGCTTAGGTTATTATATGGCAGTGCCATAACTCTACGGCTATTTAAGTTGTTTCCATTTCTTCACTTTGGTCTGTTCCAGGCAGCGTCCGCTGTGTCTGGAGGTAATCACAACGTCTTGTGATCGCAACAAATGGGTGTGAAGTATGTTAAAAATATTACTGATAGATTCTAACTATTATCAGATGTTCGGTCTGAGCCTTTTAATCTACGAGCAGCTTTCTGATGAGCATTTAGATGTATGCTTTTTATTACCGTCTGCTAAAGAGCACACGGATGAACCCAATATCGTTTTCCGTAATGATATGGTGACGATTAATATTTTTAACAAACGACGTATTCGTGGTAGTAGCGATACTCCCAGAAAAGAAAAAATAACTATTCATGTTCCATTCTTATCCAGGAAACATACGCTCAATGAGATTTCAACAAAAATTAGAAAGATACTGGCTATAGCTTGCGCTGATTACAACGTCTTAATCAATAAAGAGAGCGCGTATTGGTATTTTGGTTTGAAGAAATACTCACAGTTATCGGATAGTGAAAACGACTTGATGTTATTAATAGGGAGAGGATATAATAGTACGGACATATCAAAAATACTAAATCGATCGAGGAAAACAATCAGCACTCATTATCGAAATGCGAGTCGTAAGATGGGGGCTGCTAACAGAGCAGAGTTTTATCGCTACGCTTCATTTATAGCAAATTGCGGAAGGGATGAAAGAAATACTCTGTGCCTTTAACAGATTTGCCTAAAAGGATTTAATTATGGATGACCGCCCTAATAACAAATGGGGTGTTAGGATATTTGCCGCCAGTCCACTGTATGCATTACCGGTATTTTTAGCTTCGTTCTCATACAGTTTTGCCGCGAATAATGACACTATTATTGCTGATGGTACTCAGCGCACAATTGATAATTTGACTCTGGAAAATAGCGTTAATGGCACATTTATCATTCAGGCGCTTAATGGCGCGGAATTTAATGCCAGCCAGTTAGTTTTAAACAGTTCTGGTATTCGCGGCGGCGGTGCATGGATCGATAATAGCCAATTGAATGGAACAGACCTGAAAATAAATGTAACAGGAAAATCCGCAACGGGCCTTTATCTGGCGAATGCAAGTAATGCAACGCTTAAAAATATCACAATAACCGGTGAGGACAGCGCAATTGGACTCGCGCTGGACGGTTCGTGGTCCAGTCCGTCTGCAACGTCTACGGCGGTAGTAAGCGATAGCGATATTCACACTACCAATGGAGATGCCATTATTGTTACTCAGGGTAACCTGACATTAAATAATGTGTCAGCCAGTACTATTGGCGATAACGTTTATGCGTTGAATGCGAATAGAGCGGCGGATATCCACATTGAGGGCGGCAGCTTCACCACCCAGGGAACGCGCAGCTCTGCGATTTGGACTGCGTCATCAGATGCAACGGTTTCTGTAAACAATGCGCTGATTGCCACCGCCGGTGAACGGGCGATTGCCGTGAATGCGCAGAAAGGAACTGCGACAATAACCAATAGCTCTTTGACGACTGAAGGTAAAAACGCGTATGCGTTATATACCGAAAATCAGTTGAATGGCGACAACCTGACTATTAATACCTCCGGTGCCGGAGGCGTGGGGATGTTTGCCGCGCTGGGTGGGCAGGGGACGCTGACCCATAGCACTATTACCACCACGGGCGATGAGGCTAGCGGAATAGTCGCTTATCCCGGCTCACAGATTACCGCCGACAGCGTGCGCATTGAAACATCGGGCATGAATGCGTTTGGCCTGTGGAGCCGCGCCGGAACGCTGAATGTCAGTAATAGCGATATTGTGACCAACGGCGTCGGGGCCGCCGGAATTTATGCCAGCGATAGTAGTAACGACGCGGGGCAGGTGACGCTGGATAATGTTACCGTTGCGACGAAACAGGCTGAGGCGATAAATGTCAGCACTGCCAATTTAACGCTGACGGTTAAGGACTCGACGCTGACCGGCGGCAATGGGCAGCTTATTACGGTCGCCCATACGGAAGACACGCTCGATCCGGCGAATAATCTCTACAGCACGCTGGATTTCACCGCGGAAAATAGCGCGCTGAACGGTGATATTGCGGTGGATGATATTCGTAATCACACGGCGGTGAATTTGCTGTCCGGTACGATACTGACCGGCGCGGTGACTAACGCCTCTGCGCTGACGCTGGATAGTAGCAGTACGTGGAATATCAATAATAATTCGGTTGTAGGAACGCTCACGCACAGTGGCACCATCGCCTTCTCCGATACCAGTAAATTCGATACGTTAACCGTGACCGGTGATTATGCGGGCAGCGGCGGACTACTGGTGATGAATGGGGTACTGGGCGATGATAATTCACCAGCCAATAAGCTTGTCATTGGCGGAGATGTCGCGCAGGGCACCACGCGGGTAGCGGTGAATAACCTTGGTGGTCACGGCGCGCAAACCGTTGAGGGGATTGAATTAGTTAGCGTGGGGGGCACCTCCATAGGCGGCTTTACGAAGCAGGATCGAATCGTGGCAGGAGCCTATGATTATGATTTGGTTAAAAAGGGTGAAAACTGGTACCTGACCAGTTCACTGCCGCAGCCGGATCCTAAGCCGACCCCAGACCCGACCCCGGATCCTAAGCCGACGCCCGATCCCTCTCCGGAGCCAAATCCAAAACCTACGCCGGAGCCGAAACCTACGCCGAAGCGCCCGCCCATTGTGCGCCCGGAAGGCGGAAGCTACCCGGCGAACCTTGCCGCAGCGAATACGCTATTCGCCATGACGCTACACGACAGGCTGGGCGAGCCGCAGTTCGTTGAGACGTTAAACGCGCAGCCGGATGTCACCAGTCTGTGGATGCGCCAGGTCGGCGGCCATAACCGCTGGCATGACGCCAGCGGCCAGCTGGGTACGCAAAGTAATAGCTATACGGTGCAGATGGGGGGCGATGTCGCACAGTGGAGCGCGGATGGCCTCGATCGCTGGCATCTGGGTTTTATGGCGGGCTATGCCAATAGCCATAGCAACACGCGTAATCATGTGAGCGGTTTTAGCTCAAAAGGTACCATTAACGGTTACAGCGTTGGCGGTTATGCGACCTGGTATGCTAACGCGGCTGATATGACTGGCGCTTATCTGGATAGCTGGATGCAATATAGCTGGTTTACCAACAGCGTAAAAGGCGAGAAGCAGGCGCGGGAATCCTATGATTCTCACGGCATTACCGCCTCGCTGGAGACGGGCTATACCTGGCGAACGGGCGCTTTTACCGGTAGTCGTGGCAGCGTTAATACCTGGTATGTGCAGCCGCAGGCGCAGGCTATCTGGATGGGCGTCAGAGCAGACGATCATACGGAGGTAAATGGCACGCACGTGCAGGGAGTAGGCGATGGTAACCTGATGACGCGGTTAGGGGTAAAAACCTGGATTGCCGGGCATCACGCCGATGACGCCGATCTGCAGCGCCAGTTCCAGCCGTTTATTGAAATGAACTGGCTGCATAATACGCGCAGTTTTGCTACCAAAATGGATGGTGTCAACGTCAGCCAGGACGGTGCGCGCAATTTGGGCGAGGTGAAAGTAGGCCTGGAAGGGCAGATAACGCCGCGCTTCAACCTGTGGGGCAACGTGGGGGTTCGAGTTGGCGATAGCGGATATTCCGATAGCACAGCCATGCTCGGCGGTAAACTTAACTTCTAAAGGAGTAAGCAGGCGGGCTGCCAGGCCTGCCTGAAATAATAAGAAAGAAAGGGAGCACGATTTCTGCACGGAAGCAGCTTTCGAAGCGTTTTTTGTTTTCAATACGCTGGCGTTACTCAATATCATACTATTGCGTTTCACCAGGGGCCGCCGGGTAACCGCCAGCGTATTTCTTTTCTTTACGCCTTTTCTGACAAACTTCCCGCTGACGGGTAAAAAGTCGTCTATCCTTAATGGCAGTGTTGATGGTTTTATCTGGAGTAGCCGTTTTTACGCCTGCTCAGGGATACGATAAGTCCCTGATACGAATTTATTAACGCTTTCGAGGTAGTTTTTTTGATATTAAAGTTGATTTCGATCAATTTTATTGTAATATAATTGTTAATGCAGGTTCAGCGACGCGGGTTCGCTGCCGGTGGAAGCATCAGGCTTGCAGTTCCAGTAAGGGTCCAACGTTGTTATTCAACGCTGCCGGTGGATGCACCAGCCCAATACATTCTATGGCCCCTAGCTTCTGTGAAGCCGGGGGTTATCTTTATGGGGCCAAACTGCGCCTGAAGGTCCCCCTGTTTAGACCGCCCCGTTCATTATTACTGAATGAGCATCGCCCGATTTCAAAGGCAGGCCCAGGACAGGACCAGCTCTGCCTGAGCGTTCTTAATAGCGGCTGGCAACGCAGGTGGATGCTTGCGGTTTTATTTTGCGTGCCGGTGCCATGCACTTTTGAAATACACGCGCTCTGGAAATAAACGTGACCCGCAGGCGAAATCGGCTGCGTCCGGGTAGCAACAGCGCGCGAGCCGCGACGCGGGTTGGTTTTTTCGGCGGAGGTGTTGTACAAAACCGCCTGCTTTATGAATGAGAAAAGGCCTGCGAAGAGGCCTTTTTTTAATTAGCGTTTACGCCCCAGGGGTCAGGGTTGATTCGCGCGTGCGGCTTTCACTTTCTGCTCGATGCGCGCGCCAATCGCTGCATCAATATTACGCCAGTATTCAAACGCCCGGGATAGCACCGGCTCCTGTACGCCATCCAGTAAATGGCCAACCACATTATTCACAAGCCTGTCGCGCGCCGCGTCGTCCATCACCTGATTAACCAGCGTATTAGCCTGCCCGTAGTCATCATCGTCTTTGCGCAGCGTATAGGCTTCACGCACCATATTGCCGCTGGCGGACCACGTCGCATCTTCAGGATGGCGCGTGCCGTCTGCTTTCGGGCCTCCCTTTGAGTTTGGCGCATATACCGGGTCAGAAACGCTATTAATGCGCATGGCGCCGTCTTTGCTGTAGCTGTTCACCGGTACTTTGGGTGCGTTGACCGGGATTTGCTTATAGTTGACGCCAAGGCGCGCGCGGTGAGCGTCAGCGTAGGCAAACACGCGGCCCAGCAGCATTTTGTCCGGGCTTAGGCCGATACCTGCCACCAGATTATTCGGCTCGAACGCCGCTTGTTCTATCTGTGCGTGGTTGTCGGTCGGGTTAGTAGTTAGCTGAAGCTTACCTACTTTGATCAGCGGATAGTCGCCGTGTGGCCATACTTTGGTAAGATCGAACGGGTTGAAACGATACGTTTCCGCCTCATTGAACGGCATAATTTGCATATACAGCGTCCAGCTCGGAAATTCGCCTTTATCAATCGCGTTATACAAATCGCGCATGTGATAATCGCTATCCTGGCCTGCCAGCTTATCGGCCTCTTCCTGAGTCAGGCATTCCACGCCCTGATCGGTTTTGAAATGATACTTCACCCAGAATTTCTCGCCCTGCGCATTCACCCACATATAGGTATGGCTGGAATAACCGTTCATATGGCGCCAGCTTTTCGGAATGCCGCGATCGCCCATCAGCCAGGTGACCTGGTGCGCCGACTCTGGCGAGAGCGTCCAGAAATCCCACTGCATATCGTGGTCGCGCAGGTTATTATCCGCCCGGCGCTTTTGTGAGCGAATAAAATGCTGGAACTTCATAGGGTCGCGAACAAAAAAGACGGGGGTGTTATTACCCACCAGATCGTAGTTACCTTCCTGAGTGTAAAATTTCATCGCAAAACCGCGCGGGTCGCGCCAGGTATCCGGGCTGCCGCGCTCGCCGGCTACGGTAGAAAAGCGCATAAGCACATCGGTTTTAACGCCCGGCTGAAACAGCGCCGCTTTAGTGTAGCGGCTGACATCTTCCGTGACTTCAAAATGCCCAAACGCGCCGCTGCCTTTGGCGTGTGGCTGACGTTCCGGAATGCGCTCCCGGTTAAAATTGGCCATCTGTTCGATTAAATAGTGATCCTGCAAAAGAATCGGACCATCAGGACCAATGGTTAACGAATGTTCATCGCTGGCTACCGGAATGCCAGCGTCCGTGGTTGTCGGCTTATTATCAGAATTGCTCATATTTGTTTCTCCAGCGTCAGTGTTATTTGTCAAACATTCAGCTTAGTTCAGGATCGGCGAGAGGGTATAAAAACCCATCTGATTAATAAGGTTATGCGTAGCCGGATGGCTGATTATACGAGAGAGCACGCAATAGTCCCGGCGGCTGCCAGCAAAAGACGCCCCCGCAAACTCTCCACTTTGCAGGCTTTTATGTTGTGAATTAGCGATGAGCGTCAGATAGTTCGGCAATAGTAGGTGTCACGTTAGGTTTCACAGAAGTATAAGGAAAAATAATTTCAGATTGATATTTCGACAATTTTTGTTAACCGCTGGCTATTATCCCGGCGCAGTGTGGAAGAGATTTATTTCTACATGCATGCGGATATTGGTGGCAGTTATCTACCGGGCTAACGGATAAAGCCTGCGCCGGAAGCGATGCCTTTTGTCTGTCTTAAAACCCGTAGAACGATATGCTCACCGCCGTATTTAACGCGCAAGAACCGCTTAAAGCGCCGCAACGTGTTCTGCTGAACATTTCCCCGGGGAGATTAATTCCAGCCCAAAATATCGGGCTTGTTGTATTCACTGCCAGCGCAAAAGATTTTGATGCGGCGTTAGCCCAGGCGCCGTTAATTCAGGCCGCTACAGAATTATGCGGTATTTATCAGGAAAAAAACTCGATGCAGGCCAATAGCGCTTGCCTGGCCGCGCTGGGTTAGTTCAGGAATTTTGTTTATTCCTCTGCTTATGTTACCAACGGTGCAAAACTGATCCACCCCAGCGGTTGAAAACTGATCCAGG
>CALYPF010000158.1 GCA_945271245.1 uncultured Enterobacteriaceae bacterium | reverse complement strand
GACCGTTGGTGGTGACGGTAAGTGGATCACTTTTTACCCGTTGTTGACACCCATCTTAATCTGCATAAAACATTCTGTATTCCGCACGGCGGCGGCGGCCCCTGCATGGGGCCGATAGCCGTGAAGGCACATCTGGCGCCGTTTGTTCCCGGGCACAGCGTGGTGCAGATCGAGGATATACTCACGACGCAGGGCGCGGTCTCCGCCGCGCCGTTCGGCAGCGCGTCCATATTACCGATTAGCTGGATGTATATTCGTATGATGGGCACTGAGGGGCTGAAAAAAGCCAGCCAGGTCGCCATTCTGAATGCTAACTACATCGCCTGCCGGCTGCAGAATGCCTATTCCGTACTGTACAGCGGCCGTGACGGGCGCGTTGCCCATGAATGTATTCTCGATATTCGCCCCCTGAAAGAGGCGACCGGGATCGGTGAGCTAGATATTGCTAAGCGCCTTATCGATTACGGTTTTCATGCGCCGACGATGTCATTCCCCGTGGCGGGAACATTAATGGTAGAACCCACCGAATCGGAAAGCCTGGTCGAACTGGATCGCTTTATTGAGGCGATGCTGGCTATACGGGCAGAGATTGATCGCGTCGTACAGGGGGAATGGCCATTAGAAGATAATCCGCTGGTGAATGCGCCGCACGTGCAGCAGGAACTAGTAGCGGAGTGGCATCATCCGTACTCACGGAAGCTGGCCGTATTCCCTGGTGGCGCAGAAAATAAATACTGGCCGACGGTGAAACGGCTGGATGATGTGTATGGCGATCGTAACTTGTTCTGTGCCTGTGTACAAATTAGCGAATATCAGTAACTGACGGCGGATGAGCATTATAAAAAGGGCGCATAGCGCCCTTTGGATTGTTTGGGAAACGGAGGTTATTAAATATCCATTAAGCCTCAAAAGCTCTTAGGAAACTTCTCCAGGAGTAATGGGTTGGTCACCAGCTTCCATATGGGTATTTTTTCCCTTTGATAAAGTCTTCAGTATTTTTTCCGTATTCATAGCCGTTAGAAAATCGCGTTACCCCTTTGCAAAGCTCCAGTTTATCCCCGGATACCGTTTTCAGTACTGACGGAGTGATGCGATAATTAGGCTCTCCTCGGGATACGCCGCTTAACCAGACGGTCACTTTTCCTTCTGGAGCCAAGCCAATTTGTATGGCGTTATAATACTTCTCATTGCCCTGATGGTCTTTATGGCCTGGCATCAACATTTTATCAAGGAGGGGTCTAGGGATAGTCAGCGCAGTCTCATATACTTTTTTATCGATAACTGAGTCCCAGCAAAAAATAATATGCCTGGGAGGGCGTCTAACGTGATTCCAGTGCCCGTTGAGCGTTCGGGCGTTATCGTTCCATTTATCCATTACACCATTAAGTGCTTTAGTGCTGTCGAGAGTATTAAACTCATAAACTTTACCGTCAGCGTCCTGAACAACGGCAAATGTCGCGATTGCAGGAAGTGTTTTAGGTGTGAAAAAATTAAACCACCACTCTTTCGGCATATCACTTTGCGCAGCGGTACCGGGCAAAGGTTTTCCCTGACAGGCCGCCAGCGCCAGTAACGGAAGAAGCCAGGCTACGCGGATCATTTCCATATTTTATTCCCGTCCATATCATAAACTGTACGCTGCCAGCGCTCGTCCGGCCGGTTGGTGAAGGTCACCAGCTTCCATATGGGTATTTTTTCCCTTTGATAAAGTCTTTTATGTCCTTGTCGTATCCATAGGAGAAATCGCTTTTTGTCACCCCTTTGCAAATAGCTAATTTATCCCCGGATACCGTTTTCAGTACTGACGGAGTGACGCGATAATTAGGTTCAAATCCGATACCATTAAGCCAGACTGCAACCTTACCTTCCGGGGCCAAACCAATTTGCACGGTGTCATAGGCGCTATGGTACGGATCGCTTTTCCCGCTGGGGCTGCCCATCTTTTCCACAATGTCATCAGGCAGGGTCAGGTAAGTTTCATACACTTTTTTATCTATCACCGAATCCCAGCAGAAAAAAAACTGCCTGGGTAGATGCTTGACGTGGTTCCAGTGTCCTCCCGGTGCCCGATCCCGGTCGTTCCATCTTCCTACCATATTGGGCATATCCGGGGTGCTGTTCAGCGTAACGAACCGGGATGCTCCTCCGTCTGTATCAAGAATAACCGCGAACGTCACCACTGCGGGCAATGCTTTTGGCGTGAAAAAGTTAAATTTCCACTGCGTCGGCACATCATTTTTGACTGAGATATTGGGCTGGTCAGTACCGTGGCAGGCCGTTAGCACAAGCACCGGGATCAGACCAGCCAGACGGATCATTTCCATATTTTATTCCCGTCCATATCGTAGACCGTACGCTGCCAGTGCTCGTCCGGCCGGTTGGTGAAGGTCACCAGCTTCCGTATGGATATTTTTTCCCTTTGATAAAGTCTTTTATGTCTTTGTCGTAGCCATAGGAGAAATCGCTTTTTGTCACCCCTTTGCAAATAGCTAATTTATCCCCGGATACCGTTTTCAGTACTGACAGAGTGACGCGATAATTAGGCTCAGAACCACTTCCCTGTAACCAGACTGCTACTTTCCCTTCCGGAGCCAGCCCGATTTGTACTCTGTCGTAATAGGCCGTCTTTCCCCGATAATCTTTAAACTCACTGGGCCGACGCATTTTTTCCAGAATAGGTTTAGGGATTGTCAGGTGGGTTTCATACACCCTCTTATCAATAATCGAGTCCCAGCAAAAAATAATATGTCGGGGAGGGCTATTAACATGATTCCAGTAGCCACCAGGAGTACGATCCCGATCGTTCCACTCGCCCATAACCATAGGTAAATCAGGTGTACTGTTTAACGTATTAAATCGATAATCTCTGCCATCTGCATCAAGGATAGCCGCGAACGTCACCAGCGCGGGCAGTGCTTTGGGGGTGAAAAAGTCAAAGGTCCACTCTTTCGGCATATCACTTTGCGCAGCGGCACCGGGCAAAGGTTTCCCCTGACAGGCCGTCAGCGCCAGTAACGGAAGAAGCCAGGCTACGCGGATCATTTCCATATTTTATTCCCGTCCATATCATAAACTGTACGCTGCCAGCGCTCGTCCGGCCGGTTGGTGAAAGTCACCAGCTTCGCCGGTTTGACCGCCCCGCGGATAACTCCCCGACCGTCTTTCATCACGCTGTTCCAGTTGGCCGAGCAGTGGATATATTTTTCAGCCAGCATCAGGATTTCCGGCGTAGTAAACCCGCTGGCAGGCTGACCGCTGCGGGCGGCACGGCCCATCACAATCGCTTTTTCACAAAGACTGTTGAGTTCTGGCCGAAGTCTTAATTCTGCATTTGTATCTCGAATAGGATCGAATGCCACACCCGCATCCTGTGCTGCATCAAGCATCACCCTCAGTACCACTTTCGACCAGTCATTACGCGTGGGGCGGTCAATCACCAGCGCGGCAGCGCTGCGTTTCTGTAGCGTTCCGTAACGGTCTGCGGGCATTCTCTCGTCATGCCAGGTATCGATATTTACCTCTACCACCTTCAGCAGCGGCGCAATGGAAGGATAGCTATCCATCGCTTTCAGTTGCGCACAGGTCTGCCGGTAAATCTGTGTTTGCGTATTCGGGGTGGAAAGGGGCACCGTTTCAAACATTGGTCGGGTAAGGAAATAGGCTTCGTGCTCGTTGGGGTTATAGCCGCCGCCAATGTCTGAATGCGCGCCGGGAAGGGCCAGTTCCGGCCACGCCGGTTTCACGCTGTTCAGTGCGAAGTTAAAGCGGCATTCGTGCTGGGCGGTGATATGGAACACCTTCTCTGCTACGCCCGGGCGCAGCACCAGGTTTACCTCCCCGGTGTCCGCGCTGTGCGGGTTAAGGCCGTTAATCGGTGTCCCGATGGCCGCCACCGTATCAAATATTCCCAGGAAGCGGGTTTTGCCGCCGGGCATTCCGGCAAACTCAACCCCGTCCAGCCCCGCCTTAATCGCCGATACAATCGTGCTGTCCTGGTTAAATACCCGGTTGGCAAAGTGGCGCGCCGCTGCGGCCCCGCGACTGAAGCCAAAAATATCAAACTGCAGCTCTTTGATAACGCAGGTGCGGGCATCGACATGCCTATTGAAATATCCCTGAATACCGGCAGAGAGTGACGCCACGGCTTTATCCGTTTTTTTCACAACGCCGGTATCGCCCCGGCCGGTGCCCATCCCGTAAGTGCTGTCGCCGATCCCATCCTCCGTACCGATGCCTTCGATATAAATGGCATACTGGCCAACTCCCGTCGCAGGCATCAGCTTCTGGCTATATAACGTCTGGAGCCAATGCACATTGGTGTAATAACCGAGATAACTCCCTGCGGCAGTATCGCTGTAATTACGTTTTAGTTGGACACACTGGGAATATGCAGATCCTGCGTCTGCATCATTCATCCCGTAATGTTCACCGGAGCAGGCGACCTGACGATCTGTACTGTTATTCGCATTATTGCCGGTACCGTCGAAGAACACGCCGATGGTTAGCGTGATTTCCCGTTTCTTTTTCGCGGTCTGGGCACGCTGTTCGGGGTCTGACTGGAGCGCCTTTTTCTCCGCGGCCTGCGCACGCTCGGCCGCCCGTCCTGCATTGCTGTCACGCTCATAGGTGTGCGTCTGGACTGACGGGATAAAACGGGCGCGGCACGGGCAGGAGCTGTAGCTGTCCAGGGAACCGGCCCACTCTTTTGGAGCGCCATTGACTTCATAGGTGTCTCCCATGCCGCCACAAACGCGGAATCGCCCTTTGTGCTTTCCGCAGGTTACCGGATCGCCTACGCGGACCTGCTCTCGTTCAATGCCGCCAATTTCGTAGGTATCATCAGGTGCACCGGAAAGAATTCGTCCGCCACAGGTTGTTTTATCCAGGTGATACAGAAAAAATCCCGTTGTCATAATCCCTCATGATGAAATGGTTATAAAATCAAAGCATCATACCTTAATAGTTTTAAATTCAACCGGCTGGCAACGGTTTTTTGATGATTTTTAATAGTTTTTTGCGGGTAAAATTCAGGGTGAATTCTATTAGATGAGAATTGTACTGCCGTTCTCCGCCAGCGCGAGTGGCCGACAATCTAAACGCCTCATCCCCGGGCGGGGATGAGGAGGAAGACTTAATGATTCGGATAGGGCGTATAGGTGCCGGTCAGGCTGTCAAGGAAAGCGACGATATCATCAACGTCCTGCTGCGGTAGATCGGTGCCGACCTGATAGCGCAGCATCAGTTTTACCGCCTCGTCCAGCGTAGCGACATCTCCACGATGGAAATACGGCGCCGTTTGCGCAACGTTGCGCAGCGTCGGTACCTTCTGGCGTAAACGGTCGCGAACATCGCGGGTTACGTTCATGCGCCCTACGTCTGCCGGGGTGAGTTCTCCAAACGAATAGTCTTTACGCAGCCCCAAAGGCTCATACGAGCGACCGCCGAGAATTTTGCCGCCGTGGCAGGTGGCGCAGCGATTATCTTTAAATAATTGCCAGCCGCGTTTTTGCCGGGAGTTAAGCGCGCTATCGTCACCGCGCAGATATTTATCGAATGGGGAGTCGGGAGTAATGAGCGTTTTTTCAAATTCGGCGATGGCATCGGTGATGGTATCGCCGGATAACCCCTGCGGATACACGGCGGTAAAATCGCGAACCAGCGTCGCGTCTTTATCCAGTTTGCCGACGATTTGCGCCCACGAAGTAGAGGCCATTTCGATAGGATTGAGCGGCGGCCCCCCGGCCTGTGCTTTCAAATCGGCTGCGCGACCGTCCCAAAATTGTTCAACATTAAATACCGCGTTGAACACCGTCGGGGCATTGATTGGCCCAACCTGATTATTAACGCCGAGAGAGGTTTTTCTGCCGTCGACGCCGCCCTTGCCGAGTTGGTGGCAATGGGCGCATGAAATGGAGTTATCCGCAGAAATGCGCGGATCGTGATACAAACGCATGCCTAACGCGACTTTCTCTGGGTCAACCGGCAGCGAGCGGGGGATAGGCTGTACCGGCTCATTGCGATGCTGTTCCGCCATATCTTCCGTTGCATAGTATTTGCGGCGATTATCCCGTATCCACGACAGCAGCGTGGTGCGTTCATCATCGCTGATATTGCCGGCCCAGTGCAGGGCGACATAGCGCCCGGGCGGCATAGTATTATGCTCAAGCACCCACTCTACTTTGGTTAAATCGCTTTGTTCGGCCGGGCTATCTTCCCGCAGGCTGCGCTCAATACCTTCCAGGCTGAACGATTTATAACCCTGCGCCATATCGTATTCCATAAGCTGTTTGGCTATAGGAAATTTGGCATAAAACGGCAGATCGCCAGACTGCGTATGGCAATAATTGCATCCTTTTTCCTGAATAATGCCTAACACCTTATTATTAAACGCTGAGGTAGATTTCTGCACAGGAGCCGCGGTACGGCGCTGCGTATCATGATACCAGACATAACCTACCAACCCGAAGTAGCCGACGGCGGCAATCGCTACAGCGGCGGTACCCAGTTTCATTATCTTATTCATTTTTATGTTATCCCTTCCAGAGACCAAGCGTCGCGCACCCGCGACGCCCACATGGTGGCGATGAACGGCGGGGCGGGCGTTGATAGGTATCAAAGAAGCTGACAGGTAAAAGCTATCGTTATGATAGCTTTGGTAAATGTCAGGATTTCCTTATTTATCATGAGGATAATTTTGAACGGGAAGATGAGCCTGATTTTTAAAGATCACAGTACTTCGCCGTTACTGGCGATGACTTTTTGGTACCAGTAAAAACTTTTTTTACGGGCGCGGGACATATCGCCGCTGCCGTCATCGTGCCTATTAACGTAAATAAAGCCATAGCGTTTCTCGTACTGGCCCGTGGTAAAAGAGACGCAGTCGATACAGCCCCACGGCGTATAGCCGATAAGCTCCACGCCATCCCAGCTTACGGCCCGCTGCATTTCCTGAATGTGGGCGCGCAGGTAGTCAATGCGATAATCGTCGTTAATTGCGCCGTCTTTTTCCACGGTGTCGAAGGCGCCGAAGCCGTTTTCCACAATAAACAGCGGCTTTTGATAACGTTCATAAAGCTCGCACAGCGCGTAACGCAGGCCGACCGGATCGATTTGCCATCCCCAGTCCGACGCTTTGACGTGTGGGTTAGGCACGCTGCCTTCAAACCCGGACAGCGCATCGCCGGAGCCGCCTTCGGCCTTAACGGCGTTAGTCATGTAATAACTAAAGCCAAGATAGTCGCAGCAGCCTTCGCGAAGTATTTGTGCGTCGCCCTGGGCCATTTCGATGTGAAAACCACGGCGCGCCCACTCGTTCAACGCGTAGGAGGGATAGTAGCCGCGTAGCTGAACATCGGTGAACACATACCGCTGTCGCATGGCCTCCTGAGCAAACATGATATCGTCAGGGTGGCAGGACCAGGGATAAAGCGGCACCATTGCCAGCATGCATCCCACTTTCATTTCGGGATTAATGCGGCGGGCGGCTTTTACCGCCAGGGCGCTGGCGACAAACTGATGGTGCATAACCTGATACATCGTTTGTTCAGGATTATCGTGATTTGTGTAGACTACGCCGGAGCAGCAATAGCCAAATAGCGGAGCGCGCCAGTTGCGCTGATTATTGATTTCATTAAACGTCATCCAGTACTTAACTTTGTGCTGATAGCGTTCGAAAACCACTTCTGCAAAGCGGGCAAAGTAATTTACCACGCGGCGATCCGCCCAGCCGCCATACGCCTTAACTAAATGTAATGGCATTTCAAAATGCGAAAGCGTTATAACCGGCTCAATATTGTATTTTAGAAGCTCATCAAACAAATTATCGTAAAATTGGAGCCCGGCTTCATTAGGTTCTAATTCATCGCCCTGAGGAAATATACGCGTCCATGCAATAGAAGTCCGAAAACATTTAAAACCCATTTCAGCGAAGAGCTTTATATCTTCTTTATAGCGATGGTAGAATTCTACGCCCTGATGGTTTGGATAATATTTCCCGGGGACTACGGTATCCGTTATCTCTCTGGGCACGCCGTGCGCGCCGCCGGTTAATACATCGCAAATACTAGGCCCTTTCCCGTCGTTATTCCAGGCGCCCTCGACCTGATGTGCCGCAACGGCACCGCCCCATAAAAAGGTGTCTGGAAGTGAACATTTTTTCATTGTCATTATTCCTGCCGCTGAGTGATATTTAATTAAAGTGAGGTGAACGGTGTTAAATAAATATGCTGCAATAACGGTGAGTCTAACAAATGATAATTAAATGTCACGTGATAACAAATTACGCTATAAGGGAATTGTTACATATATAAAACAGGGTGTTTTTTTATGCGGTATTTTTCACCAGGCGTCTGCCCAGTGCTTCTAAAATATAGACGACGGGGATTTGTGTAGTGATGTCATATTTACCCTGAATGCGCGTTTGAGGAATATGCCAGGAGATATTGAGATCAGAAAGTTTGGCCAGAGAAGAACCCGCGTGGCTGGTAATTGATAATAGGGTGCAGCGATGCAGGCTAAACTGACTGGCGAACTGGAGAATTTCTGGGGTTTCGCCTGAAACGGAAAGAATTATCGCCAGCGCATCTTGGGTTAAGTCCTGCGTAACCGGAAACCAAGGGTCGTCGATATGGTTACTAAATTTCCCAACATTAGAAAAAAAGCGAGCGCCATATTTGGCGATAGCACCTGAGGTTCCTGTGCCGATAAAAATAACGCGTTTAGCATCGCGGATGACGCTGGCGGCGGCGTCGAGGCGGCATTCGAATTCATTATTATTGACTGCATTAAAGAAGTGGATAATTTCGCCAGCCCCGAAATTATCGGGTGATGTATTGCCACCTTCAATCCAAAGACGGAAATGTACGCGAAATTCGGCATAACCGTCGCACCCTAGTTTGCGGCAAAAGCGCAGCACGGTGGTTGTGGATACGCCCGCGCATTCCGCCAGCTCACGAATAGTCATGTAACTTACGGTATCAGGATGGCGCACAGCGTAATGATAAACCGCCATTTCGAGATGATTCAGGCTACTGATAGCATCATGAGTGAACATAGTTTATGGCACGCTCCCTGAGCAGATAAAATTAAGTGTAATCAGGTTCTTCGTATTGCTAACGGCGCCATCCTTATATTACACATGAGAGATAACTCCGCGTATCGAAAAGCCGTCAACGCATTATATTATGTCACGTTGGGAATGTTTCTCTCCAGGCTAACCCTCACTGCCAAAATTGGGTGAGCAGGCGATATGAACATGCTAGCTCAATCGTTGGAACGCGGGTGGATACGGGCCGCGCTTATGCCGACTGGCGCTATAGCGGCCATTCCTGTCTAAGTACCGGTTGTTTACAAGAGTACACACAATTTTTTGAGTGTACATGTGTTCACTGGAATCATTCTCAGTTACGCTGAAGCCGATATTAGTTATCCAGGATAAAAGAGAATGGTCAGTAAACCGTTAATGCTTAAAGGATATTCTCTGGCGGAGGAAATCGCGAATAGCGTTAGCCACGGTATTGGGCTGGTGTTTGGTATTGTCGGCCTTGTGCTGTTATTGGTGCAGGCCGGGGAGCTAAACGCCGGTGCAATAGTGATTACCAGCTATAGCCTGTATGGGGGGAGCATGATTTTACTGTTCCTGGCTTCGACCCTGTATCACGCTATTCCTCAGCCGCGCGCCAAACGCTGGCTTAAAAAAGTCGATCACTGTGCTATCTACCTGCTCATCGCCGGCACTTATACTCCCTTTTTATTGGTGGGGCTGAACTCGCCGCTGGCGCGCGGGTTAATGATAGTTATCTGGGGCCTTGCGCTATTAGGCATTTTGTTTAAGTTGACCATCGCTCATCGTTTTAAAATTCTCTCAGTGGCGACATATTTGGTCATGGGGTGGCTTTCGCTTATCGTTATTTATCAGTTAGCGATTAAGCTGGAGGCCGGTGGCGTGGCTCTGCTGGCTCTTGGCGGTATTGTTTATTCGCTGGGCGTTATTTTTTATGTGAGTCGGCGCGTTCCGTTCAACCATGCTATTTGGCACGGTTTTGTATTGGGCGGCAGCGTGTGCCACTTTTTAGCGATTTATTTCTATGTAAAATAGCGCGTACCGGCGCGCTTTACTCTATCGATCTCCAGGCTAAATGAAAATGGTTAGCCGCCGCGCCAGCGGTCGCTATTATCCTCTGCGATGCGATGCGATGCGATGCGATGCGATGCGATGCGATGCGATGCGATGCGA
>CALYPF010000157.1 GCA_945271245.1 uncultured Enterobacteriaceae bacterium | reverse complement strand
TGGATCAGTTTTCAACCGCTGGGGTGGATCAGTTTTGCACCGTTGGTAACATTCGGCGATAGCTGCGCTGTGCGGCGTTAACATTCTGCAAATAGCGCCGCGATTCGGCAGACGGATGTTTCGATGTCAGCGTTTGATAAACGCCATCCGGCGTCAGGCTATTAATCAGGCTAAAGGCGCGGGTTTTATCGCGATCGAATACGCGCAGCACGCTGCCTGCGCCGCCGTTATAGGCGGTAATCACCGCGTAGCGTTTTGAGGTTTGATTATCGATGCCGGAAAGGTACACATCGCCCAGCATTGCTAAATAGGCGGTGCCGGTATCGATATTATTCGCCGGATCGAACAGATAGCTTCGGCTTGGTTTCCCCCATTTGCCTCTTGCCCGGAACACATCCAGCCCGGCGGTATGCTGCACTACTTGCATCAGGCCCAGCGCATCAGAATTGCTTACGGCGTAAGGGTTAAAGCTCGATTCCGTTTGCATAATGGCGAGGATAAGCGATTCATCCACCCCGTATTTTCGGGACGCCTCGCGCACCAAATCAAGGTACTTGTGCGCACGTTTATCCAGGTGGTTCGGCACCAGATTCAGCTTCACGCTGTAGATAATATGCAGGCCGCTATTTCTGCGCTGCAGGCGGTTTTGCAGCAGCCAGTCGGCAAAGCGTTTAGCCCGCCATTCCCAGCGAATAGGTTCGCCGTTATTGTCTACGACCTGGCCATAAAGGAACGGCTCTTTTGATATATGGATATCGTTGGCGTCAGAATATAAATCGACGCTGCCGGGGTCATCGCCCATCAGAAGTGTCATTACAATCGCCTGGCGTAAATGTTCCAGCGGCTCGGTTCCGTCTATCGTTTCAACGGTCATTGTCCCGGCATCGAAATTAATATGGCTGCGGGTTTGGTAGCCGTCGGTATATTTCACATAATCCTTAGGGCCGGCGATCAGTACTTCATTAAAGCCCCAAATATTTTCGATATTGTGCGCAAACTGCCCCATGAGAATATCGAAACCGTTGGTATCTTTGACCCATTCTTCGTGAAAACCGTCCGTTTTTTTATCGGAGCAGGAGATAAGCAGGGGAGCTAAAAGAGCCAGCGCTAACAGTTTTTTCATTGTTTTCGACGCATGATTAAGAGTTTACGGAACAGCATCGCGTTAGTTATCCGGGCTTAACGCCCGGTATGTTAAGCGGCCGTTTATTCAGCTTCAGGCGGCGTATAGCCTTCAATATGCACATCTTTCTTATCAAAAAGAAAACTCACCATCTCTTGCTCTAATAGTTTGCGATGCTCAGGGTTCATCATATTGAGTTTTTTCTCGTTAATGAGCATTGTTTGCTTTGCCTGCCACAGCGCCCAAGCCTCTTTTGAGATGTCATTATAGATTCGTTTTCCGAGTTCACCGGGGTAGAGCTGAAAGTCCAGCCCTTCGGCTTCGCGTTCAAGATAGGTACAAAAAATAGTGCGGCTCATGATAAATCCTCATTAACAATGCGGTGAACGGAAGGCGGTTCACTGCGTAATTGGTGTAACAGGCGCTCAACCGGCGCGGCCAGACCTACGGCAGGAGGGCGGGGTAAGTTATACCAAAGACCCGCACCTTCATCCATGCAGCCGCCGCTGTGGGACACAGAAAGCCACACGGGAATAATATCGAGATGGAAATGGCTGAACGTATGGCGAAACGCGGCAAGCTGCACATAATCGGCGCTTAAGCCGCGCTGCGCCAGCCAGCCCTGGAGTTCCTCTTCGCGGGTAAATTGCGGGAAACAGTACAGCCCGCCCCACAGGCCGCTTGGCGGGCGCTGATTTAAAAACACGTCGTCGCCATGCTGCATCAACAGGAACCAGCCGCTGCGCACCGGCAGCGTCTGCTTAGGCTTTTTACCCGGATAATCGGCCCATGTACCCTGAGCGTAGGCCTCACAGCCGCCGCTGAGCGGGCACAGTTCGCATTTTGGGCGCGAACGCGTGCACACCATTGCCCCCAGATCCATCATCGCCTGGTTAAACTGCGCGGTGCCGCGCGCCGGCGTCACTTCTTCGCTTAATTGCCACAGGCGGTTCTCAACCTCTTTTTTGCCCGGCCAGCCCGCGATGGCGTAACAGCGCGCCAGCACGCGCTTCACATTGCCATCCAGGATAGGGTAGTGTTTATCCAGCGCCAGAGAGAGAATCGCCCCGGCGGTGGAACGGCCAATGCCGGGGAGTGCGGCTATCTCGTCAAAATTTTGCGGAAAGGTGCCGTGATGCTGCCGGGCAACGATCGCGGCGGCTTTGTGGAGATTGCGGGCGCGGGCGTAATAGCCCAGCCCGGTCCACAGGTGTAATACATCGTCCAACGGCGCTGACGCTAAATCCGTCACCTCTGGAAAACGCTGCATAAAGCGCTCAAAATAAGGGATAACCGTTGCCACCTGCGTTTGCTGAAGCATCACTTCAGACAGCCAGACTTTATAGGGCGTTTTCTGCTGCTGCCAGGGAAGGGTTTTTCGCCCGTATTTGTCGTACCAGTCCAGCACCAGACGTGAAAACTGAAGCGCTTGCATCATGGCTGTATCATATTCCGCACCAAAGAGTTGGGGCATGATTCCAGCACAGAGCAGACGGCGCTGTAAACCGGAACTTTCCTGTGCTTGCATCCCGGGACTATCTTTGGATAATGCCCGTTTCTTTACCACTTATTCAGGCAGACACTGACATGATTAACGAGGTCATCTCCCCGGATTTTGATGAAAACGGCCGCCAGCTGCGCCGCATTCGCAGCTTTGTCCGCCGCCAGGGCCGCCTGACGAAAGGGCAGCAGCACGCGCTGGAGCACTACTGGCCGACGATGGGCGTAGAATTTAGCCCGCAGCCGCTGGATTTTTGCGCGCTGTTTGGGCGTGAAGCCCCGGTCACGCTCGAAATTGGCTTTGGCATGGGCGCATCCCTGGTGGCGATGGCGAAGGCGAATCCGCATCAGAATTTCCTTGGGATTGAGGTTCACTCGCCGGGCGTTGGCGCCTGTCTGAGTCAGGCCGTGGAAGAGGGCGTGGAAAATCTGCGCGTAATGTGCCACGACGCGGTGGAGGTGCTCGAAACAATGATTCCGGACAACTCGCTCACCATGGTTCAGCTTTTCTTCCCCGATCCCTGGCACAAAGCCCGCCACAACAAACGCCGCATCGTTCAGCCGCCTTTTGTTGAAAGAGTAAAAGGCAAATTAAAGCCCGGCGGCGTATTTCATATGGCGACTGACTGGGAACCTTATGCTGAACATATGCTCGAAGTAATGCGCTCGGTCGATGGCTACCAGAATCAATCGCCAACTGGCGATTATGTACCGCGCCCGGCGACGCGTCCGTTAACCAAGTTTGAGCAGCGCGGCCAGCGTCTTGGCCACGGCGTATGGGACTTAATGTTCGAGAGAGTAAAATAATGGCGAAACAGCGTAGCCGTCGTTTGCGTAAAAAAATGCATATCGACGAATTTAAAGAAGTCGGCTTTTCCGTGGCCTGGCGTTTTCCTGAGGGAACATCAGAACAGCAGGTAGATAGCGCGCTGGACGCGTTTATCAATGATGTTATCGAGCCAAACGGGCTGGCCTATGACGGCAGCGGTTATCTGGCGTGGGAAGGCTTAATTTGCACCCAGCAGGTTGGGCAATGCACCGAAGAGCATCAGGCGCTGGTGCGCGCATGGCTGGAAAATAAAAAGCTGGAAGAGATCCGCCTAAGTCCGCTGTTCGACGTGTGGTGGGATTAATAACAGGAGACGGCGCGCTACGTAAACGCGCCGTTTTTCTTCGCTGAAGACAAGGAATAGCGAATATGATGCGTAAAGCGCTAATGGTTGCGCTGCTGGCGACGGCGGTACAGGCTCATGCGGACTATAAATGTAGCGTATCGCCGCGTGATGATGTGGTGATTGCTGCTCAGTCCGTGCAGGTAGTAGGCGAAAACGGCAACCTGGTTATCGCCCCGGATGGCGGCGTGCAGTACAACGGCAAAGCGCCAGCGCTTACCGGCGCTCAGCGCGAGCAGGCCCAGGATTATCAGCAGGCGCTGCGAGATGCGCTGCCGTGGATTGATAACGGCGCCCGCAGCCGGGTGGATAAAGGGCGCGCGGCGCTGGATAAAATCATTACCCAGCAGGCGGGCGAGGACAGCAATATGCGTAAACGCCTGACCCAGCTTGATAGCCAGCTCAAGGCGCAAATGAATCGCATCATCGAGCATCGGCAGGACGGGCTAGCCTTCCATTATAAAGCTATCGATCAAGTACGGGCCGACGGCCAGCAGCTTGTTAATCAGGCGATGGGTGGCATTTTGCAGGACAGCATAAACGAGCTAGGCGCGAAAGCGGCGACGTCCGGCGGCGGTAACCCGCTGCAGGGGCTGCTGGGAAGCCTGGGCGGTATGCAAAATGCGATTCAGCAAGAGTGGAAGAGCCAGGAAAAAGATTTCCAGCAGTTTGGTAAAGACGTCTGTTCGCGCGTCACTTCGCTCGAAGCACAGCGCAAAGCTCTGGTAAACAGCCTCAACGCTGGCTGATATTTCATGCGTCTCACTGGCGATCGTCAGGCGGTCGCCAGTGCCTTTCTCAGGTTAACAAACGGCATTCTTCAGATGTTTTCACGGATGCTTTTCATCGCGTCGTACTGGCGTATTTTCCCGGCGATGCCCGCATTATCAGGGTAAAAGCGCGGATCTTCGCAGCGCATCTCGTAGTAATACAGTTCAGACATTAAATCTAATAGCAAAAAGAGCCGCACGCAGTTGTCGCGGGTGGCAAAATCCCCGTCGCTTAACATGTGTGCCGCTAAATGGCGGTTAAAACCGGCATAAGAGACGCCGGCGCCCGTAGGGTGAAATAAATGATTGTCGATGATTTGGGCGCACACTCTGGAAAATACGTCATAAAACAGAGGGTTGCCGGGTAAAGGCTGCCGCTGATGTCCGCGTGCAAAAAAAGTTCTCAAATCGGCGAAACTGAGTTTTTTACCGCCTTGCTGATACCCGCTCCAGCGCAATATTATGCCTTCGATAACGGGCACCAGCGTTAAAAACGCGCTAATTACATTGCCGCTATAAAACGCCAGCGCGGCGGCTTCGATGTAGCGTGCGAGCGGCTTAAAAGCAGAGAAGGCCTCAAAGCGCCCCTGCTGCTGCAGCGCCCGCAGCCGCGTATCCATAATGATGGAATCAATGAAGGAGATCGTTTGCGCTTCATTCGCAGGCATACTCTCCGCAAGACGTTTGAGCTTTCTGAAATCAGCCATAGTAGCGAAGCTCGGCAGGCCAAGTGCAAAGTTTGCCAGCGCATCGTTTAATTCGATAATGTCTTTTATCTCATCGCAGTGCGTGAAGGCGCCGCGCTTTTTTCGCTCCCGCTCCGCGCGCACTCTGTCCGCCCGCGCCTGTTCGAAGTGCTGCTGATACAACATAAGGCTAACCCGGTGCCACTCCTGATTATCGCTGATAAAACGCGCTTTTACCTGTGCCAGCGAATCGCCGGCATCCAGACAGGCTTTGCACTGCTGGGCTTTATGCATCGTTTTTGACATCGCGTAGACCTTTTTTGCAGCAGAGACATATTTTGTAGGCGATGCGGTGCGGGAAAATACCGCTAGCTGGCCAGCATCACGGCCTGAGGCTCATTCTGCCAGGAACAGTTCCAGCAGCGAATTTAAAAATAGCTTGCCGCGTTCGGTGACCTGCCAGTGGGTAGGCGATTCAACGAGATATCCCTGGGCGAGGGCGGCGTCGATTTGTGGGCGAATTTTGCTTTCCGGCAACCCGGTATAGCGTGAAAAATCGCCGCGCGGCGCGGGTTCCAGCAGGCGAAAGCGGTTCATAAAAAACTCAAACGGTCGCTCGGTCAATTCGACTTCATGCTGGCGACAGCGATAGTTGCCCTGCATATAGCCGCGCGGATGCCGGGTTTTGGCGGTGCGCACTATTCGGCCGTCAGGGAACGAGATTTTGCCGTGCGCGCCGCAGCCTATCCCTAAATAATCCCCAAAGCGCCAGTAATTGAGGTTATGACGGCACTGATAGCCCGGTTTTGCATACGCGGAGGTTTCATATTGCTGGTAGCCCGCGTTGGTCAGCAGTGTGTGGCCCTGCTCGTAGATATCCCACAGCGCGTCGTCATCCGGCAGCGCCGGGGGGCGAGAGCCAAACAGCGTATTAGGCTCAATGGTTAATTGATACCAGGAAAGATGCGGTGGATTGAGGGCAATGGCCTGTTTTAAATCGTCCAGCGCCTGAATGATAGATTGCTCCGGCAGGCCGTGCATCAAATCGAGATTGAAACTGCGCAGCCCCAGCTCGCCTGCCAGCCGCGCCGCGCGAATGGCCTCTTCTGGCCCGTGAATTCGCCCCAAACGCTGAAGCTTTGCCGCATCGAAACTTTGTACTCCGAGAGAAATGCGGTTAATCCCCGCGCGCTGATAGGCGGAAAAGCGCGCGGCTTCAACGGTGCCGGGGTTGGCTTCCATAGTAATTTCCGCCTTGCCGTCAACCGGCAGGCGCGCCCGTACGCCGTCCAGCAGCGCCTGCATTGCTGCTCCAGACAACAAACTCGGCGTGCCGCCGCCGATAAATATCGTTTCTATACATCGGCCCTGCGCGTAGGGCAAATCGGCGTCCAAATCGCTCAGCAGATGGCGCACGTAATCGTCATGCGGCACTTCGCCCTTCAGCGCATGCGAATTAAAATCGCAATAGGGGCATTTTTGTACGCACCACGGGATGTGGATATACAGGCTGAGCGGGGGATTAACCATGACGCAGGGCGTCCAGCAGTTGAGTCAGCGCCTGCCCGCGATGCGAGCGCGCGCGTTTTTCTTCTTGGGTTAATTCAGCGGCGGTTTTCCCTTCTGAGGGAACATAAAATACAGGATCGTACCCGAACCCGCCGGTGCCGCTAGAGCGGTGAGCGATTTCACCTTCCCACTGGCCGTGACACACCAGCGGCGTAGGATCGTCGGCGTGCCTGAGAAACACCAGCACGCAGTGAAAACGGGCTTTACGCTGCCCGTCCGGCACCTGGGTCAGCGCGTCTAACAGTTTCTCCAGATTAGCCCGGTCGCTGGTCTCTGCGCCCGCGTAGCGCGCGGAATAAATTCCCGGCGCGCCGCCGAGGGCATCCACCGCTAGCCCTGAGTCGTCGGCAATGGCCGGCAGACCGGTAATACGGGAGGCGTGGCGGGCTTTCAGAATGGCGTTTTCAATGAAGGTCAGGCCGGTTTCTTCCGCGCTTTCTACGCCCAGATCGCTTTGCGCCACAATCTGCAAACCAAAATCTTCGAGCAGTGACGCCAGTTCGCGTACTTTGCCTGCGTTGCCGGTGGCGAGAACCACTTTTTGCATGAGAATACCCTGTGTCTTAATCAAGAAGCGCCGCGATGGGCGCCGGGATAACCTGAGGATCTGCGATCAGTAGCTGCTTATGGCGACCCAGTTCGCCTTTCTCCAGCGTAATCTGACTTTTCGCGACGCGAAATTGTTTGGCCAGAAACTTTATCAAATGCGCGTTTGCCTGGCCGTCTACCGGCGGAGCAGTAATGGCGACTTTGAATTCATCACCGTGTGCGCCTATCAGCGCGTCGCGGCTGGCTTTCGGCTGAATATAAAGCCGTAACACCAGCCCGTGCGGGGTTGCCGTTACCGCACTCACAGCAAATTCCACAGCCCCGGGAAAAGGTCCATTCCCAAATAATTCAGGAGGTACAGCACTAAAATGACGCCCATGCCGGAAAAATCAATGCCGCCCATAGCCGGGAGAATGCGGCGGATTGGCATCATCAGCGGCTCGGTGAGCTGCGCCAGCACAAATTCAAACGGGCTGCGTCCCTGGCTGACCCAGCTCATGAGCGAGCGGACTATCACCATCCAGAACACCAGCATGCCGGTCGCTTTCAGTAACGACAGCAGGCCGACCAGTAAATTCATCGGCGACAGCGACAGGGCACCGACCTGAATCAGCAGCAGCAGGGGATATTTCAACGTGGTCAATAAAAAAGCGACCAGCAAAGACGCGCTGTCTACCGGGCCGAGCGAGGGAATAACCCGACGTAACGGCCCGATAATTGGCTGGGTGATTTTCACAATAAATTGGGAAAAAGGGTTGTAGAAATCACAGCGTGACCACTGCATCCAAATACGCAGCAGCAGCACCATTACATACAGGTCAATCACAGTCTTGACCAGAAAAGTCAACGTCAACATGGCGTTCCTCAGTGTTTAAAGTATCTGGTGCGGCGGATAATCCCGCGCTCCGAAAATAGCGGTTCCAATGCGCACCATGGTGCTGCCTGCGGCGATGGCGGCGTCCATGTCATCGGTCATGCCTAAAGAGAGCGTATCTACCGTAGAAAAGCGCTGTTTCAGGCGCGTGAATGCTACCGCCATTTCACTGGCGACGGCAAACTGGCTTTGATAATCGCAGGCAGGGGCTGGAATCGCCATTAAACCTCGTAACACAAGATGAGGGAGTTCAGCGATGTTCGCCGCCAGTGCTTCTATCTCGTCAGGCGCGATGCCGGATTTACTGGTTTCATCACTAATATTCACCTGAATCAGCACATTGAGCGGCGGCATTGTTATCGGGCGCTGTTCGTTCAGGCGCATGGCTATCTTCAGACGATCGACGGTGTGACACCAGTCGAAATGCTCGGCTACCAGCCGGCTTTTATTCGACTGGAGCGGGCCGATAAAGTGCCACGTTAACCCGGAGATTCCGGCTTCGGAAAAATAGCGAATCTTCTCCACGCCTTCCTGGACGTAATTCTCACCGAATTGGCGCTGCCCGGCGGCAACCGCTTTTTCGATATCGCTCGCAGGTTTAGTTTTACTGACGGCAAGAAGCGTAATGTCTTTAGAATCACGCTCGCATCGCCGTGCGGCCGCTGAGATTCTACTCTGAATCTGCGCTAAGTTGTGGGCAATATCGCTCATGGTTACAGGAGTGCCTGAAATGGAAAAAATTGTGGCCCTTAGTGTAAAGCATAATGTCTCGGATCTACACCTGTGTAGCTGCCAGCCAGCACGCTGGCGCAGGCAGGGGCGGCTGGAAAACGCACCGCATAATTCTCCGAAAGTTGAAACGCTGCTGACTGCCTGGCTGAACGGGCGGCAGTGGCAAACGCTAAAAGAACAGGGGCATCTGGATTTCGCCGTCACGTTACAGGATGGCCTGCGTCTGCGGGTGAATGCGTTTTATCAGCGGCAGGGGCTTTCTCTGGCGCTGCGCATTTTACCCGGTTCGGCAAAATCGCTGGCACAGCTGGGTACGCCCACTATTGTCACTTCGCTGCTGGAAAAACAGGAAGGGCTGATATTGGTGACCGGAGCCACCGGCAGCGGTAAATCAACGACGCTTGCCGCGATGGTCGATTTCATTAACCGGCACCACGCTCGCCATATTGTCACGCTGGAAGATCCTATTGAGCTGGTGCATACCTCGCAAAAAAGCCTCATCCAGCAGCGGGAAATTGGTGAACACTGCGCGTCATTTGCCGCAGGGCTATGCGGCGCGCTGCGTGAAGATCCCGATGTGATTTTATTGGGAGAACTGCGGGATCGGGCGAGCATACGTCTGGCTTTAACCGCAGCGGAAACCGGTCATCTGGTGTTAGCCACGCTGCACACCCGCGGCGCGGCGCAGGCCGTAGAGCGTCTATTAGACAGCTTTTCTGCCGATGAGCAATCGCGCGTGCGCGCACAGCTCGCCGGTAGCCTGCAGGCGGTGCTGGCGCAAAAGCTGTATTCGCTGGCGGATGGTGAGCGCGTCGCGCTTTATGAACTGATGATTAATATCCCCGCAGTAGCGAGCCTGATCCGTGAAGGTAAGCTTCATCAGCTTCCTGGCGTGCTGCAAACCGGGCATCACAGCGGTATGGTCACGTATACTCGCAGCCTCCAGGATCGCGAGGCGCGGATGGCCAGTGCCACAGCATTATAATCATAACGTTTCAAAAGTAGACGGTCGTAAACTTTTGGCGCGTTACGGCCGGCAATCAGATGCACGCAGGCAATGTCGCAGCATAATAAGCGCTGGAGGCGCAGCTTAATATTGAGGTAATCACATTTGAATAGGGGAACTTTATCGCGATGCGCGCCGGTTTTTAGCTTTAGAGCGTGCGGAGCCGCAGGGAGGAAAAAGATGATAGCAAAGCGTTTTTTAGTAACAGTATCTCTGGATAACGGATAACGGATAACGGATAACGGATAACGGATAACGGATAACGGATAACGGATAA
>CALYPF010000156.1 GCA_945271245.1 uncultured Enterobacteriaceae bacterium | reverse complement strand
CCAGAATCCAGAATCCAGAATCCAGAATCCAGAATCCAGAATCCAGAATCCAGAAAGATATAACAAGCAGAGCGTACTTTACCCAAGTTGCTTATTAAAATTTAAGCTATCTTCGACATATCATACAGATGGAAGACAATCCACGATGATATCAGAGCAGAGCTTAGCCTATGCGCTAGTTATACTGACAGCCTGCAATTGGCCATTTTTAAAACAGCATAATGCTACATTAGCCAGAAAATTCTCTCATAATTTAAATAACTATTATTTAAATTTAGTAAGTACAAAAATCTTGATTACCACAAGAAGGATCGGTATGGATATCATCATAAAATGTCGCATCAATTTTATATACCCGTTCCTTACCATTTAATTGATGCGCTCTCTTTCTTACAGATTCTTCGTAATCAGAGGTAAGCTGGCTGGGATAATAATTTACCGCTTCCATTTTTTTATCAACATCAATTGGATAATCGAATATACTTAACTTAAGTCGCGCAGTTAGCTGATTAATGATGTCTTTACTGCCTGCTTCGTTATTATTGTAATAAGGTAAATCTTCGCCGATATAAACTTCACATGCGAGTTTTTTTGTTCCTAAATCATGGACTGCCTTCAGCGTTGCCTCACGCAGTAAAAAATGATTGAAGTGAGGCAAACCTTGAGGATTCGGCAAGGCAGCATTAACAAAAAATGCACATGTTTTTCCTTCCAGTGAAGCCTGTTCCATTAAATTAGCTATTTGTGAATATGCATTATTGAAATCTACTATTGCCTGCGCATTAAAGCTAGAAAAATCTGCATCGCGCATATTTATCAGCGGGGCATCTTTTTCATTTAAAGCAGAATAGGTATAATGCCTTATTCCATCTGGTGATGTAAGCAAAAAATCATAAGCATTAATATCCTCAAGATGCCTAAGCCCCGTCACTCCAGCTAGCGAATTTTCATCGCCGTTAACTACATACTGACTTAAATTCGCAAGAACGGTATAATGTATTTTCCTTGTATCAAAACGATTATCAATATTACCTAGCATACCGCCAAAAGTTAAAATGCCGTCATCCGGATGTGGGCTAAGTATATACACATCATCATAACCAGGAAATATCTGCTTAGCTGCAGCGTTAAAAACCGCCATTGCTGACATCCAAAAAGCGAAAAACAATGATATTAGTTTATTTTTCATGATAACCTCCAATAATCAAAATATTACTTTATACAATTTACCAATTGATAATCTTGCTAATTTCCGTTAATCATTACCCTTGCATTTCTATAGGAATTAAGCTCCCTACCAAACCCTGGTTTTAAAATTTTATTATTATAAAAAAGGGTCTCTTCTTAATACCGGGGCAATAACTTTTACAGTACATATACACAGAATGCTTACTCATAATACACAGAGGATTTTAAGTTCCTACAATAGGTTAAATTGACCTATACAGAAAACCATTAGGTAAACCGCTATGTTTATGATTGCAAATCCATAAAATACCCCTTTCATTTAAAAATTTCTTATCGATAATATAAGCAGCGTAGTTTCTGTTTTTTTATTTCAAGGAGGTGTCACCTACGCCTCTTCTTTTTTAACCCAATTTAATATTGATTAATTATTCGCCTACTGTTGGTTCCAATACCTTTTTCTACTAGCCATTGTGTCGCGGGGTAAAATTGAATACAGCGAGGTTAATATATTACCCAAATGAGCGTCCCACATATCTACCGATAACACCTCAGTACTATCCTGCATTCAATATCATAGTATTAAACGGCTTTTTTCAACTAAACCGCCGCTGACGGCGTGCTTATCTTCAGGCCTAAACGCGCATTTTTGCTAAACTGAACTTTGAGTCTTACCAATGCCGAGATTACTTATGCTACTTGCCGTTCTCCCACTTTGCCGGGGCCGTAATCATCGGCCGTATTCCACGAATTCCCCTCTTCCCCCTAAATACGGCTTTCTAAGAAGTATTCCATAATCAAGTACCGCCTCCTCTAAGGTTAATAACAGCGTGCAGGCGCTTTAACACCAGTTTATGATAATTAGCGCTATCATTTTTTTCAAAGAGGAACTGGTATTTTTAGACGAAATTTATTCTAAAATAACCGACTAATATAATTAATAAAATATTAGTACATACCCAATTCATATAACTTCCATATGATAATAGTAATCTGATACCTCTTTCCTTAGGGTTAGTGGCCATTATAATAAAGTGCGCGGTATTACTTTCTCCCCGAAATATTGCCTGACTTTTGGCCAGAAGCCTTACGTTCAAAGAGAGATATTACCTTTCTCCGGATACGTTCAACGCCTACAAAACCAATAGAAGCCCCGACGAAGGTGACTGAATGCCCAGGTAATCCAAATAGCTCTAAAGAACCCGCTATTGTTAGCGCCAGAATTCCGCATGATAGCGCACCGGTAACGGTTTTAATAATTGGACGCCCATCATACACGCTCATTAGTGCAGAAATGAGTGTTGCGGCTCCAGAGGCGCAGAGAGAGGGCAGATACTCATATAACGTTTGCCCAATCATGCCAGTAAATGCATTCATATATTTGTCCCTCCTTAATATAAATTCAGTGCATCAGCAGATAAGTAAAATTAATGGTGAGGTCAGCGGTCACCATTTTTATAGCTGCGAGAAACTTCAGTCTCATCGATAAGTTACACTCTAGCATTTTCTGTAAGTAACGCATTATGGGGAATATCATAATTTATATACCCATTATGTTTATTCTAAAAATAAATCATTTCCCCCAAACCATCTTTTTAGAACTATTAAGCCACCGGATAAATCCCAGGAACCATCCGCATACACGCCATACTTAATCACCATCTAGTGGAGATATATATCTAAAATTCCTACCATGATTGTGTACATCATCCTGATTTTTAACAAGGAAATGCCCTCTTTATTATGACATTCAATTTCTAACGTTTTCTCATGATATAGAACATCACATAAACGTAGATGTCCGCTAATCCTTGCCATAGGCATAAGTTATTTTGTTTCTTTATCTATTTCCAGTCGCTGATTATTCATATCGATGCCAGCCCTCATCTTGTAAGCCGCTGAGACAGCGTCAGTTATTGTGGGTCTGATTAAATTAAATTCACATTATTACTATTGATAGAATTTACACTACCCTCCATAACAGAGAACGATATTACACCTAAGACTAATAAGCCTGAAATACTATTTCTCATCATGCGCCTCATCTGATTGACTAGTTTCAATTCATAGCCGTATTTAGATGCACGGTTACCATGAACAATTAGGTTATAGAGTAATAGAATATTCTACCGTGATGGGCGCACTATTTTTACCTTCGTTCATATTGAATGATATCGCCACTTTTATTCCTCAAATTCTCACATCCAAATCAAAATCGATAATTTATCGATTTTAAACGATTGCATATATTTATGTATACTGACATTTCCTCTTGGGGAAATAACTAGACCAATAACCCCGCCCTGCACATAAAACGCACAACTCGCAAGAAATTACCTAGGTTTACATCCAGGCTCTGCCCAGTAAATATATCGGCGTAATTATGTTTAATAGTGAAAATTAGTGGGTCGATTAATTACTATACCGAATATTAATATCATCACTGGCAAACACTTACAATATTCAGCAATATCGTAAAGTAACTTCATATAGGGTTGGGAGAGATCGATATATATCTTCGATAATCGTGGAGGCATTGATTGCGGAAGCCTACTCTCAACGGGTAAGCCGGAAAGATTACAAGATCTGGTCATTAAATATACTTTGGTAGAAGTATACCGAGCTATGCTAAAAAGTATTACTTGAGAAATAAGACAGATTATCTAAACGTTAAACGTTCTTATTACTGACACATCAAACTCAAAAGCATGGACATTATTTATGATATACCTGATAACCGTAAAGAGCCAAAAGCTGGGATGGGTTTCTTGAGATAGGAATACCGGTGTATTATCTCCGGTTCGATTTACGTAAAACAACCTGAACACCAGATCGATATTCAGGTTGTTTTATCAAGTTACTTATCTGAATCTGCATAATCCAGCGGAGAGCCAGTATCACATCATTCAGTGCACAAATAGAGCTATCAAAATGATGATAGGAATTGGCACACCTAAAAAGAAAAGTAGTATTGAGCGCATTGTTTTCTCCGTTTTAACAATATTACAGGTCGCGTTGACGGCCACCTAAGGTCGCACTAAAGCTGGCAGTAAAAGCGCCGATCAGTAATGAAATGAAAGTCCATAATGTTATATAACTGCTTGCTTTTCTGGCTTTCTCAGCGGCCTGCTGCGCCTTAACTTTAGTCTCTTTAATTGCAGCCTGAGCCTTGTCATAGCCAGTCTGGACGCGCTGTTCTGCTTCTTGTTGGGAAATACCGGTGCGCTGAGAAATGAGCCGCGCCACATACTGACGATCTTCTGAAGGCAGTGTTCCTGAGCTAATGGCATGAGCGAAAATTCCGGTAACCTCTTTCACCTGTTCAGGGGAAACATCCTGACGCGGGGCGGGTTGACCGGTGGTCACTGGAGTGTCCATGGCTTGAGAGTTGGTTTCAGTGGTAGCCCGGTCATCGGTTCTGAATAAAGACCGAATAAAATAGTTGGTTGAGGAATCGGAAACTGATGCCTCCTTATCCATGCTTGACAAGCCAGCTACGGTAGTAGCCGCTGCCCCGCCGGCGACAGAGCCAACCACCTTTGCCCCGCCTCCTACGATAGCCCCAATCGTCGTCGTTAACAGTACTGCCGAAACAATTAGCGCAACGGCCCAGGTAAGGAATCCATGCGCCGTATCGCGAAAATAAATTTCATCAATTTTTGTATCAACCCATTTAGTCCTCAGCCGCCCGGCTATATATCCTCCCATTCCCGAAGCGGCAATCTGAGTAAATGCCATCCAGACGATAGCCACAATACCCACAGTTCCGGCATCAAGCCCCTTATTCTCCCATGGCGACACGGAGGTTAATCCAAGACCAGCACCTAGCATAAGTAGCATTAATGCCAAAGATGCAGTGGCGGCAGCACCTGCAAAAATTGCCCCCCATGATACTGCACTGGGGTTGCTTAATGCAGAAACAGGCAGTCGTCCGTCGGGATAAAGCTTTTTATCATTCAGTTGTTCAGATGGTTCATAAATATGAGTCATTTTTTTGTCCTGAATATTCAATTTCGGGTACAAATAGATTACCTAAACAAAATCCAGGCTGTAATACGCCCGAGTTTATGTAATTAATGGTGCAATAAATTAATTTATTTGCACTGATTATAACTTTAGTACATTGTGAGTGATTGACAATTATTGACAAAAAAATATTTAACTATCTCAATAATAAAGATTTATCTACCTGCTTTTGGAAAAATTATTCTGGGCACATAAGGAAAATATATTAATAATGAAAATATGCCGCCATCGATACATTGCTCGGTACGGTAAACCTTGATGGAGGTCCTCTAAGCTACATTGTTAGTTTTGCCGTGGCCGATGCACCGACCTATTTTAGTTCATCATTCACACTAGCAATCTAACAGCAACAAGCAAGGGCTTCATATCCCTGCCAGGGAATACTTATAACCCCTCTATACGACATCTATCAGAGGGCAATCGCACATATATTGAAAGATATAAAACAGTTTATCAGTCATTTCAGGAGTATCAGGATAACCTTTTACAACATGGGGATTAGTATTGAGCATATTGCCCATACATTTTTACCTGGAAAATCATAAAGTAAAAAGCCCGGCATTACCGGGCTAATTCAGCTCATTTCCTGACTGGGTCATGAGGGCTTTCAGGATCATCCATATTGTCATCATCTATATGATCCGGGTCTGGCATAATTTTTTCCGGATCGTCATAGTCAGGTTCGAGAGGTTCTTTTGGGTCAATGGCATCTTGGTGCTGAGACATAGTACCTCCAAAGATAATGGATCAGTTATTTGCCCTTTTTATCCTGATTAACATGCTTGTCTTTATGGTCACCTTTTAATTTGCGATCATCTTTTCCTTCATCATGCTTGTCCTTATCATCGTGCTTTTCTTTATTAGGCATTGCAGACTCCAGCAGTTTTTATCAGCTTATTGCTGAAATTCAAGTATAGGCTAAGCATAAGAAAACTTATTCCTTACGAGAAAAAAACATCGCCATAAAATCGAAATTCTAACTAAATGAAATTTCTAATATTTTAAATCTTATTTTGCTAAATAGGCTGAATTGTAACTATATTTATATAACTGCTTGAAGTAACGCTCTTAACAGCCGTGCAGCAGATGCCACGCTCAGCCCAAACTTCGATTCTTTTTATAACACGTCTTCTATCAGAGAGAAGTTATGTATATTTAGAAATATATTGTGAACTCGTTGCTACTTTTTATGCGTTGAGTCTCAACGACAACTAGTCGCCATCAATTGGGATGTAGCGAAGTCTTTTATATCACTGCCAATATATTAAAGGCGCTCGGCTTATCGCCAACTCTGGATTAGTATATTCCATTTTCACCGCATCTTTGTACGCGCCAGATAAATCTCCTCACGCATCGATCATCCGTCAGATACATTTTACGTTTCTTTACAGCTACCTGGATAGCGTGACTCATCGATTCATTAGCACTCGTGGTGCACATGGCCCGGCCTGCCGGACATCCGGCAGCCGACATAAGAAAGTATTCAGATTTACCCGGTGAGTATGCCAGCTTTTGAGAATTTGCGAATATTTGTCGCCCCCAGATTTTCACAAACGTATCCAGCGCCATCGACGGCGCCTCATCTATCAAGGATGATACCGCGTTGGCTTATAGTCCTTCCGGAACATGTATTTCACACCGTTATCTCCCCTGCGGATGATACGCTGCTAACCACGCCTGTGATAAATGGTAAGTCGCTTTTTTTACCGGCATACCGGTACTTCATGCACCAATATCTGGAATCAGTAGGGTTTACGCGAATATAAGACGCACCGGCAAATAGCTTGTACGATTTACCATTCGCCTACAGGTGCTAACCGTTAGCTTCTTTTGCGAATATCTTACGTCCTTGAACCTGTCGATACCCTTGAATATATCCCCCTACTTGAGCGTAGACAGACTTAGTTGTGAGTAGACGCTGGAGTCACGTTTTTTAACTATAATCTTTGTGGAAACTGGAGTTTGTAGATTTTGAAAAGCATTGGGAGAGATCCAGCTGGCGCGCCCTGCAGGATTCGAACCTGCGACCCACGGCTTAGAAGGCCGTTGCTCTATCCAACTGAGCTAAGGGCGCGCTGAAAGAAAGCCTTGCTTTACAAGGTGGCTGAATTATACGTTCAGTGCACATCGAGTCAATGGCTTTCAGTCAGGCTGCTCACTAAGTCGCCGCTAACACCGGTTCAATTTGCCATAATGATTCAGAAAGATAGTATCCGCCAGGTTTGTACTCTACCTTAAAATGTAAACCGCGACTGACAGCGCGTGCCGGTTCTGCCAGAATAGGCGCCTACCCAGCGACATGATATGGATGGAATCCCTACGTCTATGGCAGCAAAAATAATTGATGGTAAAACGATTGCGCATCAAGTGCGCCTTGAGGTAGCGGAAAAAGTAGCCGCACGCATCGCCGCAGGTAAACGTGCGCCAGGGCTTGCCGTTATTCTGGTGGGCAGCAATCCGGCCTCGCAGATATACGTTAACAGTAAGCGACGCGCGTGCGATGAAGTTGGCTTCATTTCCCGCTCATACGACCTGCCCGAAACCACAACCGAAGCTGAACTTCTTACACTGATTGATACGCTAAATCAGGATGCCTCAATCGATGGTATTTTGGTGCAGCTTCCCCTTCCCGCAGGCATTGATAACGTTAAAGTGCTGGAAAGCATCTCTCCCAATAAAGATGTTGATGGTTTTCACCCTTATAATATTGGTCGTTTATGTCAGCGCTCTCCGCGCCTGCGTCCCTGCACTCCGCGCGGCATTGTGACGCTACTGGAGCGTTATCACATTGACACCTACGGCCTTAACGCCGTTGTTATTGGTGCTTCAAACATCGTCGGGCGGCCCATGAGCATGGAATTATTGCTGGCAGGTTGTACAACGACAGTTACGCACCGCTTTACAAAAAATCTGCGTCAGCACGTTGAAAACGCAGACCTGCTGATTGTTGCTGTAGGTAAGCCCGGGTTTATTCCCGGCGGCTGGATTAAAGAAGGTGCCATCGTGATTGATGTCGGCATTAACCGGCTCGAAAGCGGAAAAGTCGTTGGCGACGTTATTTTTAATGAAGCCAGCGAACGCGCTGCATTTATCACTCCCGTTCCCGGCGGCGTTGGCCCTATGACGGTAGCAACATTAATTCAAAATACTTTGCAGGCCTGCGAAGAATATCACGACGCGGAGCGTACTTAAGATGAATACATTTTCCCTTGGCAGGCATCCTTATGTGGAATTATGCGATCTATTAAAACTTGAAGGCTGGTGTGAAAGCGGCGCTCAGGCAAAAATCGTGATTAGCGAAGGCAGCGTAAAAGTTAATGGGGAAACTGAAACCCGAAAGCGGCGTAAAGTCATCGCCGGAGAAAGCGTTTCATTTAATGGATTGCATATTACCGTCATAGCATAACAACCTTCAACCGCCGCTTTCACTGCGGCGGTAACTCATTAGCGCCGGTGGGTTACATACCGTGGCCGGCGCCCCTGGCCGTTAACTTTCCCTTATTATCTGTATGCAATGCGCATATGCAGACATCTTCACGTTTAAGCGCTGACTACCGCCGCTGAAGAAACTTGCACTGTAAAAATTAAGCCATTTCCGGCAGCCAGGAAATATCCAGATGATATTTTTGAATATTTTGACGATCGACATACACCGTAGTTCTATTGCGTTTTATTATCCACGGCGTGGGATCAAAACATAAATTAGCGCTATGAAATTGATGAACTTTATTTTCTGCGCTATCAAACCAATGGCAAACGATACGCCACGGGTTACGCCCATTAATTTCAACCTCTGTATTTAGTTCTACGCCGACAATATCAACTTTAAGCGGCCTTCCTTCCCGCAATAATCGGGAGGCCTCTATACGGCGAACCAGAAAGTAACCCAGCGGCAGCGCGCCAACGCAGGCAAAAAAGGCGCCCAGCAGGCTCATGATAATAGGCGTTGTATAGATACCAGCAGCGTCGTTGATTATTGCATTTTCAGGATTGCTCTCAGGATACAGCACTTTAATTGGCTCCCCTACCCGATCCCGATAGTGGCTACTGCCAATGGTCGCGCTAAATTCGCGAATTTTGCCGCTATTATCCTTAAAGCGCACCACAGGATACCAGGTACTACCGTGTTCGCCTTGCTCATGCTCAAGATCGATAACGGTCCCCTCGTCCTGACGCGCATTTTCAACGAAATGCCAGTGCGACCAGGCCGTAAACGCGGCAAATGCTAAAAACATACATCCTGTAATAAAAAAGGCGTACAACGCGTTTTTCATACAAACATCCTTGTGTAATCAAAAATCGTGGAATTATGACATGCTTTATTTAAAAAAAACGTAAGCCGGCCTGAAAAAATAAGTAAATTCTTAAACAAAAATAGCGAAATCCCACTTTACCTGAATGGAAAATTCCTACAATTACATTTTTTATGTTTTTTTTTGCGATAGCCTAACAAAGCAGATAACGACCTGCAGTTACCCCCGGCAAACCGCCGCCACATATATTAATGAAAAAGAAATCGGGAAATATTCTGACTCAAATTGTTTACCAAATTTGTCATCTACATAAGAAAAAACGCATATAAAAAAGTCTTATTCATGAGGGAGCTTGTGTAGTTTAAATGGCTTAATCTTTTACAGGGTTAACGCATGATTGCGCATGGGCACATCAGTAGCTGCCGGGGTTTATAAGAATAAAAATGAGATACCTATACGGGCCACGACCTGCTCAAAATGCGTTTTGGTGGCGGCCTCCCGCTCTGGTAAGTTAACGCCAGCGCAGCTCAGGACAGTGCAAAAGACCTTCTATAGGATAAATATCAGCGATGGCTCAGCAGTATTCCATTTGGCAGGGGAACGCTATTTCTTTCACGCGTAAACGGGCCTTAGCGCGCGAATGAGCGCCGTTAGCAGGGGTTTATATTAACTGATAAGGAACCTGCGGCAGATGATGCGGCTTGCGCCACAAACGCCGGATTGAAAGTTTGAACCGCAATATATGCCTGATGCCTGATGCCTGATGCCTGATGCCTGATGCCTGATGCCTGATGCCTGATGCCT
>CALYPF010000155.1 GCA_945271245.1 uncultured Enterobacteriaceae bacterium | reverse complement strand
GTGCGGCGCTACCGGTGCCTGAGGCGCATGCTGCGGATAATTACCCTGCGGCTGCCCCGCGTGCGGCGCTACCGGTGCCTGAGGCGCATGCTGCGGATAATTACCCTGCGGCTGCCCCGCGTGCGGCGCTACCGGTGCCTGAGGCGCTTGCTGCGGATAATTATTCTGTGGCTGCGCCAAATGCGGCGCTACCGGTACCTGAGGCGCTTGCTGCGGATAATTGCCCTGCGGCTGCATGGCTGGCGGTTGTGTCACTTCGTGTTGATAATCGTTGCCATAACGCTGTTGCTGCGACGCGGCGAATTGACGCGCCAGTTCTGCCTGCTCTGCAGGCTCTTCATCTTCGGCAGGTTCAGCGTTACCGTAAACACTTTGCTCATTTTCATAAGCCGCACCGTAGCGTTCGCGCTGGGTATTCTCAAACTGGCGTGCCAGCTCATCCTGCTGGAGCGCCTGCGCGGCTTCGTCGTCTTCTGCTATAGAATGATATGCGTGACTCTGCTTTTGTAATGCCTCAGCGCGGGCGCGCTCTTCAGCCTCGCGCTGAGAAGGCAATTTAATTCCGTATGAGGCTAATTCGCGGCGGGTTGGAACCCTGACGCGGTTAGGACGCGGTAATTGAGGCCCAATACCTTCTTTAACCTGAGCTCGCGGGGCTTCTGTCGCTAAATCAAATATCGGCGCTGCGGTAGGTGCCACCTGCCCTGCGCCAGGGATCGCCGAAGCGGTCGCCAACCCATATGACGCGGCGCTATCTCCGAACGGAAGTGCGGTAGTAGAAGCAGAGGCAATCGCATCATCTGACGGAGCGGAGGGTGATAACGAATACTCGCCGCCCGGCTGCGCTGTTTCTCTGGGAAGCGGCGCTTGCTCAGCCTCCCATTGCGGGAATGAAGAATGATCAATCTCGGCCCTGCCATCTGCTACATTCTCTAATTCTAATGTAGATATCGCCTCAGAGCTGGATGATGCGGGTGCCGTCATGTCGTGTTCACGCCCGTGAGCAGGGAGGTTTTCGTAGCCACTTTCGGCATAAGGCGCCTCACTGGCATGCAGGCCCGGCCCATTATTTTCAGATACTGGCACGACACTATGAGTCAATGCATCAGACGCGTAGGGCTGCTGCTGGGGAATTCCTTCAGCCTGTGGCGCTAACGCTGGTTCTGCCGTCGTTGCCTCCGGCATGGGTTCCCACTGTACAGCGGGTGTTTCCGCCTCCGGTAGAGGAACGGTGATATTCGGGTCAGCAATGATAGCCTGCGCAGCGATTTCTTCAGACCATTCGGCGCCCATGGCCGGTTCAGCTATCGAAACCGTAGCTATACTGGTGCCATTGAGTAGCGGATCATTATAATCCTGACGTTCTTCCGTCACTCGCTGGCTGGAAAACAGCACGTCATCCGGATCAACGGCTTGCCCGTTAGCAAAAATCTGAGGTTCGTCATCCATACGCCTGCCGGAAAATAGCGCATCGTCCGTATGGCGCCCCACCGGATTAGAAAATTTTTCTGCGGCATGTCTGCGACGTAGCACCTTTTTGAATCGTGAAGGGTGAGCACTGGGCGCTTCATCGTCTTCTTCATCGCGCCAGGTATTGTCCCGACGCGTGCGATTGCTGGCAAAAGTCAATACGCTCAGGACGGCGCCGCCGATTTTTTCAGCAATATTCACCCACGACCAGCCGGTGAAGAGCGTTAACCCCGCAGCCCACACGCACAGCAGCGCGATAGTACCGCCGCTGCTGTTCAATAGCGGCATCATGGCGGTACTCAATAAACTGCCAATTACGCCACCAGAGGCGAAATACCAAATATCATCAGCGTTGATCGCCGCCAACCCGCAAGACGTAACAATAATTGCCAGCGCGCCAATCAGACGCAAAGATAGCGCGAAATAATCAATATAATCATCGTTTTCGCGACGCTGCCATGCAAACCAGCAGCCGCCGAAAATTATCACCGGCACGGTATACGCCATAATCCCAAAAATAAAAAATAGCGTGTCGGCAAGCCAGGCGCCCGGCGCACCGGCCAAATTATGGATAGGCTCATGCCACGCCGTTTGCGACCAGCTCGGATCGGAAGGGTTAAAGCTAAGCAACGCCACCATAAGGTATATGGCAAACAGCGAAATGAGGAGCAACAGCGCTTCATACAGACGGCTGCGGTTGCTAAGCCTTGTCAGTGTGATGTCTTTATCTTCGGTGTATTCCTGGCTCAAGAAAAACTCTCCAGGGTTTGGGTTGTATTCCACGGTAGCGCGCTACGGGGGACAATAACGGTTAACGGGCTCATCGCCAGACCTCTTCTGAACATTGTATAACAGTGCATACCCGGCACCTGCTTCAGAGATAATCGGCGTTATGATGCTCCGGATGACGTAATCATCGACGCAAAACGACGCGGCAGCCGCAGGCTTACAGCCTGATAATTAAACGGCAGCAGCATCGGTTCCCCGATCCTGCTGCTGTATGGATTAACAGGAGTGTAAACAAACTATATCGATTTTGCACCTGTTCCGTGTTTAGCGCGTTTTAATCACCAGACGATTGCTCTGTTTTACTTCTTCCATCACAACATAAGTACGGGTGTCGTTCACACCGGGCAAACGCAGCAGCGTTTCTCCCAACAACTTACGGTATGCAGACATATCAGGCACGCGGGTTTTCAACAGGTAATCGAAATCGCCAGAAACCAGATGACATTCCTGAATTTCTTCCAGCTTCTGCACCGCCGTATTGAATTGCTCAAATACATCCGGCGCACCGCGATTTAATGTGATCTCAACGAAAACCAGCAGGGACGCGTCGAGGTATTGTGGATTAAGCAACGCCGTATAGCCTTGAATAAATCCCTGTCGCTCCAGGCGACGCACGCGTTCCAGGCAAGGCGTGGGAGAAAGCCCTACACGCTTAGAAAGCTCAACGTTGGAAATGCGCCCATCCTTTTGCAGTTCATTCAATATATTTCGGTCAATGCGGTCGAGATCTTTACCCGGACGCTTTTTACTATCTACCATTATTATTGTCTCTCAGTATTCCTTCCTTCACTTGCCATCCCCCCGAAACGCTCACTGTTCCCGGGCACGCGTAAGTGGACCGTTACCAGCCGACAGCCACTGATATAACGCATGATGTCTGTCCACATCATGCCGGAATTCAATGGCCCGATAGTGCATTCGCTTTCATACCAGAGGACGTCGCTTTTGCACCTATCCCTGAAATGTTTTCGCAAATGCACAGGGGATTGTCAAAGTAAAACATCTTTTTTTAGTGAAACGTGCCAGATTCTTCTCATTAGCCCGATAATCCCTCATCATATCGGTTCCTGCAAACCCACTTTTTGCGAAGTTAATGCAGAATTTCCTTACTTAAAGAGAGCGCGTTTCATCGCGTTTATCTATCACACATATCGTTAACAAAATTGCCATCCTCTTTTTTTGCTGTCACAAATTCCCTACAATCCTGCAGATTGTCCGCCAATAAATTGTTGAGGAACTCATGGGTACGGCTAAACACACTAAGCTGTTAATTTTGGGCTCAGGCCCGGCGGGTTATACGGCCGCCGTCTACGCCGCACGCGCAAATTTAAAACCGGTGCTTATTACCGGTATGGAGAAAGGCGGCCAACTTACCACCACGACCGAAGTGGAAAACTGGCCTGGCGATCCGAGTGGGCTTACCGGCCCCTTATTGATGGAGCGCATGCATGAGCACGCCGCGAAGTTTGAAACGGAAATTATCGTCGACCACATTACCCAAGTTGATTTGCAGCAGCGCCCGTTCAGGTTGACCGGCGACAGCGGCGAATACACCTGCGATGCGCTGATTATTGCCACTGGTGCATCCGCCCGCTACCTTGGCCTTCCCTCGGAAGAGGCATTTAAAGGGCGCGGCGTTTCGGCCTGTGCGACATGCGATGGTTTTTTCTATCGTAACCAAAAGGTTGCCGTGATCGGCGGGGGGAATACCGCCGTTGAAGAAGCGCTTTATTTGTCGAATATCGCCTCAGAAGTTCATCTGATCCACCGTCGTGATACCTTCCGCGCTGAAAAAATATTGATTAAACGCCTGATGGATAAAGTTGAAAGCGGCAACATCGTGCTGCATACCCATCGCACTCTGGAAGAGGTTACCGGCGATCAAATGGGCGTAAGTGGGCTGACGCTGCGCGATGTTCGTTCGCCGGAGCATACGGAAAATCTGGACGTTGCCGGCTTATTTGTCGCCATTGGGCATAGCCCCAATACCGCTATTTTCGAAGGTCAGATCGCGCTGGAAAACGGCTACATCAAAGTTCAATCCGGCAGTCATGGCAATGCGACACAGACCAGCATTCCCGGTGTATTCGCCGCAGGGGATGTTATGGATCATATCTATCGGCAGGCCATTACCTCTGCGGGTACCGGCTGCATGGCCGCTCTGGATGCAGAACGCTATCTGGATGGGCTAACAGATAAACGCGATTAATCGCGATACCGCATTGCGAAGCGCTATTATCGCAATGCGGTTTCTGCTCTGGTACCACACTAACCGCCGGTCTTTACATCGCTCTAAAATTCCCGGACCGCGCTTTCACGGCAAAGATAACGTATTCCACGCCACCTCTGTTGCACTATTTTCAGAAACGGCACGCCCTTTCTACCAGAAGTTCGCCTTTCTTTTTCCTGCGAGGTAACATTGCGCTTAGCATCTTCCTTTTGAAGAGGCATACATCAACTCTTTGCATGGCTCGCAATGAATAAAACCCATCAACACGCGCTCTCTCGCTGGCTAAAACAACAAAGCGTCACCGCACGCCGCTGGATACTTTTTTCCCGTCTGCTAGGCATTATCAGCGGCTTACTCATTATCGCGCAGGCATGGCTACTGGCGAGTTTGCTTAATCATATGATCATGGAAAAAATTCCGCGTGAGGCGCTGTTGTTGCCTTTTGCGCTACTGATCCTGGTGTTTGTGCTGCGCGCCTGGGTAACCTGGCTACGCGAGAAAGTAGGGTTTCAGGCGGGAATGCTTATTCGGCAAGCGCTGCGCGCCAGGGTTTTGGATCGCCTCCATCTCGCAGGGCCTGCGTGGATTCAGGGGAAACCGGCGGGGAGCTGGGCGACGCTTGTGCTGGAACAAATTGAAGATATGCATGATTTCTACGCGCGCTACCTGCCACAAATGACGCTGGCGGCTACGGTGCCTGTCATGATTGTTATCGCGATTTTTCCCATTAACTGGGCCGCTGCGCTCATATTGCTGGTGACAGCACCGCTGATACCCTTATTTATGGCGATGGTTGGGATGGGTGCCGCTGACGCAAACCGGCGTAATTTCGATGCTTTATCGCGCCTGAGCGGACACTTTCTCGATCGCCTGCGCGGCATTGATACTTTACGCATTTTTCATCGCGGCGCTGCAGAAACTGCAAATATTGAGCACGCGTCACAAGACTTCCGTCAGCGTACCATGGAAGTCCTTAGGCTGGCGTTTTTGTCCTCCGCCGTGCTGGAGTTTTTCGCCTCATTATCGATTGCGCTGGTTGCGGTTTATTTCGGTTTTTCTTATTTGGGGGAGCTGAATTTTGGCCATTTTAGCGCCGGCGTTACTCTTTTCGCCGGTTTCCTCGCGCTAATACTTGCACCAGAGTTCTTCCAGCCGCTGAGAGAGTTAGGCGTGTACTATCACGCTAAAGCGCAGGCTATCGGCGCTGCGGACAGCCTGCAGCGCTTTCTAAATGCTCCTCTCCAGGCACCTGAGCGCGGCACTTTATCGCTGAATAAAGAGGACAAGCTAGCCGTCACCGCGCGCGACCTGATAATTCTTTCGCCAGAGGGAATCCCGCTCGCCGGGCCGCTGACGTTTCAGCTTCCCGCCGGGCAGCGCATCGCGCTGGTTGGCCACAGCGGCGCAGGGAAAAGTTCATTGCTGCGCCTGCTGTCAGGCTTTTTACCTTATGAAGGCTCGCTGCTCATCAATGGCATTGAATTACGCGAACTGGCACCGGAAAGTCTGCAGGCTTCACTGAGCTGGCTCGGGCAAAACCCGCGGCTTCCTGCCGATACGCTACAAAGTAATATTCTGTTAGGCGCTTCCGCCAGTTCGCTTCAATTGGCCGAGGTTATCCGGCAGGCGCATTTGGATGAAGTCGTTAATCAGTTACCGGAAGGGCTGGATACCGCTATCGGCGAGCACGCTTCACGCCTCTCCGTCGGTCAGGCGCAGCGCGTTGCGCTGGCGCGCGCCCTTATCTCACCTTGCGCTCTGTTATTGCTGGATGAACCGGCAGCCAGCCTGGATGCTCACAGTGAGCGCCAGGTTATGCAAACGCTGGAACAGGCTTCCCGTCGCCAAACTACCCTGATGGTCACGCATCAGCTTGATATATTGAAAGAATGGGACGCTATTTGGGTGATGGAGTCCGGTAAATTGGTGCAACAGGGCGATTACACCACGCTATCACAAACGCCAGGCACGTTCGCCAATCTGCTAGGCCATCGCAGGAGGGAAATTTAAATGCGTGCGCTTAAACCTTATCTGGCGCTTTACCGTCGCCATATCGGCCTGATGACGCTCGGCATTGTCCTCGCGATTGTAACCCTGCTGGCAAGTATTGGGCTGCTCACACTTTCGGGCTGGTTTTTATCAGCTTCTGCACTGGCGGGCATCGCCGGATTATATAGTTTCAACTACATGTTGCCCGCCGCCGGGGTGCGCGGGGCAGCAATAATTCGCACCGCCGGACGCTATTTTGAAAGGCTGGTAAGCCATGATGCGACGTTTCGCGTCTTGCAACATCTGCGCGTATTTACTTTTCGCGGGCTGTTACCTCTTTTTCCGGCAGGATTAAAGCACTTTCGCCAGGCGGATTTACTGAATCGGCTGGTTGCTGACGTTGATGCCCTTGATCATGTATATCTTCGCGCCGTTTCGCCGCTTATTGGCGCGCTCGTCACCATCGTGGCTGTAACCTTTGGTCTTAGCTGGCTTAGCCTGCCGCTGGCGCTAATTTTAGGTGCTATCCTGTTACTGACGCTTCTCCTGCTCCCCCCTCTATTCTGGCGCGCCGGGAAACCTGCAGGAGAAGCATTAACTTATCAGAAAAGCGTCTATCGGCAGCAGCTCATTGGCTGGCTTGACGGTCAGGCCGAACTGGCCATATTCGGTGCAGAAAAAGCGTGGCGCGATCGGCTGGAACATACGGAGCGGCGCTGGTTTGCCGCCCAGCGAGCGCAGGCAGGCCTATCGGCGCTGGCACAGGCGCTGATGCTACTCATCTCGGGGCTGACGGCCGTTCTGATGCTGTGGCTGGCCGCAGGATACATTGACCTATCCAGCAATAGCGGAGCATTGATAGCTTTATTTGTTTTCTGCGCGCTAGCCGCGTTTGAGGCACTGACCCCAGTGACGGGGGCTTTCCAGCATTTAGGGCAGGTTATCGCCTCTGCTCAGCGTCTGACACAAATTCTTCAGCACCCGATAGCAATCACCTTTCCACAGCGAGGCGCGCCGCATTCCACTCACGTGACGCTTTCTTTACACGATGTTTCATTTAGCTATCCGGATGAATTCAGACCGGTGTTGCAGCATATTTCACTGCGCATTGCGCCCGGCCAGCGCATCGCCATTTTAGGCAGTACCGGCTGTGGAAAATCGACGCTGCTCCAGTTAGTCACCCGGGCCTGGGATCCAACAAGCGGCGTTATCATGCTTAATGAAACTCCGCTTTGCGATTACGATGAAGCGACTTTGCGCGCAATGATGACCCTGGTACCGCAGCGAGTACATCTGTTTAGCGCTACGCTGCGCGATAACCTGCGATTAGCAGCACCTCAGGCCAGCGACGCCGCCTTCCAACGGGCGTTAACCCAGGTCGGCCTGCAAGGGCTTTTAGAGAATAGCGGGCTGGATGCGTGGCTTGGAGAAGGCGGTCGCCAGCTTTCCGGCGGGGAACTAAGGCGAATTGGCCTGGCCCGGGCGCTTCTGCACGCTGCGCCTCTTATTCTGCTGGATGAACCCACAGAAGGTCTGGACGCTGAAACGGAAAGCCAGATTTTGGCGCTACTCCAGACGCTGGAAGCTGATAAATCGTTGATCATGGTTACGCACCGCCTGACCGGGCTTTCCCTGTTTGATAACATCATTGTGATGGACGACGGCCGCATTCTTGAACAAGGCAGTCATGACGCATTACGGCAGATTAACGGACGCTACGCGCAATTCTTGCAGCGCCTGTAATTTTATCGCTATGCTTAATGCACTGTGTTGCAGGAGAGCCTTTTAACTTATGCGTTTGACGCAGCTTTCGCGCCATTCTCTGGCGTTCCCGGCGCCGGAAACTGCGCTTAGTGAGCCTAATGGCCTTCTTGCGCTGGGGGGCGATCTTAGTCCTGAACGGCTGTTGCAGGCCTATCAGCACGGCATTTTTCCCTGGTATTCGCCGGGCGATCCTATCCTTTGGTGGTCGCCAGATCCCCGCGCAGTTCTCGATCCGAGTGAGTTTCACGTTAGCCGCAGTTTTGCGCGATTTCATCGCCGCTCTCCGTTCACCGTGACGATGAATAATGCGTTTGCTGACACCATCGCAGGCTGCGCGTCAATGCGTGAAGAAGGTACCTGGATTACCCGCGATGTCATTGCAGCCTGGTGCGAGTTGCATCAGCTAGGCTATGCGCACTCTGTTGAAGTCTGGCAAAACGACCTGTTGGTTGGAGGCCTGTACGGCGTGGCTATGGGCGCACTTTTTTGCGGAGAATCCATGTTTAGCCGCTGTGAAAATGCCTCTAAAACCGCGCTGATGGTTTTCAGCCGCCACTTTATAGCACAGGGTGGCAAGCTGATTGATTGTCAGGTTTTGAATCCGCATACGGCCTCGCTTGGCGCGAAAGAAATTCCGCGCAGCGACTATTTGCAAAAGCTTGGCGTCCTGCGTCAGCTTGCCTTACCGCCGCAGAGCTGGAAAGCCGGGACGTTATCTCATCCGGTTAAATAATGTTTTGCGCATCTGCGGGCGGTACATGCTATAATTGCGCCCGCAGAATGGCTGCGGCCAACTGCCTCTGCTGCCATGTGGGATCTGCCCGATAAACGCCCTACGCTTATCCGCCTTATTTCCCTGCTGTGTCGATAGCTGTCTGGATCCCATCCGGTTCCGGGCGTGCGGTATGCAGAAATGACGTTGTCAGCATCACGCCGGCAATTCTTTACATAATTCGTGAACTTCGGCATTATCTTGCCGGTTCAAACTATGGTAGTGATATCCCGAGGATTAGATGGCCAAAGAAGACAATATTGAAATGCAGGGCACCGTTCTGGAAACGCTGCCTAATACTATGTTTCGCGTAGAGCTGGAAAACGGGCACGTAGTTACCGCGCACATCTCCGGTAAAATGCGTAAAAACTATATCCGTATTCTGACGGGTGACAAAGTAACCGTTGAGCTAACTCCATACGATCTGAGCAAAGGCCGCATTGTCTTCCGTAGCCGCTAAGCGCATTATCAGCCGCCCGTAGCGGTACGCTGAGGCAGGGTCGGGATCTTTCCCGACCCGCTGGCATTCTGGTTCCTTTCCCGTATTTTCTATCGCTCACTCGCCAGTAATATCGCTTCCTGTCATCCAGTATTCACCGATATGCCACGGGGCTGATATTTTCATTGCCTGCGCTCACGCAGAATAGAATCCTGTTAAAAGAGAGTCTGCAAGCTTTCATCCCCGCAATGATGAAATGAGAAATCTCGTCAGAAGCTCTGTCACCCCGGCAGCTGTACCCGCATAGCGCCCGTTTTGCCAAAATGTTTAATTGCCGCGTCCGGTTGATATAATTTTAGCGGGACATAAGAAAGCGCCTTCATAAAAGTCAGCACGGCTTTTCCCCCACCGAGGCGCACTAAATGCTAACCCGCAGGATCTTCATTTCACATTCCATGCAGATTTATCGAGTTCTCTTCCGGCTCGCGTTTCTCTTGATACTTTAAGTATTTGCAGAGCATTTTTGCATTTATTCCTGCGGTACCGATGCGATATCCCTTCGCCCAAATGTGATTTCTCACAGTTTATGTTTTCTCAACCCCTGGAATTTATTGAATAGTAGTATCGCTTTTTTGTACCTTTAGGTGCCTCATCGCTTCCGATACCGGCAATCTTGGCGGGATATTTACCCGCAAATACGCATGGCTTTACCGAACATTTAGCTCCACAATTTCACTATGAAGCTGCTGACTTAATATTCCTGCATGTCTGTAAACTTCTTCCCTACGCTGTTCTTCACTGTTTGAGCAGGCGGATTAGCAGTGCCAAAGCGCATGCGAAGCTTTTTCTAACCGGCTCAGGGTAATGTCAACAACGGGTAAAAAGTGATCCACTTACCGTCACCACCAACGGTCTAA
>CALYPF010000154.1 GCA_945271245.1 uncultured Enterobacteriaceae bacterium | reverse complement strand
TTAGACCGTTGGTGGTGACGGTAAGTGGATCACTTTTTACCCGTTGTTGACACATCATAAACCGGGCGAAAATAGGGCGCGAACTTCTCTGCAATATCCCCCGGCAGAAAACCGAGATCTTCATCCGCCTGCAGTACCGGGCGCGTCACGATAATCCGCTCAACCTCTTTATGGATCAGCGCTTCTGCGGCTTTCGCCGCGCTGATGAAGGTCTTGCCACAGCCGGCTTCACCGGTAGCGAAGATAAGCTTTTTGGTTTCTATCGCCCGCAGATAATCCGCCTGCGCCGGATTCATGGCCTGCACGGGCGTGCTATCGCGATTATCCCGCGCCATGCCGATAGCTTCCACACCGCCCATATGAACCAAAGACGTAACCGACTCTTCTTCCCACTGTTTATGGCTGCGCGAATCACGTCTTAATAAACGTTTCGCTTCACGACGCGCTTTGACAACTGCTTTTTGTCTTCCCATAGCGAGTACCTTGACCAGTTAGTTTTTGCTACCCGCGCCGGATAAACCGGTGCGAATGTATGCACTCACGGGTAAGTCGGCTCCCTTAATAAGCCATCGTTAGTATTGCTGAATGAGAACAGCGGCGTTACGCGCCTGAGTAGAGGATAGGGAATAAAATGAGAGTGAAGTATTGAGACTATGAAATGGACGGCAAAGCCAGCCGGGCCAGAAGTAAAGCCCCGCAAGGGCTGACTGCACAATAAACGCCAGGAAAACACCATCTATGCCCCCTCTGAGTGACAACCACATCGATTGTCGGACGCTCACACTGCTGCCTTAATTATATCAAGAAATCAACATTTACCTCACCGCTTACCCAACCACGGATTTATTCGCTGCTGTGGGTAAATCCGTGCGCGTAAAACGGATGAATAAATTGCCCCGTTTTCCCAAAAGTAAGAACCAGAAACCGCTATTTGATGTTCTTCCCCGCGCCGGTGCCCAACATACTGGCGGCCCGGCGCCTGGAACAGCCTTACTTTGCCAGCCCTTTTTCCGGTGCCGGATAAAGATAGTGGTCATTCGCCTGCGTGAATCGCGCGCGCATCTCAGGAGAAGGCGCCTTACCCAGCAGGCTGAAGCAAACAATACCGATGCTCGCAAAAATAAAGCCCGGAATGATTTCGTACAGATCAAACCAGGAGAAGTGTTTCCAGACAATCACCGTCACCGCGCCAATCAGCATGCCTGCCAGCGCGCCGCTGCGCGTCATACGCGGCCATATCACGGAAAACAACACTACCGGACCAAATGCGGCGCCAAAGCCCGCCCACGCATAGCTAACCAGCCCCAGTACGCGGTTTTCCGGGTTAGCGGCCAGCGCTATCGATACTAAAGCAACGACCAGTACCATAGCGCGCCCCACCCACACCAGTTCTCTCTGGCCGGCGTTTTTACGTAAGAAAGCTTTATACAGATCTTCCGTTATCGCACTGGAGCACACGAGAAGCTGGCAGCTCAGCGTAGACATCACCGCAGCCAGTATCGCCGACAGTAATACGCCGGCTATCCACGGATTGAATAATAACTGCGTCAGTTCAATAAAAACGCGCTCGCTATTTTGTGTTACCGCACCCGCCTGTGCCGGATGATCGGTAAACCAGGCGATGCCAAAGAACCCTACGGCAACCGCACCGGCTAGGCACAGCACCATCCAGGTCATGCTTATCCTTCGCGCATTAACGATAGTGTGATGTGAGTCTGCGGCCATAAAGCGCGCCAGAATATGCGGTTGCCCAAAATACCCAAGCCCCCAGCCCATTAGCGAGATGATGGCGACAAAATTTAACCCTTTGAGCATATCGAGGTTCTCTACGCTTTTCTGGCGGATAACCTCCAGCGAATCGCCGAAGCCGCCCACGGCGATAATCACCATTACCGGGGTTAAAATTAGCGCGAAAATCATCAGGCTCGCCTGTACGGTATCCGTCCAGCTTACCGCCAGAAAGCCGCCGATAAAGGTATAGATAATCGTTGCCGCCGCCCCGGCCCAAAGCGCCGTTTCATAGCTCATTCCAAAGGTACTTTCAAACAGGCGCGCGCCGGCCACCACGCCCGACGCGCAATAAATGGTGAAAAATAACAGAATGACTAACGCCGAGATTATCCGCAGCATCCGACTGTTATCTTCAAAGCGCGCGCTGAAGTAGTCAGGCAGCGTCAACGCGTTGTTATTCACTTCTGTATGTACTCGCAGGCGCCCGGCCACCAGCTTCCAGTTAATATAAGCTCCCAGCGACAGGCCAATGGCTATCCAACTTTCGGAGATCCCGGAAAGAAAAATCGCCCCCGGCAACCCCATCAATAGCCAGCCGCTCATATCTGACGCACCGGCGGAAAGCGCGGTCACAAAGCTGCCCAAGCTGCGCCCGCCGAGAATATAATCGTCAAAATTTTTCGTGGATCGCCAGGCGATAAAACCAATTAATATCATGCCCAGGATGTAGACCAGGAAGGTCACCAGCAAAGGGGTGCTAATGGTCATGTAGCCTCTCCATGTTATTGTGCCGGGCAGGTTCCACCCGGTAGCCCCTCATAAAACGAGACGAGGGAAGGTTAATTATTTTATGACGCTATTTTAATCAAAACTAATTTCATATTTACATTTCAATTAACATATATTTCACATCACGCACCGGTTTGCCAATCACTATTTCACTACAGGTTGCACTGGCTCACGTTTTAAAATAACAGCATGAAATAATAGTTATTATTTTCAATGCAATAGAACAAAATACCTCAATATCTATGCACTGGTAGTGTCTGATGCACTTCATTTGCATGACCAATTTTCAGAGTTGCCAGTCGCATCACAATTAACAAGGTTGCACAAAGTTGCAACATATCAGATAGTCCAGTCATAACGTATTCACCCAAACAGGAGCTAATGGAATGGGAACTACGACCATGGGGGTTAAACTGGACGAAGCCACCCGCGAACGCATTAAATCTGCCGCAACGCGCATCGACCGCACGCCGCACTGGCTTATCAAACAGGCGATATTCAATTATCTGGAGCGTCTGGAAGATAACGAAACCTTGCCAGAACTGCCCGCGCTATTCGCCGGTGCTGCGAACGAGGCCGATGAGTCTGTCACGCAACCCGATGAAATGCCACAACCTTTTATGGAATTCGCGGAACAAATCCTGCCGCAATCGGTCGCCCGTGCCGCTATTACCGCGGCGTGGCGACGCCCGGAAACCGACGCCGTTCCGCTCATTCTGGAGCAGGCGCGCATGGCAGACGGCGTTTATGAACGCGTTCATACGCTGGCCTGGCAGCTTGCCGATAAGTTACGCCATCAGAAAAGCGCCTCTGGGCGAACGGGGATGGTACAGGGGCTACTTCAGGAGTTCTCCCTCTCCTCACAGGAAGGCATCGCCCTCATGTGCCTGGCGGAAGCCCTGCTGCGTATTCCCGATAAGGCCACGCGCGATGCGCTAATCCGCGACAAGATAAGCCACGGCGACTGGCAGGCGCATATAGGCCGCAGCCCTTCCCTGTTTGTCAACGCCGCCACCTGGGGGCTGCTGTTTACCGGGCGGCTGGTTTCTACCCATAATGAGGCCAATCTGTCCCATGCCCTCAATCGCATTATTGGTAAACGCGGCGAACCCCTTATTCGCAAAGGCGTGGATATGGCAATGCGCCTGATGGGCGAGCAGTTTGTTACCGGCGAAACTATTGCCGAAGCGCTGGCCAACGCGCGTAAACGCGAAGAAAAAGGATTTCGTTACTCTTACGATATGCTGGGCGAGGCCGCGCTCACCGCCGAAGACGCGCAGGCCTATCTGGTGTCTTACCAGCAGGCTATCCACGCCATTGGTAAAGCCTCGAACGGTCGCGGCATTTATGAAGGGCCGGGCATCTCAATTAAACTTTCGGCGCTGCATCCACGCTACAGCCGGGCCCAATATGACAGAGTAATGGACGAGCTGTATCCGCGCCTGAAATCGCTGACGCTGCTGGCCCGCCAGTACGATATCGGGATTAATATTGACGCCGAAGAAGCCGACAGACTGGAATTATCCCTCGATCTACTGGAAAAGCTGTGCTTCGAACCCGAGCTGGCGGGATGGAACGGAATAGGTTTTGTCATTCAGGCCTACATGAAACGCTGTCCGTTCGTCATCGATTATCTGATTGATCTTGCCACGCGAAGCCGCCGTCGCCTGATGATCCGTCTGGTGAAAGGCGCCTATTGGGATAGCGAAATCAAACGCGCGCAGGTAGAAGGCCTGGAGGGGTATCCCGTTTATACCCGTAAAGTTTATACCGACGTCTCTTATCTCGCCTGCGCGAAAAAACTACTGGCGGTGCCAAACCTGATTTATCCACAGTTCGCCACCCATAACGCGCATTCGCTGGCGGCGATTTATCATATGGCCGGGCAAAACTATTATCCCGGCCAGTATGAGTTCCAGTGCCTGCACGGCATGGGGGAACCGCTATACGAGCACGTGGTCGGCAGCAGCACGGAAGGTAAACTCAATCGCCCCTGCCGCATTTACGCGCCGGTAGGCACGCATGAAACGCTGCTGGCTTATTTGGTGCGCCGCCTGCTGGAAAACGGAGCCAACACTTCATTTGTTAACCGCATCGCCGATACTACGCTGCCGCTGGATGAGCTGGTGGCCGATCCGATGGCTGCCGTGGAAAAGCTGGGTGCGCGTGAAGGCCAGCTTGGCCTGCCCCATCCAAAAATCCCGCTTCCTGCCGCGCTTTACGGCCCCGATCGCCCTAACGCCTGCGGGCTGGATCTGGCCAACGAGCAGCGTCTGGCCTCCCTTTCCGCCGCATTATTGCACAGTGCCAGTCGTCGGTGGCAGGCGCTGCCCATGCTCGAACAGCCGGTAGCGGCCGGCGATATGCTGCCGGTTATCAACCCGGCAGACGCCGGCGATATTGTCGGCTATGTTCAGGAAGCGCGCGCCGAAGACATTGACCGTGCGCTGGAGAGCGCCGTCAGCGGCGCGGCTATCTGGTTCGCCACCCCGGCTCAGGAACGCGCGGCGCTGTTAGCGCGCGCCGCCATGTTAATGGAAAGTCAGCTTCAAACACTGACGGGAATTCTGATCCGCGAGGCGGGGAAAACGTTCTCTAACGCCATTGCCGAGGTCAGAGAAGCGGTTGATTTTCTCCGCTACTACGCGCTTCAGGCGCAGCGTGATTTCAATAACGAAACCCACCGTCCGCTCGGCCCGGTGGTGTGTATCAGCCCGTGGAATTTTCCATTGGCCATTTTTACCGGGCAGATAGCCGCGGCGCTGGCCGCAGGCAACACCGTGCTGGCAAAACCGGCGGAACAAACCCCGCTTATCGCCGCGCAGGCCGTTGCCATCCTGCGAGAGGCCGGGATACCGGCGCAGGTGATTCAGTTACTGCCCGGCCGCGGCGAAACTATTGGAGCCCAACTCACCGGCGACGAGCGCGTTAAAGGGGTAATGTTTACCGGCTCAACGGAGGTAGCCAGACTGATTCAGCGCCACATCGCCGGCCGCCTCGACGCTCAGGGCCGCCCTATTCCGCTTATCGCTGAAACCGGCGGATTAAATGCCATGATTGTCGACTCCTCGGCGCTCACTGAGCAGGTGGTGATGGATGTTGTTGCCTCCGCTTTCGACAGTGCAGGCCAGCGCTGCTCCGCGCTGCGTATCCTTTGCCTACAGGAAGATATCGCCGACCACACGCTAAAAATGCTTAAAGGGGCAATGGCTGAGTGTCGAATGGGTAACCCCGATCGCTTAACCACGGATATTGGCCCGGTTATCGATGCCGAAGCACAGACGGTGATTACCCAGCACATTCAGGAAATGCGCAGCCAGGGGCGCCCGGTGTTCCAGGCCTGCTTTGGAGATAGTACGTCCGCAGCGCTTAATAAACAGGGTACTTTCGTGGCACCAACGCTCATTGAGCTTGACGGCGTTAGCGATCTGAAAAAAGAAATATTTGGGCCGGTGCTGCACGTTGTGCGCTATCAACGTCACGCGCTGGATGCGCTAATCAAAGAAATTAACCTTGCCGGATATGGATTAACCCTCGGCGTACATACCCGGATTGACGAAACCATCTCACAGGTGACCGCGCAGGCGCACGTGGGCTATATTTATGTAAATCGCAATATTGTTGGTGCCGTAGTCGGCGTCCAGCCGTTCGGCGGCGAGGGGCTTTCCGGCACCGGCCCTAAAGCCGGTGGCCCGCTTTATCTCTACCGCCTGCTAAGCTATCGCCCTGAAGCGGCGGTCAGCGCTACGCTGGCCCATCAGCGCGCCGAACCGGCTATCGGGGGAGAGCAGAAAACGGCTATTCAGGCACCGCACCGCGCTCTGACGCAGTGGGCCAACGGCCGTCCGGCGCTGTACGCCGCCTGCCAGCGGTATGCCGAACTCGCGCAAAGCGGTACCCTGTATACGCTACCCGGCCCTACCGGTGAACGGAATGTCTGGTCGCTGCTGCCCCGGGAGCGGGCGCTGTGTCTTGCGGATAGTGAAGACGACGCGCTGATTCAGCTCGCTGCCGTAACGGCAACCGGCTGCCAGGCGCTCTGGCCGGAAGACGCCCTGCACAAAACGCTGCTGCAGCAATTACCGCCTGAAGTAGTCAGGCACATCGCGATGGCGAAACCTGGGAATCTGTACGCACAGCAATTTGACGCCGTCATATATCACGGCGATTCCGACAGGCTGCTCGATGTGTGTGAGCGTATCGCCGCGCGCGAGGGCGCCATCGTTTCGGTGCAAAGCTTCGCGCACGGAGATACCAACCTGCTGCTGGAGCGTTTGTACATCGAACGTTCCCTGAGCATAAACACCGCAGCCGCCGGCGGTAACGCCAGCCTGATGACAATTGGCTAAGGCTCCGTTACAGTGGAAGGCTCCCGCAGCGGGAGCCTTTTTTGTCAGGGGATTTCCATGAAATATTTTTGTTTAACTTTCGCCGCACTATTGATCGGCCAGTCCGCGTTCGCCGCAGACTGTGTAGACCCTCAAACCCAGCAGGAAATGAATGCCTGCGCGGCTCAGGAATACCAAAAGGCCGACGGCCAATTGAACGCCACTTACCAGCAGATGCTGACTCGCGCCAGCGAGAAACAGCGCGAGCTGTTAACCGTCGCTCAGCGCGCGTGGCTGCAGGTGCGCGATGCCGATTGCAAATTCGTCAGTTCTGGAGCCGAGGGTGGTAGCGCGCAGTCTTTGGCATGGAACCAGTGTCTGGCGGATAAAACGCGCGATCGCAATGCATTTCTCACCTCGCTCTCCCAGTGTGATGAAGGCGATTTAAGCTGCCCGCTGCCGCCATCGGGAAACTAGCGCGGGATGAGTCCGTCCATCAGCATGCGTTGCACATTGTCCACCGCCTGCTGAAAAAAAACCGCATTTTGCAAAGTCTGGCCGGTTACCGCTTCGATTTGGGTCGCAAAATCCGCGTAATGCTGCGTGGTGGCCCAAATCATAAAAATTAAATGGTACGGTTCGCAGGCCGCTAATTCGCCGCCCTGTACCCAACCGCGGATAATCGCTGACTTCTCTTCTATCAGCGCCTTCAGGCTACCGGCGAGCTCCGCTTTCAACAGCGGCGCCCCCTGAAGTATCTCAAGGCAGAACAGGCGCGACGCCTCCGGGAAATCGCGCGAGACCGTCATCTTTAGCCGAATATAATCGCCAATCGCTTCACGGGGGCGTAGATTTTCGCGAAACGCTTTTAGCGGTGCCAGCCAAATATCAAGGATATCCCGCAATACCGCGACATAGAGCGCTTCTTTCGACGGAAAATAATATAGCAGGTTCGTTTTTGATACCTGCGCCCGCTCCGCTATTTGATCCAGCGTAACCCCGTGCAGTCCTGCGCGTGAAAACAACGCCAGCCCGGCGCGCATAATCGCCTTTTTTTTCGCCGCCACGGCGCGCGTGCGGCGCCCCGAAGCTTCGCCCTGGTCTGCCATCTGTCCTCCTCCTATTTTAAACAGCATAACAAAAGCGATATTCGCCCCCAAGAACGATACCGCGCAGCCGGCTATTTACAGGGAGTTGTCGGAGAGCGACGTCACAGATTGCAGATACGCAAGGCCCTGGCCGTCCTTATTTCGTTATTTGCGGCGCAGTGTAGTATAAACGGCTGATACCTGACGGACCGCCGCCGCGGCTGGACTGCGCGGCACGGTTCCCCTTTTGCAAAATCCCCACGCCGGGGCGTGATAGAGCAATACAGCGCTTATCATCGCGATAAGCAAACCTCTATACCGGGAAGCGGCGGTATCAAACGGAACCTAAAGCGCGTTGATATCACCGTATAGATGGAGGCGCCTTTAAGTTTTCTCTGCGTGACGGCAGAAAGCACGCCGCGCTTTTGGCTGCGCTCTAAGGGCTCGCCCGGGCTCTGGAATAAGAAACCCCGCTGCGTCTGCATTATCCGCTGCTCAGTTCTGGCGTTTACGCCAGGCGCCAGGCAACGTTAGCCGGGTTGTCTGGCGCTATTCCGCTGACTTGTTGCACCTACCGAAATGTACAAATCCTGAGCCAGTGACAACCTTGCGATACGTCATGGAAACGCTATCTGGATTTGCACTCTCCCTGACACGTCATATCTTTAAAGACAGAGCGTTTTTATCCTGAATGATAAATAAGGAGAAGAAGTCGTATGGCGAAAATTCTGGTGTTGTATTACTCCATGTACGGACATATCGAAACGCTGGCACATGCGGTTGTTGAAGGCGCGGAAAAAGTGAACGGCGCAGAAGTCACCCTTAAGCGGGTCCCGGAAACGATGCCGCCTGATGTATTTACCAGGGCGGGCGGTAAAGCGCAGACCACGCCAGAGGCCACGCCTCAGGAACTGGCGGAGTATGACGCTATTCTATTTGGCACGCCCACGCGCTTTGGCAATATGGCCGGACAAATGCGCACTTTTCTCGATCAGACCGGCGGATTATGGGCCGCCGGCGCGCTGCACGGCAAAATCGGCAGCGTATTCAGCTCGACCGGCACCGGCGGTGGGCAGGAACATACTATTTCCTCCACGTGGACCACGCTCGCGCACCACGGCATGATAATTGTGCCCATCGGCTACGCTATCCCGGAACTGTTTGATATTTCGCAAGTTCGCGGCGGCACGCCCTACGGCGCAACGACGATAGCCGGTGGCGATGGTGCACGCCAGCCGAGCACAGAGGAGCTCACTATCGCCCACTATCAGGGAGAGTATGTGGCAGGCATCGCCGTTAAATTACAGGGCTAGTCCACCGGGAGCGCCGCGCAGAGATCCTGCATCTTTTCATCTATTAAAAAGGAGTATCACTATGGCCGTACAGCCTGAGAAAGCCCACCGCGTTCGTGAATGGGCCACGCTGCGTAACACCTCGCCGGAAATCGCCGAAGCGATATTCGAGCTTGCCGACTATGACGAGAAAAAGGCGGAATTGATTTGGGAAGAAGGCAACGATGAAATCCTGCCCCTCGCGTTTTCTAAAACGGACAAAGATACGCTTTTTTGGGGAGAGCAGACTATCGAAAGAAAGAACGTATAATTCGTTGCTGCCTCGCTTTTGCGAGGCAGCAACCTCAACGCAGCGCTTACAAAGCTATATTAGCGTGCGGCCTCGCGCATCACCTCGTTAAATTTATCCATCGGGCAAAAGCCGTCACCGTCAACCGGACAATCCGCCAGTTCAAGCGTCACGCGCTGCGGCGGGCTATTCAGCGACAGCGGCTGCGCCTGGCGTAGCTGCTCAGTGCTTTGGTAAACGTACTCAATTTTCATTAGGTCCCGGTTACTGCGCGTGTCATGCCAGCGTTCAAACATAACCTTGCCCCCGATGGGAGTACGCTCATATTGCCCGGGCAGCCGGTAAGGCTTGAAGTTAAGCGCCGTGAGCAGTGAGGCGATATTTGAATCATGCCCTACGAGCAGCGTGACGGCTGGGGATGAAGTTGCCTTATCCACCAGCGCGCTGGTCATATATTTCACCAGCGGGGCGGCCACATTACGCGCCACCGCCGGGGAGGTAAATAACGTATCCTGGTAGCTGTTTTTCAGCTCTGATAATAAGCGCCACTGCTTATCACTCTTGATTTCTCCCCAGGCAACCTGCTCTTCAGGGAAGCCCTCATAATATTGTAGCGTGAAGGCGTCCACCAGCGAGTTGCCGATTTTCAGTGGTCCGCTGACGCCGGGTTCATCGTGCAGCGGCGCTTTGAAGGCATCTTTTTCCTGATTAAGATCGCAGCGCTGTTTCTCTTTACATTCCGGGGAACTGCGATAATCAGCAATTTGCTCCAGTAATTTGAAGCTTTCTTTCAGAGAATAGCGGCTGCGCTGGTTTTCCATCGCTTTTACGGCAGCTGGACTAAACGCGCTGTCCGCATTGGTGATGGCCGGATGAAATACTGGATCCATCGTTCCCATCGCGGCCTGGTGATGCACGCTGATATCGCAGCCCGGAAAGGCACCGGTGATAAAAAATTGCGCCGTGGCCACCGTGCGCTGCATGTTACCAACGGTGCAAAACTGATCCACCCCAGCGGTTGAAAACTGATCCAGG
>CALYPF010000153.1 GCA_945271245.1 uncultured Enterobacteriaceae bacterium | reverse complement strand
AACCATACTTATCAAATAAATAACAAAACCAAATCAATTCCGAGTCCGGGCACCAAATTCATATCAACGGACCTCCACGGAGGTCCGTTTTTGCATCCTAAGCCCGCCAAAATCAGCACGTCTACAATCCCTTAACTCCACCCAACTCAATCAACTTCAACCCGCATCAAGTCCCTTGCGAGGGTACAACTGAGGGTATAGTCTGATTCGATAAAATTTATACCCCTTTTACTATCAGGAGATAACGCCAATGGCGCTCACTGACGCTAAAATCCGTGCAGCTAAACCGGATGAAAAACCTTACAAACTTGCCGACAGCGGCAACATGTTTTTGCTCGTTCACCCTAACGGCTCACGCTACTGGCGACTCCGCTACCGGTTTCTGGGCAAAGAGAAAACGCTCGCTCTGGGGGTCTATCCTGAAGTCTCGTTGTCAGAAGCAAGGGAAAAACGCGATACGGCGAGGAAGCTGATAGCTGAGGGAACTGACCCGTGCGAACAGAAACGGATCAAAAAGTCTGTGCCTGAAACAGCTCAGACATTCGAAGGCATCGCAAGGCAGTGGCATAAGAGCAACAAAAAATGGTCTGCCTCACATAGTGAGAAGATACTGAAAAGCCTCGAAACTCATGTGTTTCCCTTTATTGGCTCACGTGACATTACCACCCTCAGGACTCCCGATTTACTTGTTCCAGTAAAGGCTGCCGAAGCCAAAGAGATCTATGAAATTGCAGCGCGCCTTCAGCAGCGTATCACTGCTATCATGCGCTATGCTGCCCAGTCAGGCATTATCACCTATAACCCTGCCGTGGATATGGCTGGCGCGTTAACCACGGTGAAACGCCAGCACCGCCCTGCTCTCGCCTTAAATCGCATTTCAGAGCTACTTGAACGACTGGATACATACAGAGGTCAACCTCTCACCCGGCTAGCAACTAAGCTCACCCTGCTCATCTTCATCCGCTCCAGTGAACTACGCTTTGCAAGATGGTCTGAGATCGACTTCAAGAAAGCCATGTGGACCATCCCTCCAGAGCGGAAACCTATTGACGGGGTCAAGTATTCCCATCGAGGTTCCAAAATGCGGACAGAGCATCTGGTGCCACTCTCTTCTCAGGCAATGGATCTTCTCAAACAGATCCACACCATCAGCGGGGAATATGAGCTTATTTTTACCGGCGATCACAACCCCTGGAAGCCTATGAGTGAAAATACGGTGAATAACGCACTGCGTCTGATGGGCTACGATACAAAAGTTGATGTCTGCGGCCACGGATTCAGAGCAATGGCCTGTAGTTCATTATTTGAGTCAGGATTATGGTCGAGAGATGCTGTTGAACGTCAGATGAGCCATCAGGAACGTAATGGCGTACGTGCAGCTTATATACATAAAGCAGAATTTCTGGATGAGCGCAGACTGATGCTGCAGTGGTGGGCTGATTTTCTTGATGCCAACAGAAAGAGCTCAATTAGCCCATTTGATTTTGCTAAAGAACATTTTTCTAATCAATATCTTACTCAAAGGACGTTTACAGAAATACCTTAATATATAGATAAAAATAAGCCCTGCATTATAAATCGCCGGGCTATTTTAAATTGAATAGTTTGCACCGAAATTAGCGCCAATCTACAACTCCCAACTAAAAAAGCTGACTATAGTAAATTTTCATTTTTGTCATTAAGTTATGACATGGTTACTTCATCTATTCGAATTCCATCTATGAAATATTTAAAGATATATTTATCAAATGAATCAAATAGACAATTTAATTTATTATTATCTTTACTAAGTTCTACAAAATTTGCGAGCGCCTCATGAAGTTCCTTTTCCTTATCATCAAGAATGATGATGTTAGAGTTGTTGATAACCCTAGATAACATTCGTGGCAAGCCATATTCTTCAAGCTGGTAAACAAGAGGAGGCAAAAATGCGTTAGAAACTTTCTTTATAAACGAAGATATATCGATACCTTCCTTAAGAATTTTATCCTGGATAATATTGACATCGTTTAAAAGTGATGCCAATTTGAATGTTACATTTCTTTCCAGTTCAAAAAACTGCTCTATCCCAATGTCATAGTCATTTAATTCTTCAAGCAACTCGGGAATTGAATACGTCCAATTCTTCGAAATTATTTTTACAAAAGCAACTATTTTGTTGTATTCTGCTCCCCACCCACCCGGAGATAGTTTTATAACTTTATAAAGATAGCCCTCCCAATCATCAGGATGGTTGGAATTTAAGTATCCTAATCCTCTCCAACTCTGACGATTGGAATATATTTCTTTAGCTATATCACGAATCAAAAAGGAGTTACTTGAGTCCAGCCGCCCCTCTAGCTGAAGTGTTTCAAAACCACCATCACCTAAAAATTCATCCATTTCTTCTCTGTAAGCTATAATTTTTGAGATCTGCTCTTTACTTAGTTCACTTTTGAATTCGTCAAGATCGATACTACCTATGAGCTCATCTGGAAATGTCAAATTAAGCTGTATATCTTCATTTTCGGGAGGTTTTTCCAAAATATAGATTTTACCTACAAAATGTCGGAACATTCTGCCACCACGACCAATAATATTTCTATAACTGAAGTCGTTAATCTTTGCTCTACCTCTTCCGCTCTTATTACTCCAAAGGACAACATTTTCCGCAGATGTATTAACCCCTTCTATAATAGAAGATGTAGATACTAAATTTTTTATTCCATCAGGCTCTTCGAACAATCTAATTTGAATTTGACTTAACGACCTATGTAATCTTCCATTATGTAAACCAGTCCCCCTTTTAATCAATTTGGTTAACTGCCAGTTGCTATCATAATTTTTGGATAACCAAGCATGAAAATCAGCTAGTAATTTTTTATTTTTAACTGGTTGTTGATCAATTATAAGGTTTGATATGTTTGATATATTTGGAAAAGTACCTGCATATATGAGTGTTTTTCCATTGGTATTATCTAAGATTTTTAGCAATGCTTCACTTTTTAAAAACTCGTCACCATTGATGTTTTCATATAGTTTATGGTGTTCTAAAAAAACAGTATTGAAATCAACACTTAAAAAGTCCATACCCTTTGTGAAAAAATTATCTTTCAAAGTTGATATGTTAGGTGCTAAAAAATACTTTTGCTTTGCCTTTGAACCTAATTTTATTATTGCGTTTATTAACGCAGGCGAACGTTCTTTGTCAAAAGCAGAGCTGGCTTTGTAAAACTCGTCCACAATCAACATATCAATTTCATCTAATTTTTCTACATAATGTATAGCTCGCTCTTGCGGAAAGACAAATATATTATATTCATCTAGTGTTGTCTCTGTCGTTGTAATAACCTTATATTTTCCGCTAAATTTTTTATGTAATCGTCTTCTTGTTTCATCTGTTAGCGCGATAGTTGGAACAATGATCACTACATTTTTAGGTTCCTTTATTACAATAAAAGCGTCAATTATAAAACTTTTACCAAAACTGGTTGGGGCACTTACAGCGAGATTCTTACCGTTTATTAATTTTTTTAAAATTGCGGATTGCTCTCTATGCAACGTTACCTGTTTTTTTTCTCCAACATTCACTTTGAATGCCTCATAAATAAAACGGTCTTGCCAAGCACTAGTTTCTATTTGTAAATATGGATAAAGACCGACTTGTCTTATCAAATTGTTTATCAGCGGCGTAAGCGGTAATTCTTTATTTTGACAGTAATCAAGGAGCTTTATTACTTCATTTCTTGCCCCCGTTTCATCTCCATTAATGATAAGCTCATTAATCTCGAAGCATTTATGAAATACATCCATCAGAACTCCCCCTTATGGAACTCAACTTTTTCTACAAACTTATCGACTATCATGGCCTTGTCCGGTACGGGGAATAGTATAATGTGGAATGAAATTTCATTATAAAGGTATACATCTTTTAATAATTCTACTTGTTTTTTAAAAAATGCTACAGCCCTATTCTTATGATATTCAACTATGTCGTATGTGTAATCACTGGAGATCGATGTCGCGGCTTTAGTTAATTGGCACTCATGAAGTATAAAAATCGGAACATGGATTTTAGGCTTCAATAAATCAATAGAAATTTTCGGAGACAAGGCTTCTTTTATTCTTCGCCTTAAGTCTGTATTTGAAATCAATAAGTCAATATCGTTAACATTTGTAATTATACTATTTTCTTTCCTAAGCTTATCCGATTTTAATGCATTGGCGACTGAGTTTATTATACTACTCAATCTGGCATCCTCAATAGAATTATAGAATTTAGCCTCACCAAACCATAGAGAAAAATCATCATCACCATGCAATACCAAATGTACACTATCGGCACCTTTAGCATTATCTTGTGAGTTTTGTTTATAAAAAATTTTTGGCACAATCGGAAGAGCACCATAATGATGCTTCATTAGCCCGTATAACATTATTTCTGCAAGCTCACTACCTTTGCTAATATCATTCTCCTTATCGACCAAACGAAGGTTTTCAGCCGCTGCACTGATTAATGAAGCAGAACAATCTATTAGAGCAGCCCTTTCCTTAGAAGACAGAGAGGTTTCAGCTATATTATCCCATATAAACAAATGAAAGTTCTTATATCGCCATTTCCCATCTTCAAAATCATTCACCAGACTTAAGATAGATTTATTATTTGAAGGTGATAACACTTCCCCACAAGTATTAATAAACGTATCATCGATTAATATTTGGAAATTCATCACTTAGCACCTCATGCCACTACTATATTTAAATCGAATGATAGTTTCAAAAGCACAACTCATCACCCTCTCAAATATTGATTAAAACATTTTGATTACACAATTAAATTTCACACTAGATAAAAATTATGTCATTATATAATGATTTAACAATCAGCCTTTCAAGAGACCATAGAAGCATTTGGTACATCATAAATGTGTGCTGCAAAGTGTGATTGCAAGCGATGATCCAATAAAGCTTGAAATATATCCGCGCAGCACTCATCACTGGCAATGATTTTACCTTGGGCATCAAATTGCAGATTTAATCTAAATCGTAACGCATTGGCTCTCAAACTTTCCATGAATTCTGGTAGCTTGTAATATCCCTTTTCTTTAATAGCAGATGCTCTTCTCAATTGCATCGCATTATTACCAACGTACCGTTTCAGCGGCTCTGCATCGGTAAGCAACTGACTGAATTCCGGTTCATCCATCAATACGTTAAAATTATCAATATGCGCTGTCTTGTAACTCAAAACTGATTCAAATACTTTCTTATTCTTAATATAAATATTATCCTCAAGAATGAAAAAGTCAAAATCCTTTGCAATGTTAAATCGCGGGGACCTATCAATTTTCAACTTGTTATTTTTGAAAACAACTGACTTCAGCCCAACCTGCTTTTTGGTCGCCCAGGATGCATCAGTTTTCTTCACACAGTGTAGGACTGTATCACCGGAGACTAATTTTACAGAGTAGAAATCACAATTAGATAACTCCTTGATCTCTTTAACCTTTTTTGCTGGCATTTGATTTGCAGATATTGTTGTAACATCTACAGCCGAAGTTTCTCCGGTTCCAATAAGCATAAGACTGCCTTCGTTGTTCTGCGCCAGCAACGAATAATCTATGATTTCTGTATAGTTACTTCTTTCTGTTTGAATAAATCCTAATAATTCTGTTTTAAGCTCAGGATCTACTGGGATCCATTTCCCTGTAAACGACGACTGCCCTTTCAGGGATTTTTTCCTGAATACCCATACCGATAACTCGGCCGTTTGAAGATCAAAACCCTGTAAATTCTCAAGCATCATCATTCTCTCCACAAATGACTATAACAGATTGTATTGTTTCGTACTCATAATCTGAATTTGGATTAACATCTGTGTTAGCTAATACAACTCCAGAAAAGATATCATTGCTCCCAGGAAAACGATAAGATATTTCATACATCTTCCAGTTAAAAACAATAAGCATGGGGTTTAATATTATTTGACCTGACTTATATGAGAGCCAGAAGAGCCACAACAGGAATACAACAAACCCTAAAAACTTATTTGTCTCCATATAACTTATGCTCATAAATGAAACAATATAAGGAAGCACATAATTCATTAAATCTGATGGGGTATATTTTGATTCAATTACTTTTATTTTTTGCCCATCAGGTTTAGCAAGATTCAAAGCAAACCATGAAAAAACAAAGCAGGCTAAACAAACAAGAAACAAACTCACTGATAGGAATGGTTTTTGGAGCGGAAGATGACATGTTCCTGAAGTCAAAAAATTAAAACAGATATTCCCCTTGAGTTTTTTATTGTCCAGGTCCTGCATTAGCAGAATCATACTTAATGGCAAATATGATCCTAAGAAGATTGCAAGAGCAAAGAATAGTCTTGGTGTCACACTCCCCCCTTGTTTTTTCTTATGTTCTTAATCAAACGACCTCGCGCTTTTTCCACTGCTTTTTTGGTCCTGTCCGGAAACAGTATTACCTGCTGCTCAGCCACACTCAAATGCATATTCTTTTCCAGAAGAGTCCATTCTTCATCGCTCCAGGGACGGAAACCAACTTCACTACAGCGGGACTTCTTCAGCCCCAGCCTTCTCGCCATTATTTTAACTGACATTGCATTTCTTTCTGGCAGATGAGCAGTTACCGACATTCCCATCCGGGGATAGTCCGCTTTAAGTATATCGAGTTCCTCCTCACGCCAGAAACGTCCACTTTTTACCCCCAGCGCCTCCGCCATAGAAAAGATCGCACTAATACTTCTCCCTGGAAGTAATTGTGTCAGAGACCTGGCCTCCATGCCCCGGGCATAGTGGTCACGGATAATATCCATTTCATTTTCACTCCACGGCGCATTTTTCTTTTTTCGACACCCGAGCTTATCAGCCATCAACCCTACTGCACCTGGAGTCCGCCCCAGCCCGTCAGCAATTTCAACAACTGACATGGAAGAATAATTATTTTCCAGAAAGATTAAATCCCTGATTGACCATCGAACACGATTATTACGATAACGAACTGAATTACCCATAATTTTTAGCACCATTTCTATTCTGATGCACTCTCTTGTATTACAGCATAGCGAGCTGTCAATTGTTTCAGATGCATCTCCAGTTGAGCCAGGGCAGCAGTAGGTAAAGGTTCTCTCCCAGGATTTTGTAACAATACCCGCATTTGCTCTTCAGCCGGTACCGATTTGTGAAATGACTGCATGGTGGAAAATACCACAGATTTCAGCTCGCTGACCGTAATGTATTTACCCTTCTGTTCATCCAGCCCGTTCAGCCGGTCACTCAGTTGCTTCAGCTTCATCATCCCCTGATGCCAACCATTCAGCTGTTCTGTTGGTAATGCAGCAGCATTAAGTTGTTGTTGCCACTTTTGTGCCAGAGGTTTAGCCTGTTCCGGCCACAGCTCTTGAGCCTGTTCTGTGAGTTTTCGGCTGTAAGCAAAATTCCAGTCAGGCGGCAACTTATCCAGTCGGGTAAGCTGCTGCTGTGTCTGTGCGATAAGGTCCTGAGGTAACGGAGTTTGCTGACGTAATATCCCCAGCTGTTCGGACGTGAGAGGTGCAGGGAGCGGAGCCAGTGAAGCTGCAAGCTGACTCTGCAGAGGGTCTGGATGGTGAAGAAAATGCCAGCTCCACACTGAGACTATGCTTATCACCAGCATGGTAAACATCCCGGCGACGAAGGACTTCCACTTTTTAACCGGAGCAGGCATTGTCGACAGTACTTCTACATTCGGCTGCGGTTCCGGTTGCGCAACGAAAACCCACTTCACTGCACTCTCTGGCGTATCTTCATCCGGTCCACCAGCAAAGTCTCTCGTGGATGCTGTCGCATCATTCATCACGGTGGCAGGCAACACAATACCAGACTGAATGTTCGACCCGGTACTATCGCTGTTTTCCAGCCGGACAGCACTGTTGTGCATCAGGGTACGCAGCGTATCGAGCTGGCTCAGATGTTTTAGCTCCAGGCGCTGCAGTACTTCTCCCAGACCCGTAAGCAGTTGCTCCGCCCGGTACAGCTGGCTGAGGTCGCTGTAATTCAGCGGAAGCGAGCGCATCCGTTGCTGCAGGCGCTGACTCAGACTGCTGAGGATTTCCATTCGGGCATGGACTGGCTGAGGCCACAGTGCCCCCCACTGATGGTTTATCAGGGCCTCGAGTATCGTCAGCCCTTCATTGAGCCCGAATAAGCCGGCCAGCTGCGTACGCGCAAGCGTATACCAGGCTGCCGTTTGCAATTCCACACCGTTTTGCTCGAACAGTGAGAGACAGAGTTTTTCCGCATAACGCCAGTTCACATCCGGGCGAGCCGGATGCGTCAGTTTACTCAGCTCATCACGCAGGGCGGCATAATCCGGCAGTATTCGCGGGTCGCCGCCGGTTTTTAACGTTTTATGCATAGTCATCCTGTTGCTCCTGCAGATCCACGCCGGCAAATTTTGTCAGCTGACGACTGATGCTGTTTTCTTTGTAGCAGGTCACCAGCAGCGAACGCGTCGCGCGGGTAAACGCTACATAAAGCGCCGGGATGGCTTCCGACTCATCCTCAGCAGCTTTATGAACAAAAGACGCATTGATGACGGCAACGTAAGGAAATTCAAGACCTTTACTGCTCTGGAAGGTCATGAAGTGTACAACATCGTCGCGATGTGAATAGGCTTTTTTATCCCCGGAGGTAAAGCTAATAGCGGTGGGTATCTTATGCTGCTCCAGCAATACAGTGAGCCTGACTGCTGAATAACGTGTCGGGCACAGCACAGCCATATCTCCCCAGCGGCCCGCAACCGCGTGTTGCTCTTTCAGCCATGCAATAACACGATGGGCCTCCTCCGCTTCAGACCGGCATAATTCAATATATGGAATATCACCCTCCTCTCCGCAGGCTTCCGGCAGCACCAGAGGGAGCTCCTGATTATGATGACTTTCAAAATAGTCGCGTGAGAAGGCGTAAGCGAAATTGAGAATGCGGCAGGGATTACGATAGTTAACCCGAAGGACTGACGTTCGCCCCTGGGCCTGGATACCCACACTCGCCAGCGAAAAGTTTAGTGCTCTCTCACGTCGGTACAGGGACTGCGCATCATCGTACATCAGCAGCAGTGAACGGGTTGTGTTATCAAACAACCGGGCGATTAATGAAAGCCAGCGCTGGTCGAAATCATGACCCTCGTCAATCAGCACGGCATCATAACCACTGTCGGTCACGGCACCGCTGTTAACCGCATCTTCCAGCGCGGTAAAACAGTTATCAAAGTACAGCCCGTCACCGCTCACATTAAGTTTGAATTTTCGGGCAGCGCTCGCGCACCAGTCGTGGAAATGATACACATGCACTTTACCCGAAAGCCCTCTTTCAGCGACACATTCACGTATATAGTTCGCCAGGATAATATTAAAACACAGCACTAATACAGGACGCGTTGTCGTTTCTGAAAGATACAGACAACGGTAGAGTAAAATAAGTGTCTTGCCGGAACCAGCCACGCCATGTATGACGCGGTGCCCTTCTCCCAGGTTACGGGCCAGAACCTCCTGCTGCAGGTCCATTACCCTGCAGACCTGATTACTTTTTTTCTTTGACCGAATCGCAATCTCCGGGAACAGGTGCTGGCGTAAAATATCCCTGACAGCCGGAGTGACTTTCGGTCTGAAACGGGTGGTAAACAATCCCGAAAATTTAGAACGAAAAGCAGATAAAGAGACAGACTCAGTCATTTCATCCTGACAAATCGTCAGTGCCCGGGGAAAAATGGATTCCACTGCCCCATCGGCAGAGAGGGAGGTCAGTTGCTGGCGGGTGATATTGGTAAAAACAACACCATAAGCCCAGGCAATATTGAGCTTACCTTTGTACAGGCCGGTGTTTTGCTGCAGTTTCGGTTCACGGGATAACGATTCGACGGTCGCACAGGCATACTCCCTTACCTGTACCAGCGGATTTTGTTCCTGCTTTTCTCCCTGCGCAGTCAGGAGAGTCACAGTCTGCGGGTCAATATGCCGAAGGGTACTCAGCTTCCAGTCTTTAACTTCAAGAAAAATAAGGCCGTTTGCGGGATCGATAATAACAAAGTCAGGATGCCTGTATTGCCGCCCCACCGGAATGTCATACCAGACAAGGCAGTCCTTTGCGAGATGTGATTCAAGGCGCTGGGCTACACGGCGCTCCCCGTACGTCATTCTCCCTGAACATAGTGTCAGGGACGTCATTAATTTCGCCATGCAATGCTACCCACTTATGTGCAGTCCATCGGCGGAGCCCTTCAATAGCTCCGCTGTGAAAATTTCAGAATATGATGTTATGCAGCTTCGCTTTCTGCATATTCGAGACTCTGCAGGTAATGCAGCGCCACCGGGTCAGCAATATATTCAACCTGCCCATGGTGACGCTCCACCTCATCGATAATTCTGCTGAGCTCGACCCGGAAAAATTCTTTACGCAGGTTAACCCGGTTAATCCGGTAGCTTTCCAGATGGTCGTGAAGTGTCTTTTCAAGTGCGGGGGCGTCATCGCAGGAAATCATGGCATGGACGTCAAAATCAAACGGCACGGCTGCTCCGCTCAGTTCTTTCACGCGTTCCATTGGCTCCAGTCGTCGGGTCATACCGATTTTAAATACGTTTTCACCGAAGGTGTTACCAACGGTGCAAAACTGATCCACCCCAGCGGTTGAAAACTGATCC
>CALYPF010000152.1 GCA_945271245.1 uncultured Enterobacteriaceae bacterium | reverse complement strand
AGACCGTTGGTGGTGACGGTAAGTGGATCACTTTTTACCCGTTGTTGACAATATGGGAGCCAGTACGATATAAGTCTGCTTATAGACCGTGTGGAGAATGTATGGATACAAGATTGCGCGCCGGAATAGCGGCCACACTGTTGTGGTATGCGGCAGCGTTTAGCGCCCAGGCAACAGATTTTAATGATATAGAATGTAATCATCCTCAAATCCGTCAGGATCTGATGAAAGCCTACAATGCGATTCTGGAGACGAAACACTCCGGAATTGTGGTGACGAATATTTACGATCAGGTCACTGAGACGCGCGGTTCGGATGGGCTGCAGTGTCTGGGCACCTATGAGTTTTCTGATGGCGGGGCGTTAAAAGTCCGCTACCGCGCCTATCTGAACAGCTTTGGTGAGTCCATTGATGATTTTGCACCGGTTAATGATTGATGCTCCCGGGCGCGCGTCAGCGCTGTGAAATATTACCCGGCGACGATGTCACGCCGTGTCCAGCGGGAGATGAATGCTGAATAGCAGCTGTCTATCGCATTATGGTTTTGAGGGTGGCAAATGCGCTGCGGGCTAGAGAAAATAGGTGAGAAGGGCGCGGCGGCGATTGGCGCTGGCGAATGCGCGTTGTACGGCGCACGGCGACACGCCTGAGCCGTCGGCCTAAAGGTCACGCTCTGCCCTGCGCGGTAAAGAGAAGAAGCCCTGTCAGCCACTCGGTAATCGGCCCGATTTAACCCCCAAGACAAAAAACGCCCGGGCGGTAAAACGCACCCTAATCATTGAATATTCAACTTTTAAAGCGCGCTACCGCACAGGCGTATGCCGATATATTAATGCGTTTATTCCGGGGAGCGCTCACCGGTGGCTATCGGATTTTTAGGATCGCTACTCCATTCATACCAGCCGCCGTCGTACAGCGCGATATGCTGCCAGCCCATGGCACGGGCATACATAAACGTTTCTGCGGCCCGCCATCCGGTGCCGCAGTAAAAGGCGACCCGTTGATGAGGTTCAATGTTCCACTGTTTCCACATCGCGGCAATATCGTCAGCGGCCACCATGGTGCCGTCTGGATTATGAAAATCTTCCATATGCGTTGAGTCGCTGCCGCCGTGTCCCCAGCGGGCACCGGCGATGTCGCCTTTGGGTTTGATATAGCTGTAACCGCTGGTGGTGCCGATGAATTCCGGCCACGAGCGAATACTGACCAAAGAAGCATCGCTGCGGCGCAGCAATTGCCGCGCCTGCGCTGTATCCACCATGAACTGAGGCTGTGCAGGTATGGGCGCACCAAAATCTGCTGCGGGCGTGATTTCCGGAGGAAATCCGCGCGCTACCGGCAGATTCGCATCAGCCCAGCTTTGCCAGCCGCCGTCCAGCAGGCGCACATCGCGCACCCCGGCATAGAGCAGAATTTGCGCTACGCGCGCGGCGGCGTATACGTGGCGACCATAAAGGATCACCGTGGTGTCGTGGCGAATACCGTGTTTTGCCAGCATTGCCCGCAGTTGCTCAGGCGTGACGGTGTTCCAGAGCGGCTCCTGCTCTACCTCATTGGTGTCGATATAGTCAGCGCCGGGAATATGGCCCAGCAGATACAGCTTCGGTTTGCCCCAGCCGACTTCGGCGATTTTCCAGTTACCGGCCGGTTTCCCCGCCACGGGCTCGCCTTTTTGCAGTGCTGAAATCCAGGCGGGATAAACCATTTGCTCGACGTGAGCTAATTTTTGCAGGCGCTGAGGCTGCGTAAGGGCGTCGCTGAGCAAATGGAGTGAGCTAAATCCTGCGGCGTCAAGGCGCCCGGCGATAGCGGAGGTATCCGCCTTGTCGCCATAAAGTGCCAGCGGCGTACTGCGGGTAATGGCATGGCGCTGAGCCCAGGTGCGCAGCGCGTTATCATCCATCCGGCTTAGCCAGCTAGCGGATAAATTCAGCGCGCCGGCCTCATGCCCCTGAGCGCCGCCGGGCCGCTGGGGCCAGCCGTTATAAAATGCGCTTTGGCGGGTATCAATGGCGACGCCGCGCTGTGTGTGCAATTGTTCGACGGTGAGGCCTGATAGCGTCTGGGCGCTGGCAGGCGTTGAGGAAGCAAGCCCTAATAGCAGAGCAAATGCGGCCAATTGAGAAACACGTTTCATCATCAGGTCCGTTATAAAAAAGGAGTGCGTATCTTAGCTGCCTTAAAAGGAAAAAACTTTGCGCTGAAACGGGCTAACGCCATGTTTCCAGGGCCAGGCAGCGCCCCCCCGGCGGGCAGTCTTCCCGGTCATGCGTAACCAATACCGCAGGAATGTTGCAGTCATGAAGTTCCTGATAAACCCAGCGGCGGAACTGGCGGCGTAGCGGCACATCCAACCGGCTGAACGGTTCATCCATAAGCAGTGCCTGCGGGCGAGCCAGCAGCGCCCGCAGCAAACTTACGCGCGCGCGCTGTCCACCGGAAAGCGTGGCGGGATCGCGATGATAAAATCCCGCAAGGTCGGCGCGCGTCAGTGCCTGCTCGGCCAGTTTCCGGCGCGCATGACGCGTTCCGCCTGCCGGTATCGCCATCATTAGATTCTGGCCGACGCTCCAGGCGTCGAACAACAGCGGGTCCTGAAACAGGATGCCGATGCCGCGGCGTTCTGTGGGGGAGTTATCACAACGTCTGTCATTGAGCCACAGCTCGCCGCAGGCCTGAAAAGCATCGGGGAGTGCGCCGATCATCCAGTTAAAAAGCGTTGATTTACCGCTGCCGGAGGCGCCGGTCAGGGTCAGTACTTCTCCCGGTGCCACGGAAAAACTCACATTATTAAGCAGAGGTACGCCGCGGTGCGCCAGCGTCATTGCGTTAACCATCAACATTCACTGCACCTCTTAAAAGCGCCTTCACGGGCGGCATCATCGTTATGCTGAAGAAAAACACCCGGCCCGGCGTTATCCGGGACGGGTATAGCGCGTATGGCGCAAGAGTTTTATCCGGAGACGGGTTAACGGCCACCGTTGCTATCGTCATTGAAAACGCGCCCTGCAACAGAAACCATTCTGCGTGCCGCAGCGCGCGCCGGGTGTGTGTCCCTCATTCTCATTAGCGTAACCCCTGACGCCAGCGCCCGGTAATACGCATCAATAGCGCGATAAGGAAAAAAAACGCGCCCGGGAGTAAAAGCTGCCACAGCGCCTGCGCGGCCAGCAGACGTGGAATGCCGCTACTGCTGAGCGCTACGGCCTCGCTGGTAAGTGTCGCCACGCGACCGGCACCGAGCCAGAGCGTCGGCAAATACTGTGCGATGCTAACGGAGAATCCGACGCCAAGAGCGGCCAAAATGGGTCTTATTAGCTGTGGGCACTTCACGCGCCGGAAAATTGCGCTCCGGCTCCAGCCAAGGGTTCTCGCAAGGGTAATCGCCCGGGGATCGATAGCCTGCCAGGCGGGAGACAGAATAAAGAGCATCCACGGGATAATCCATAATAAATGCCCCCAGAGTACGCTTAACAGTGTTCCATCCTGCTGTATTATCAGCGCCAGTTGATATTGTCCGGCCGCCAGGGGAAGCGCGGGCAGCACCAGCGGTAAATACAGGAGCCATGTCACACGCGATAGCCCCCATTCCAGCCAAAGCAGGCAGATAACGGCGCCAAAGAAGCTGCCGCCGAGCGCCAGCCCTAGCGAGATTATTACCGTTGGCATAGATGGGACTGCCTCGCTGGCGATGGCAGCCAGCAGCGCAACGCACAGGATACCCGCACTCGGAATGCTCCAGGCCAGCAGGCTGCCGGTTACCGCATAATGCGTAGGGCGCCGCTCGCCGTCTGGAGTAAATACGCGATGGCGTAGCCGGTGCCAGATGAGCCAGCCCAGCGCCATGAGACACGCCGTCAGCGCCGTCAATAGTAGGCTGGCAAGCGCGCCTTTCTGCTGCTCTATACTATCGCCCTGATTGAGCCACTGCCAGGCAAGCACCGCCAGCGTGGGCGGATTGCCGGGCCCTATCACTAGCGCGACATCGACGGTGGAAAGCGTCCATGCAAGCGTTGCGGTGAGCGCCAGCGTCAATGAAGGAACCACCACGGGCAGCACCAGTGCCCGAAAGCACTGTCCTCGGCCGTAGCCCAGAGATCGCAGAGTGATGACTTTTTCTGCCAGACGGCCTTCATTCAGGATTGCGTAAGCTATCCAAAGCAAAAATGCGCTTTCTTTTATCGCGATAGTCAGGCCCAGCCCGATGCCATAGCGATCGCTGACGGGAGGTAGCCAGGGGAGCAGGCGGTATAACCAACCGCCGTCCCCCGCTAGCAGTAATACACCGCTGGCAAAAGCGATATGGGGAACGGCGAGCATGACTGGCAGAGCCGACACCAGCCGCCGCCAGCGGCGCGATGGCCAGAGCGTAGCGATAGCGCACAGCGTTATTACCAGCGCACCGCCGACGCCTGCCAGCGTAGACGTTAGCGTTGCCGCCAGCGCCTGAAGAAATTGCACATCGCGGCTTAGTGATAGCCAGGCATCGGGGTGTCTCAGGGCGCTGAATAGGAGATTAGCCGCCGGGATCAGCGGTGCGTAAATGCTCCCGATCGCGCAGCAAACCAGCAGGCCTAATGCGTACCGTAACGGCGCAGCCATTCCTGCTCCAGGGCGTTAATCCATGCGGCATGCGGCTCCGCCAGCACCGGAACGATGTGGGTCCCTTGCACAGTTTTATTCGCCGGTTGCAGCACGTCTTCTGTTAAAACGCTGGGATCGCCCCACCAGGCCGGATCCGCTTTGCGGCGCTGGGCTGCGGGTGATAATAAAAAATTAGCTACCACCTGCGCACCTGCCGCAGCCCGGGCGTTAGACGGTATCGTGACAAAATGTATATTGCCAATCATGCCGCCGGTAAAACCAAAGCTGTAGCTGTCTGCGGGTAAATCGCCGGTCAGGCGCTTTTGCTGCGCGTGCAGTGGGTTAAATGTCATTGATACTCGCAATGCGCCCGCGGAAAGCAGGGTGTCCATGCGCGCAGGAGAGGGTGGGAAATCTGTGCCTTTGCGCCATAACCAGGGATGTAGCCTGTCAAGGTAGCGCCACAGCGGCGCCGTTACGCTGGCGAAAGATACCGTCGAAGGCGGTTTTTTTAGCGCCTGCGGCTGGTCGGTCAGTGCAAGCAGGAGCTGTTCCAGGAAAGCGGTACCGGTAAAGTCCGGGGGGCGTGGATAAGTCATTGTACCGGGATGTGATTTCGCCAGCGTCAGGAATTGCTCTGGCGTCGTCGGTGGGGTGGGAAGCTGGCTGTGACGGGCAATAAAAGTGAGCTGAGCGCTGCCCCATGGCGCTTCCGCGCCGTCGGTCGGTATCGAAAAATCTTCACGCACAGGTTTTAGAGTATCCACGTAGCGCCAGTTGGGAAGCGATTCTGCCCAGCCCTTTGTCACCAGGTTACGCGCTTTCAGAGCGTGAAAATTCTCACCGTTCACCCACAGTAGATCGATAGAGCCATTGTGCGTCCTGCCAGCCTGAACTTCAGTGCCAATACGCCGCACCGCATCTGCCGCATCTGCGAGGTGTACAATGCGCAGATCGATTGCATAGTGGCGCCCAACCTCTGCGCGCACCCATTCCAGATAACGGTTAACCGCCGGATCGCCGCCCCAGGCATTGAACCAGACGGTTTGCCCGCTGGCCTCGTGTTTAAGCTGCGTCCAGCTTTCCGTGGAAGCCACCGCATGGCTGCCAATAAGTAGCCCTGATAATAAGGCAAAAGTGAGTGTGCGCATGGAGGCTGTCCTTATGAAGACGTAAAGCGGCGCAATAACCAGCGCGACGCCAGTGGCAGAATGCCGATAAGCGTCAGTGCCAGCAGCATACCCGGTGAAAGGATATCGTTTAAAGCGCGAAGCTGGCGCAGCTGCCGGCCCGCGTTCAGATAGATTAGCGTTGCCGGCAGCATCCCGAGCTGGCTTATCCACCAGAAACGAAGTGCGCTAAGCCGCGTTAACCCGGCGAGTAAGTTTACTAAGAAAAATGGAAATAGTGGCGTCAGGCGCAGTGCCAGCAGATAAAATGCGCCGTCTTTTTTTATGCCCCGATTTACCGCCGCCATGGCCTGAGGAAAGCGTGACATTATCCACTCGGATAATAGATAACGGCTGGCTAACATGGCCAGCAGTGAGCCGAGCGTAGAGGCAAATGACACTAATAGAACACTTTGCCAGTAGGGGAAAACGGCCCCGGCCAGCAGCGTCAGAACGAGCGCGATGGGAATAGAAAGTGCGATAGTCGCTACATAGATCGCAAAAAAAAGCGCCGGGCCGCTGAACGGATGCTGTGCCAGCCACTGCGTTAGCAGCGCCTGATAATTGTGCAGTGTCCGCAGCGTGAGCGCGCCAGGCGGCATTAGCGCCAGCGCGCCGACCGTGGCGATAAACAGTATTATCGCCAGCCCAATTTTTTTACTGTTCATGTGCGGGTTAGTTTTTAAACGTTGCCCAGATAGGGGCGTGGTCGGAGGGTTTTTCCATGCCGCGGATAGCATAATCAATACCGGTGTCAACGCAGTGTGGCGCCAGAGCGCGGCTGGCTAACAGCAGGTCGATACGCAGCCCGCGGTTATCATCAAATCCCTTCGAGCGGTAATCAAACCATGAAAAACGGTTTTGTTCTTCCGGGTGGGCGCTGCGAAATGTATCCACCAGCCCCCAGTCAAGAAGGCGCGTCATCCATTCGCGCTCTTCGGGCAGAAAAGAACATTTACCCGTGCGCAGCCAGCGCTTACGGTTTTCTTCGCCGATACCGATATCGCTATCCGTAGGGCTAATGTTCATATCACCCATAATCAGCACCGGTTTATCGCAGGACAGGTGGGTATCCAGATACTGTTGCAGATCCTGATAGAATTTAGATTTGGCAGGAAACTTTGTCGGATGATCCCGACTTTCGCCCTGAGGGAAATAACCGTTAATCACCGTCAGCGGGCCAAACTCGGAAGGCACCTGCGCCATAATAATCCGGCGCTGGGCATCGGCATCATCGCCTGGGAAGCCGCGCTGTACCATGAGCGGCTCAGCTTTGGTGAGCAGCGCCACGCCGTAGTGGCCTTTTTGACCGTGATAGAACACGTGATAGCCCAGCCCGGCGACGATGTCCAGCGGGAACATATCGTCATGGACTTTCGTCTCCTGAAGACCGATAACATCAGGCTGATGCTGTTCAACAATGGCTGCCAGTTGATGCGGCCTTGCCCGCAGCCCATTGATATTAAAAGAGATGAATTTCATAGTGCAGCCACTGTGCCGGTTGAATTGTGACGCGATAGTACCAGAAAACGCCTTTTGTTGCGCCTGGAAAGCGCGTCGCGTTTCGCATCAATGGCAGGGCAACTTCCGCAGGGGCATCTATAAAAGTGAGAGCTGCGGCGTAGCGGTAATGGTTTATAGGTTGTCTGGCTGTTATCGGGCACCAAAAGCTCCCATCTACGCCGGCAGAGCGCTGCTTACCAGTTTGATGTGGATGAAAACGCGGATGGAAAGTCGCGGTGAAACGGTTTGGCGCGTTGACACTGGCCGGGAGTCGAATATCCATCTACAGTCAGAAAGGGCAAGTGCTTCACCCTATGCTTAACTGTTCCCCTGCAGGAGAACGCGATGGCTTATTCCATGACTCTTCAGAATCCACTGCGTCGGGTTGTTCCGATATATAGAGCGGTCGGGCTTGCTTCGCTCGGCGAACCCGGTGCAATGGGGATAGCCGTGGGAAACTCACTATTTATTGCGATGGCCGATGCCGCGGCTATGCAGGGGGCAAATAATGCGCGGTGCTATTGGTTGATAAGGCCCGGAGAGCAATTGTGGCGCCCGCATGCGCACAGCCCCTATTCTCAGGTTGATGGCGGTCGCCAGCGGCTAATCGCTAAGGAGAAGCCGAATGCTGGCATTTGCCACCTTTTCATGTGTCGCGATTTCACGGCGCTGCACCTGCATTCCAAATTATTCAATAGCCTCTCCCGATGGAAACGCGCATGCATGCGACACCTCTGCCGCTGCGCTCCGGGAATGGCTCGCTCGCCCGGTGCTTTAGATATTAATGCCGTGAGGTGGCATATCGGTTTGGTTCTTATGGGTCTTAATAGGGCGATAAAGATTATTGTTCATAGCATATCGCGCTTAAGCGCCGGAGGCGGTGCATGATAATTATGAGGCCCGTTGAGTTAAAGGATGTCCCGGCGCTGATGGCACTGGCGGAAAAGACGGGTAGTGGTCTGACATCGCTGCCAGCGGATGAAGACGTACTCAGAGCCCGGGTAGCCAGGGCGCGGCGGGCGTGGAGACACGCGGTACCGAGAAGCGAGCAAGGGTTCGTTTTCGTGCTGGAAAATACTGAGGATGGGCACGTGCCGGGTATCAGCGCAATTGAGGCAGCGGTGGGGTTAACCGAGCCGTGGCACCACTATCGGGTAGATTCGGTTAGCCATACCTCTGAAGCGCTAAATATACATAATGTGCAGCAGACTCTACGACTGTGCCAGGAGCAGGCGGGAAGCAGTGAAATATGCACGCTATTTTTAGCGCCGGAATGGCGGCGAGCCGGAAACGGTTATTTGTTATCGAGGGCGCGCTTTCTTTTTATTGCGGCATTTCCGGATATCTTTGATGGGAGGATTGTTGCACAAATGCGCGGCGTGAGTGACGATCGGGGCTATTCCCCCTTCTGGAACGGGGTGGGGCGGCATTTTTTCCCGGTGGACTTTACTCAAGCGGATAATCTATCCGCAAGTGGCCAAAAAAACGTTATTGCACAGCTTATGCCTCGCTATCCTATTTACAGCGCTTTTCTACCCGCTGATGCACGGGCGGCTATCGGGCAAGTCCATCCGCATACCGCGCCGGCGCGGGCGATGCTGGAAAAGGAAGGGTTTCGATTCGGTGGTTATATCGATATCTTTGATGGCGGACCGATGCTGGGCTGCAGCGTGCGGGATATTTATAGCGTTCGCAATAGCCAATTGAAAACGGTGCGAGCGGGGAGGCTGCCAGAAGGTAAATGGCCGTTATATCTGGTTGCCAATGAGCGCTGGCAGGATTTCCGCGCCATTTTGGCTCATGCAAAAATAGATGAAAATCACGCGACGTTAGCTGCGTCTAATTTGCAGGCGCTATTGTGCCAGCCGGGGGAACGGGTGCGCCTTATTCCGCTCAATATACCAACGTAATAGCATTATTGTTCATTGGTTGAAGTGAGAGCGTGTTTTCGGGCGACTTTTGGCGCGGGGGCGAGCGATATACCGTGAGACACGACTGATTGAGGATGCCTGTGGTTGGGTTACCTTTTCGACCGGAAGTGGGATTAGTATACAGCGGCGCTGGCGGGCAACCCGTAGTAACTTTAACCGACGGATGGGGGTGGCAAAAATTTAAAACAAAAACGTTGAGCGAACACAGATAATTCCTGGTGACAGCGCTTTATTTTATTTATCGGTTATTATAGACTCTCCATAATTTCTACAGAGTGAGCGTTATTTTTATTTTTTTAGCAATTTAATCCTACTATATTCTTATTTTCTTCATTATTGCTTCTTTTTTAATTTTTATCCTTTCACAGCTTTACGGGCGCTATAATTAATTGACTCACTGCGCCGTACACTTATTTTCGACAACGCGATGTAAGTACATCGCTGAATATTCCCCACAAAGGGTGTTCATCATTAAGGCATTGGGTGACCGGTCCGGGGCAATATCTTCGGGTAAACAAAACTCACGCCAATATGTTGAAGCCTGGCGGGCATCACTGAAAGGATAAAAATATGCGTAAATTTACTACACTGTTAATCGCTTCCGCTATGTCACTGGGCACCGTTACTCTGGCCCATGCCGATCAGACTTCGACTTCTGAGACGCAGGTATTGAAAACGCAGCATCATAAACACGGGCCGCGTCATCATGGAAGTATGATGCTGAAAAACCTGAATCTTACCGATGCGCAAAAGCAGCAGGTGCAGGATATTATGAAAGCAGAGCGTCAGAACCTGCCGCGGCCTTCCATGAATGAGCGTAGCGAAATGCATAATCTCGTGATTAGCGACAGCTTCGATCGAACAAAAGCGGAAGCGCTTATTGATAAAAATGCCGCTCAGCATAAAGCGCGTATGCTTTCTATGCTGGAAACACAGCATAAAATTTATGAAATTCTGACGCCAGAGCAGAAAAAACAGTTCAATGATAATTTTACTAAGCATATGACTCAGCCCCATACAAAGCACGAAGCTGCTAATTAATCGCTCCCCGGTAGCCCCTTCCGTACTGGAGGGGGTTTTTAATTTGCTGCCGTGAAGCCAGAATAGCTTAACTGCTTACAAAATATTTTTTATAGGGTAAAACGTAGGTGTTAACACTACCGTATTCTTACGGTTTAGCGCTGATAAAAAGGTGACGTTTCTTTGAGTCCATTCAACGCATTTCAGTTATTAGAATAATGTGCTATTTGTTTCCGCAGTTTCTTCTGTCAGTGAATATATTAATTCTTTCTAAAAGAGTTACCGACAATAAACAAGTGACTTAAAAATACTGGTATTGCACCCCTACAGCGGTGAGTTCCGGAGAATAAACACTGGCCGCCCCGCTTTTAATACAGTTGTTCTTATTTATGCCAAATCTCGGTGAGGCCGTAAGCGGCGGGCATTTTTAAATGCTCGCGGATTAATGAAGGTTTATGCCGATTATTTGAGATAGTCACCATACGCTGCTCAAACTGCCCAAACTGCCCAAACTGCCCAAACTGCCCAAACTGCCCAAACTGCCC
>CALYPF010000151.1 GCA_945271245.1 uncultured Enterobacteriaceae bacterium | reverse complement strand
TAGACCGTTGGTGGTGACGGTAAGTGGATCACTTTTTACCCGTTGTTGACATCTGCGACCTTTCAAATGACACATTCGCGTTGATATTGAGATTTTAGGTAGGACGATGACCACCAGATGTACATGAGCTGACTGAACATTTAACGCCTAAACTTCACAATCCTTTATTCCGCATAGAATGTAGATTGTCCGGTAAAGCCCCTTGCCCGGCCTGTCTTTAAGGATCCTGAGTCGATACGTTGGCGTCCAGACTGTGTGGTATTTGCAACGCCAATATACCTGTGATGAACGCCTGTAAAGCCCCGTGTTGATTTGTCTCCTTTTACTTGCGGTGAGTAAGCAGAGCTATTTCGGCATGGGCATTCTTCAGGCTCTAGCCTTACAGGAGCAATCACCCCCTCCCCAAGAGGGGGGGTTTAGGAGTGACAATAAAAAAGAGGCGCCATTAGGCGCCTCAACTTGCTGTGCATCTTCTTTGCCGCATCAGGGTTATTCTTCCCCTCTTAGGCAACGCGCTATTACGCGCTTTTTGTTCTAATCAGGTAATCAAACGCGCTGAGAGAAGCTTTCGCACCTTCTCCGGTCGCGATGATAATCTGTTTGTACGGCACCGTAGTGCAATCCCCTGCGCCGAAAATACCTTTCACGCTAGTTTCACAGCGCGCATCAATGATAATTTCACCCATTCGATTACGTTCAACGGCGCCTTCCAGCCAGCCGGTGTTCGGCAATAGCCCAATTTGCACGAAGATCCCCGCGAGCGGCAGACTATGCTCTGCGCCGGTAGCGCGGCAGCGATAATCAATACCGGTTACTTTTGCCCCGTCGCCTTTCACTTCGGTCGTCTGTGCATTCAAAATAATATCGACGTTGGCCAGGCTGCGCAGTTTATCCTGCAGCACCCGATCGGCTTTCATCTCTGGTGCAAACTCAAGCAATGTGACGTGTTCGACGACGCCGGCAAGATCAATAGCCGCTTCTACACCGGAGTTACCGCCACCGATGACCGCCACGCGTTTACCTTTGAATAGCGGACCATCGCAGTGCGGGCAATAAGTGACGCCGCGGGTACGATATTGCTCCTCACCGGGAACGCCCATATTGCGCCACTTTGCGCCGGTAGCAATAATAATGCTGCGCGCTTTTAATACCGCACCAGAAGCCGTCTCAATCTGATGCATTCCGCCCTCAACCGAAGCCGGAACCAGACGCGTCGCGCTCTGCGTATCAATCACGTCGACATCATAATCATCAACGTGCGCTTTTAACGCACCGGCCAATTTTTGGCCCTCTGTTTTAGGTACAGAGATATAGTTTTCAATATCTACCGTATCCAAAACCTGGCCGCCAAAACGCTCGCCCATTAGGCCAGTGCGGATACCTTTACGCGCCGAATATATCGCCGCAGCGGCTCCAGCCGGGCCAGAACCTACAATCAATACATCGTAAGCATCACGCTTATTCAACGCATCTGCGGCGCGTTTTTCCGCATTGCTGTCCAATTTTCCGACAATTTCCGCCAGCGTCATACGCCCCTGGCCGAATTCTTTACCGTTCAGAAAAACGGCGGGAACCCCCATAATATTTCTGTCGGTAATTTCATTCTGATAGGTACCACCATCAATCGCAGTATGTTTGACGCGTGGATTCAGCACCGCCATTAAGTTCAGCGCCTGTACGACATCCGGGCAGTTATGGCAGGACAGCGAATAATAGGTTTCAAATTCAAAATCGCCATCAAGGTGACGAATTTGCTCCAGCAAATCCTGCGCTTCTTTGGAGGGATGGCCGCCGGTCCAGAGCAGCGCCAGCACCAGCGAAGTGAATTCATGCCCTAACGGGGAACCGGCAAAGCGCGGCCCCTGCGTTGAGCCAGGGTTGGTTATCAGGAACGACGGCTTGCGCACGGCCAGACTATTATCTTCTTTAAACGTGACCTGAGAAGACAGTGAAGCTATCTCAGTCAGCAGTTCCTTGATTTCCGTTGATTTTGCGCTGTCATCCAGCGTTGCAACCAGCTCAACCGGTTTCGTCAGCTTCTCAAGATAGGCCTTGAGTTGGTTTTTCATGTTAGCGTCGAGCATTGTTATCTCCTGCATAAAAACATCATCATACAAGCCGCCCATCGCGGGTAGCGTTAAGCCGCTTGTATCATGATGCTGGAAAAAACGGGCGCCTGAAGCACCCGTTGATAAGGATTAATTTCCGTATTTTTTACGCCTGGCAGTGGGTCTGCTCACATCATGCCAGCGAAATATGCAGCCACATGAGAGACGACTTACGCCTGCACGCATTGCGTAAAAAGTGTCGAAAATTTAGATCTTGCCGACCAGGTCCAGAGAAGGAGCCAGCGTTGCTTCGCCTTCTTTCCATTTAGCCGGGCAAACTTCGCTAGGGTGTGAAGCAACGTACTGGGCAGCTTTAATTTTACGCAGCAGGTCGGTTGCATCACGGCCAATACCTTCAGCGGTCACTTCAACGGCCTGAATGATGCCCTGCGGGTCGACCAGGAAGGTACCGCGATTTGCCAGGCCTTCATCTTCACGCAGGATCTCAAAGTTACGAGACAGCGCCGCAGTCGGGTCACCGATCATGGCATATTTGATTTTACCGATAGTATCGGAGCTGCCGTGCCACGCTTTGTGCGTGAAATGCGTATCGGTAGAAACAGAATAAATATCAACGCCCAATTTCTGGAATTCGTCGTGATGGTCGGCCAGGTCGCCCAGTTCGGTCGGGCATACGAATGTAAAGTCAGCCGGATAGAAGAAGAAGACGCTCCAGCGGCCTTCAGTGTCTTTCTCAGTCACTTCAACAAATTCGCCGTTTTTGAATGCCTGGTTTTTGAAAGGTTTAATTTTGGTATTAATCAAGGACATCTATACTTCCTCCGTGTTGCGTTGGGGTATAAGTTATCGAACTTTTCTCGGTTCAGCTAATGCATTTGCATTATCAAATCAATAAGCGATAGCTAACAACTATGGTCTAACGAGGCTACTGATAATAAAGAAACCTCTGCCAATCCGTTTTAAGGCCAGTAGACAGATCGGCTTGCGCCTTAACAGATGTTATAACACGTCACTCAAACGGACATAAATCTCCGCCGGATTTAAGCACTTACCAAGATTGAGGGTCAATGAGGCAGCCAAAGGTATTACCTATGGCTGTAAACGGTCAAATCTATCCTTACAGTAACGCCTGTTATAACACACGTCATCCATTGTGCGCGGTACTGGCATACGCATCGCACTTTTACTTCATAAAACGAGTTTACCCGGCATTCACACCGCCTGCATTCACAGGCATAGCGAAGCTGATGCTTTCATAAAGCCTTCGCGCAGCGCATTGACCGGCAAATCACGTCCGATAATGACCAGTCGCGAGCGCCTTTCTTCACCGTCAGACCACGGCGCACCGTAATCAAAACCCGCGACTTTATGCACGCCCTGGACAATCAGCCGCTGCGCGCCGTCGGCAATCGCCAATACGCCTTTATACCGCAGCATATCGTTACCGTATTGTTCAATACAGCGCTCCATAAATGCGCCAACGCGATGGAGATCTAACTCGCCGGCCTCAAAGACATGCGCCTGAATCGCATCATTCCACGCGGGTTTCTGTGATAAGGCGGCCTGAAATGGCACAAAATTCGTAGAGCCAGCCCCAGGGCACACCTGATAATAACCGGTACTGATAAAATGAGTATCACTGAGCGTGAACGCATTGATATCGAGCCAAAGCTCGGCCGGGCATATTCCCTGAGTGACATGAAAGAGAGAGGCTTTACGGTTAATACGGTGGATCCGCTCCCGAACTTCAGCCTGCTGCTGCTCATCGCATAAATCCGCTTTCGTCAGCAATATGCGATCGGCAAAGCCAATTTGCGCCGCTGCAACGGGGTACTCATCCAATTGCCGCTGAATATGGTGACAATCCACCAGCGTAATGACGGCATCCAGCCGCATCTCTTCACGCAGGCGCTCATCGACAAAAAAGGTCTGGAGCACCGGCGCAGGGTCGGCAAGGCCCGTCGTCTCCACAATGAGCCTGTCGAAATGCATATCTCCCCAGGCCCGCTGGTCCAATAGCGCGTGCAGCGCCGCGGAAAACTCTCCGCGCACGCTGCAGCACACACAGCCGTTAGATAACTCAACAATATTGACGTTTTCTCCGGCAGCCAGCAGCGCACCATCAATATTGACCGCGCCAAACTCATTTTCCAGGATTGCTACCGACGCATCGCCGTGATGGGCCAGGAAATAGTTCAGCAGCGTCGTTTTCCCTGCCCCCAAAAAGCCGGTTAATAACGTTACTGACACCGCATCTTGCATCGTATTTCTCCTTTAACAGCAGCGCATACCGCCTTTACCGCCATAGCGGGCATCCTGGCGCTCACGAAAGAATTCCTCATATGACATCGGGGCCTGCCCGGGATGGTTCAGTCGCATATGCTGAACATAATTATCATAATCCGGCACGCCGACCATCAATTTTGCCGCCTGCCCCAGATATTTCCCGGCTTTCGCCAGCGAATCAAACATGGTGCTTTCTCCTGGCTCCGGCGTATTTGCCGGAACCGCTGTTTTTGATTATTAATGCGGTATTTTCGTCGGTGTGACCGGCTCTGAAATGGCGGTATAGGGCGTTTCATTCACCGTAGGCGCACTACTCTTCAGCCCCGCGCGCGCGGTACGCAGAGCAAACAGCGCCAGCACAACCACCACCACCATAAAAAAGATAGTTAGCCCAGCATCAAGGCGATTATTGAATACCAGCTGGGCAAGCTGGACCTGAGAGTACTGAGCCGGAATAGCATCGTTATCCAGCATCGCCTGAAACTTATTAGCGACGGCCAGAAATCCAACTTTAGGATCGTCGCTAAACGCTTTTTGCCAGCCAGCGCTCAGTGTGCAGACCAATAGCCAGGCAGTAGGCACAAGTGCGACCCACGCATAGCGCTGTCGCTTCATTTTGAACAGTACTGCCGCGCACAGTAAAAGTGCCATCCCTGCCAGCATCTGGTTAGCAATACCAAATAGCGGCCAGAGTGTGTTAATGCCACCGAGCGGATCGACCACGCCCTGGTGCAGAAAATATCCCCACGCCAGCACGCATAACGCGGTAGCGAATAAATTTGCTGGCAAAGAGTCGGTGCGCTTAAGCGCGGGCGATACCAGCCCCAGCAAATCCTGCAGCATAAAGCGCGCCGAGCGAGTACCGGCATCAACTGCGGTTAAAATAAATAAGGCTTCAAACAGAATGGCGAAATGATACCAAAATGAAACGTCCATCATTCCTGCCAGCGCGCCGCGCAGAATATACGCCATTCCCACCGCCAGCGTCGGTGCACCGCCGGCGCGCGATATAATGCTCTGTTCGCCGACTTCGTTAGCAATGCGAGTTAATGTTTCCGGAGTGATATGGAAGCCCCAGCCGCTAACCACCTGCGCGGCGGAAGCCACCGCGTCGGTGGCACCAGCGGGTGCCAGTACCGCCAGTGGACTATTCATCGCAAAATAGACGCCGGGATCGATAACGCAGGCGGCGACCAGCGCCATAATCGCGACAAAAGATTCCATCAGCATGCCGCCATAGCCGATAAAGCAGGCCTGATTCTCATTGGCCAGCATTTAAGGGGTCGTACCAGAGGCTATCAGCGCATGGAACCCTGATACCGCACCGCAGGCAATAGTAATGAAGAGGAAAGGAAACAGACTCCCTGACCACACCGGCCCGCTGCCGTCGATAAAGCGCGTCAGCGCGGGCATCGTCAGCGTCGGGCGCATAATCAATATGCCGATAGCCAGGCCGACAATAGTGCCGATTTTCAAAAAGGTGGACAGATAATCGCGCGGTGCCAGCAATAGCCAAACCGGAAGCACCGCCGCCACGAAGCCGTAACCCACTAAAATCCAGGTAAGCTGGATACCGTTAAAATCAAACCAGGCTGACCAGACGGGGTTCTGGGCCACCCAGCCGCCGGAAATAATGGCAAACACCAGCAGCACCAGGCCAATCACGGATACTTCACCAATGCGTCCGGGGCGCAGATAGCGAATATACACGCCCATAAAAAGCGCCAGCGGAATAGTAAATGCCACGGTGTACGTACCCCAGGGGCTATGGGTCAACGCTTTCACCACAATCATTGCCAGCACCGCCAAAATAATCACCATTATCATAAAGCAGGCTATCAGCGCGATAAATCCGGCGACATTCCCCATCTCCGCTTTCACCAGTTCGCCCAGTGAACGCCCGTCGCGCCGCGTTGAGACAAATAGCACCATAAAATCCTGCACCGCCCCTGCCAGCACCACGCCTGCCAGAATCCAAATCATACCGGGCAAATAGCCCATTTGCGCTGCCAGCACCGGCCCCACTAACGGTCCGGCACCGGCGATAGCGGCAAAGTGGTGCCCAAAAAGCACCTTTTTATCGGTCGGCACATAATCAAGCCCATCGTTATAGCGTATGGCTGGCGTCATGCGGGTTGCATCTACCGAGAGCACCCGGCGGGCAATATATAAGCCATAAAAACGGTAAGCAATGAGATAAACGCATACCGATGCAACCACTATCCATAGCGCATTTATTTGCTCACCGCGATTGAGAGCGACATAACCAAGCGCGCCCGCTCCCAACAGCGAAATTGCGCCCCATATGAGGTATTTCCCTGAATTATTCATTGTTTTTTTCCGGTATCAGCATCTAAGTTGAATAAAAAGGTTCACCTCAAATTATCTATAACACCGGGCTTAACTTAACAACCTTGAAACATAAGAAACCTCGCCGGTAAGTAAGTATTTACATAACATTGCAGGCGGGATCACTTTCACCGGTAAGTTAGGTGCATCAATGTCATAAATCCAGGTAGGAATAGCGGCTTCATCCGCCAATATTTCGAGGCAATACGTGTCGATAGTGGAACGCTCCTCAAATAAAAGGCGCATACTTAAGGGGATTATCTGACGCATGATAATGCGTATCCGCATACCGATCGGCATTTGTGCCCCATATGTCGGGCGTAGTATTGACTGCGTACAAAACCGTACTGACCCACGGCCAGCGCTTTTGCTGACCTGGATTATTCACCCTAAGACACACCGCGCGGGAAGCGCGCGCAGCCCCGCAGTAAATAAACCGCGCCTCGGGTCTGGATGTACCACAGCGCGTGATGCCATAACGGCTAACGCACATCGCACTAGCACTGTTAATCGGCACGCTGTTTGGCGTTAGCGACGTAACCTCCAGCCACTGCCAGATGGGCGAATCGCTAAGCCTATCCTTTTACCCGCACCTGCTTATGGAAGCGATAAAACAGATTAGGCTCGCTGACCACATAAATATTTCCCAGTTTATCGACTGCGATGCCTTCAGGCTGTGGAATATCATGCGCCAGTGACGCCCACCCTTGCTGCAAATGCAGTCGGTCCAGCACGTTATAACCGGCATCCATTTCCATAATCACGCGCGAATCGTCAGATAATACCAGCAGCGTTTGCGAAGCCGACGAATACGCCAGCCCGGAGATATCTTTTACCCCCTTCAGGCGATCGCCTGAAACTCGCTGAAACCCGGGATTACTGTCACTCATCGTGACTTCAGTTATCGACGGGGGACGCTTCTCTTTGGCCACGTAAAGGGCTTCGCGCTGCGGGTTCCACGCAATCCCCTCAATACCGTCATTTCGCCCCTGCGCTAAATCGGCAAAAGAAATCGACGACAGTATTTTCACGCCGTGGGCGCGCCTGTCCAGGCGCACGCGATAGACTTTACCCTCCCGTTCGCTGGCAAGATAAAACTCATCGCCGTGAATATGTTCAACCGTTTCCGGATCGGGAATCCGCTCTATCTTCATCCGATCGAGAACCTGCCCCTCTTTATTTAACTGGAGTAATTCAGGTGGGTTGTTAACCGTGGCAAAAAGGCTATCGTGATAATCAGAGTAGGTGAGTCCAGACAAATTACGCGTAACGCCTTCTACTTTTTGTGCCTGCACCTCGGCATCATAGCCTCGTAAATATAATGATGAGGAAACATCCTGCGCCATCCTCACTAGTTTTATAATATTCGCTATATCCTGCTTCGCGTAAAATACTATCGCGCCCAAAATTAACAAAACTATCGATATTCGCATAATAAATTTAAATGCTCGATTCACAATAACATCCCTATATTGTATTTATTACCGGGCAAGCAAATTCTCTCAGCCAACGCGGGCATTCCTGCCCGCATTTATCATTGTTTTAATTTGCTCACTATTTTAACTTTCCAGCATACTAGCGGGCTTTTTTAATAATCTGCTTCACATCTATTTCAACTGAGTTCCAGTCTTTATCGACCTCCCCCTGAATTTCAACTACATCCTGAGGAGAAATAGTTTGTCCGCGCCAGTATTTATCATCAATATCCACATTAACCATACCGCTGGCATCGCGAAACTGATAAAGGTCATCAGAAATACGCTGGGTAATATTCCCATGCAGCGTAACCCAGGTATCATCCCGTAGCGTTTTAGCGCGCTCAACGGTGGTGACACTTCCATTCGGCCCAACAAACCCGCCAGCATTATCCGGGCCGCTAAAACCACCGTTCCCCTTGGCAAATACCGGCAGCGCGCAAAAGCTGGCAAGGCTCAAAGCTAAAAGATATTTTTTCATGATGTTTCCCTTTATCTATGGCGTTTTGAAGGATTACATCAGATAAATATTAACGGATGCTTAATTTATAAAAAAAATAAAAAGACTGTACATTATCCCCCGCTCTGCGTTATTACCTGAGCAAAGACAATATCAGGGATAATAAGCAATGCGTATTTTGCTCATTGAAGATGATTTATTAATCGGCGATGGAATCAAAGTCGGGCTGACAAAATTATGTTTTACGGTTGACTGGTTCACACACGGTGTGGAGGGCAGAGAAGCGCTATATTGCGCTCCCTATGACGCGGTAATTTTGGATCTTACGCTACCGGAAATCGACGGACTGTCGTTATTGCAATCCTGGCGCGAACAGGGGCGATGCGAGCCGGTACTGATCCTCACCGCGCGGGATGCGCTGGATCAGCGGGTGGAGGGACTGCGCCTTGGTGCCGATGACTATCTATGCAAGCCATTCGCCCTCATTGAAGTCGCTGCGCGGCTGGAAGCACTCATCAGGCGCGCCCAAGGCCAGCCAATACAGACGTTACAACACCGTGGCGTTACGCTCGATCCTACGGCCATAAGCGTGACGCTGAACGGCGCGCCCCTGTTGCTGAAACCTAAAGAGTTTGCCCTGCTTGAATTGCTAATGCGCAATGTCGGGCGCGTGTTACCACGGCGCTTAATTGAAGAAAAACTATACGGCTGGAGCGATGATATTGCCAGTAACACGATTGAAGTCCATATCCATCATCTGCGACGTAAACTGGGCGGCGGTTACATTCGCACCGTGCACGGCGTCGGCTACACGCTGGAGCCTGCCACCTGATGCACCTGACCAGTTTACGCCTGCGCCTAACCCTGTTTTTTATTCTGTTAACGGCGCTGACATGGTGCTGCGCAAGCCTTATCGCCTGGCACTACACGACCAAAGAGCTTAATAAACTTTTTGACACCCAGCAGATGCTATTCGCCAAGCGCCTTAGCGTCATGTCATTTGATGAAGCCGCATCGCCGCCCGCCCTGGCGCCTACCAAAAAAATGCTGCGTCACCATCGCGGTAAGCAGGACGACGACGCGATGGCGTTCGCTATCTTCGATATCCACGGCAAAATGCGACTTAACGATGGCGATAACGGGCGTGATATCCCCTGGCACTATTATCGCGACGGATTCATCGATGGTTATCTACCTGATGACGACGATGAATGGCGTTTTCTGTGGCTCACCAGCAGCGATGGGCGCTTTCGCATCGTCGTCGCGCAGGAGTGGGAATATCGCGAAGATATGGCAATTGATATTGTCACCAGTCAGCTCTATCCCTGGCTGGTGGCTTTACCGGGTATGATCCTGATATTGATGCTGCTGCTACACCGTGAACTTCGTCCGCTCGGGCGACTGTCCCGGCAACTGGCAACGCGCCTCCCGGACTCACCGGAGAGTCTGGACACCGCGCAGATCCCGGGGGAAGTGCGCCCGCTGGTATCAGCGCTGAATCAACTTTTCGCGCGTACGCATCACACCATTGAGCGCGAAAGACGATTTATTTCAGATGCAGCCCACGAAATACGCAGCCCGCTGGCGGGTTTAAAAGTGCAGGCAGAAGTCGTCCAGCTTGCCGGAGACGATAAAATCGTTCGCGAACAGGCCCTCACCCAAATGCAGGCGGGGATTACCCGGACCACCAGGCTGGTCGAACAGCTTCTCACGCTCTCCCGACTGGATGCGCTGGATAATCCCGAAGACAGCGTCCCTGTTAGCCTTAACGCGCTATTGCAGGACGCCGTCGCTGATATCTATCCCTGCGCCAGCGCACGACAGATAGAAATTCAGCTTCATCTTACTCAGCGGCAAATCTGCCTGCGCGGGCAAGCGCTGCTGCTGAGCTTACTGGTGCGCAACCTGCTGGATAACGCGGTGCGATACTGCTCCCCCGGCTGTACCGTAGAGCTAACGCTGGATGACCACTCGCTTACCGTAGCGGATAACGGTCCGGGGATGAGCGATGATACGCTTGCACGCGTGGGAGAACGTTTCTGGCGCCCGCCGGGCCAAAAACAAACGGGTAGCGGGCTGGGGTTATCGATTGTGAAACGTATTGCCGCCCTGCATCGCATGACGGTCGCTTTGCAGCACGCGCCCGGCGGCGGCTTTCAGGCAACGATACGATTCCCATCCACCAAACGTTAAGCCATTGAGCGCTCAGGCTCAGCAACTTTATTCGGTTGATTTCAACTAGTAGCAGCGGGCGCGGGCGCATTTCTTAATAACCGCCGGCCGCGCTTAGCCGCTGGGCGCATATTTGTAGCCGGTAAATCAGCGAGGCAGCCAGGTCTGGAGCCGTTCAGCGGGAGAATAGTGCGGTTCGCATCATCGGCCTTAAAGTACAGGCTTCTGCTTACACAGACAGTTCGGGAGCCAATTTAACCCCTGCCCCCGAATGCCGGTATTGCGGTATTGCGGTATTGCGGTATTGCGGTATTGCGGTATTGCGGTATT
>CALYPF010000150.1 GCA_945271245.1 uncultured Enterobacteriaceae bacterium | reverse complement strand
AGACCGTTGGTGGTGACGGTAAGTGGATCACTTTTTACCCGTTGTTGACAGCTGGATCTTACTCCGCATTTCGCGCTGGAGGGAAATCAGCCATTTAAAGATCGCCGTGCCACGATGCCGTGGCGTGGTGCGATCCCTGTCGCCAACGAGCAACTGTCGCAAACCTGGCAAAGTGTCATCAGCCAGTGCGTCTCTTCTCGCAAAAGGCTGGTGTATTTGCATATTCCCTTTTGTGCGACGCATTGTACGTTCTGCGGTTTTTATCAAAACCCTTTCAAGGAGGACCACTGTACCCGCTACACCGACGCTCTAATTCGCGAAATCGAAATGGAAGCGGATAGCGTTTTACATCAGTCAGCCCCTGTTCACGCCGTTTACTTTGGCGGCGGTACACCCTCAGCGCTGTCGGCACTGGATCTGGCAAAGATAATCACAGTGCTAAAGAACAGGCTCCCTCTGGCACCGGACTGTGAGATAACGATTGAAGGCCGGGTTCTTAACTTTGACGATAATCGAATTGACGCCTGTCTGGATGCGGGTGCAAATCGTTTCTCCATTGGCATTCAATCCTTTAACAGCAAAATTCGTAAGAAGATGGCCCGAACGTCAGATGGCCCAACGGCCAGGGTTTTTATGCAAGGGCTGGTGAAAAGAGATCGCGCGGCGGTAGTGTGCGATCTCCTTTTTGGTTTGCCGGGGCAAGATACGAAACTATGGGGCGAAGATCTGGCGATCGCGCGTGATATTGGCCTCGACGGTGTTGACCTCTATGCCCTTAATCTGCTCCCCAATACCCCGCTGGGCAAAGCCGTAGAAAATGGACGCGTGGAGGTTCCTTCTCCGGCGGAGCGTCGCGATCTCTACCTTCAGGGCTGTGACTTTATGGACGCGGCGGGCTGGCGCTGTATCAGCAACAGCCACTGGGCGCGTACAACGCGCGAGCGCAACCTGTATAACCTCCTGATTAAACAGGGGGCAGACTGTCTGGCATTTGGTTCAGGAGCAGGCGGCTCGGTGAACGGCTATTCCTGGATGGTTGAACGTAACCTCACTGCCTGGCATGAGGCAATCGCGGTTGGGAAAAAGCCATTAATGATGATGATGCGCACCGCTGAGGCTGGCTTTCAGTGGCGGCATATCCTCCAGGCCGGTGTTGAAGCGGCGCGCATTCCGCTGGATGAACTGACGCCTCATGCCGAAAAATTAGCCCCTTTACTGTCCCAATGGCATCAGGCGGGGTTGACCAGGGATTCCTCAACGTGCCTGCGTTTGACCAATGAAGGCCGCTTCTGGGCAAGCAATATTTTGCAGTCTCTTGATGAACTGATTCAGGAACTTAACGCACCGTGTATTGCGGTTGAGAAACCATAACAGGAGTAATTATGAGTCATGTCTCTTTACAGGCTTTTTTGAAGACTGAGCCGGAAGGTACGCTGGAAGCCATCGCCGAGCGCTACACCACTACGCTACTGGATGTAGTACAAAACTTGCCCGCTCCAACGGTTGTTTCGGGCGATAAGTTTGACCGCGTATGGGAGAGCGTCAGCGAGTGGGGCAAGGTAACCACGCTGGTTCATACCGCGGATGTTATCCTCGAATTTACCGGCGAGCTACCTTCCGGATTTCACCGCCACGGCTACTTCAATCTGCGGGGTAAAAAAGGGATGACGGGGCACATCAAGGCCGAGAACTGCACACATATCGCCTTGATTGAACGTAAATTTATGGGGATGGACACCGCATCTATTCTGTTCTTTAACAAAGCCGGTAGCGCCATGTTTAAAATTTTCCTGGGCCGGGATGAACACCGTCAGTTACTGAGTGAACAGGTTCAGCTTTTCCACGCGCTGGTCGCATCGCTTAAGGAAGATGCCCGATGACGCCGTGGCTACTCTTCGGTGCGGGCGGAAGCGGCGTTGGCGCAGAAACACTTAAGCTGGCATTGGCGGAAAAACGCCCCGTGATTGCTATTGTTCGCAGCGCGCAAGCTGCCGCTGAACTGGAAAAAAAGGGCGTACGGGTTTTCAAAGGCGACGCATGTAATAGCAGCGTTGTTGCCGGCGCCTGTTGTGCCGCTGGGCCTAATGCTATTGCCATCTCCTCTATGGGCGGCGATCGGGACTATCTTGCACACCGTACCGTCATTGATGAGGCTGAAAATGCGGGTCTCAGGCGGATGATTCTGGTGACATCGCTGGGCTGCGGCGATAGCTGGCGTTTTTTATCACCGCGTGCGAAAGCCGCTTTTGGTCAAGCCGTACGAGAAAAATCGCTGGCAGAAAATTGGCTACAAACCAGCCGGTTGGAATATGCCATTCTTCGTCCTGGCGGGCTGCTCAATGGTAATGCGACAGGAAAAGCACGGCGGATACAAGATAAGGAGTGTCATGGCTTTGTGCGACGTGCCGATGTTGCTGCACATATCCATGAACTGGCTCATATGCCGGCCCTGAATAATCAGATCTACAGTCTGGTTGAACCTGAACTTAATCCGGGGTAATCCCCTCGCGGCGCGGGGTACCCGCGCCGCAAAGTTGCAATGGAGTCTTGCGTGCTCAAGGATTCACTCTCTTCCGTCAGCATATTGACGGGCCTTTCACTCCTGCTAATTGCTCTGATGCTTCTCGGCGCCAGTCAGGGGGCGTTGAATATCACCTTCAGCGCTCTTTTTGATAAAGAGTATCGAGACATCTGGTTGAACATTCGTCTGCCGCGCGTGTTATTGGCAGTACTGGTAGGCGCTGCATTGGCAACGGCAGGCGCTATCATGCAGGGGCTTTTTCGCAATCCGATGGCTGACCCCGGGCTTCTTGGTGTTAGCAGCGGTTCTGCGTTAATGGTCGGGGTGGCAATCGTCCTCCCATTATCCCTGCCGGTTGTGCTGGTGCTGTATGAACAGATGATTTTTGCCGTTGCGGGCAGCATGGTTATTTGCACCATTATTTTCCTGATTGGCCAGCGCCATCGTCACGGCGGTATGATGCAATTGTTGTTGGTCGGAATCGCCATCAACGCGCTGTGTGGCGCCGCAATTGGTGTGCTGAGCTATATTGGCGATGATCAGCAGCTTCGGCAGCTTACCCTGTGGATGATGGGACATCTTGGCCAGGCGCAGTGGTCTACGCTGCTGGTCGCCAGTTCATTTATACTGCCGGGTATTGCGGTAACAATTTATCTCGCCGGAACGTTGAATCTGCTGCAACTTGGCGATGAAGAAGCGCATTACCTCGGTGTAAATGTAAAACGTAAACGCCAGCAGTTGCTGCTACTCAGTTCACTTCTTGTCGGCGCTGCGGTTTCGGTGAGCGGTGTTATCGGCTTTATCGGGCTGGTTATCCCCCATCTCATCAGAATGTCTACCGGGGCCGATCATCGCTGGCTTATCCCATATTCCGCGCAGGCCGGAGCCTGTTTGCTTCTGATTGCCGATACTCTGGCCCGCACGCTGGTTCAACCCGCCGAAATGCCCGTGGGTTTGTTGACCAGTCTGATTGGCGGCCCCTGGTTTCTGTGGCTGATTTTACGCAGTCGGAGGATATTATGATCCGCGCTGAAAATTTAGTTTATAGCCTCCGGGGAAGGCGCCTGACGGATGACGTTTCGCTGAGTTTTCCAGGCGGGGAAATTGTGGCCATTTTAGGGCCGAATGGCGCAGGAAAATCCACGCTGTTACGCCAGTTAACCGGGTATCTGAAACCACACAGCGGGCAATGCACATTATTGGGCAGGCCGCTAAATGCATGGTCAATCACTGAGCTGGCAAAAACCCGCGCGGTGATGCGTCAGAACAGCCATATGGCCTTCCCGTTTAGCGTACAGGAAGTAATTCGAATGGGCAGGCATCCTCATCGTACACCTCATCCCCATGATGAAATTGCGCAGATCGTGGCGTTGTGCGATTGCCGGGAACTGGCTTCTCGTGACTACCGACAGCTATCTGGCGGCGAACAGCAGCGGGTACAGTTAGCGCGTTTACTGGCCCAGTTGTGGGAAACCATCCCCTCACCTAAGTGGCTGTTTCTTGATGAGCCGACCTCTGCGCTGGATATTCACCACCAGCAGCATCTTTTTCGTTTATTACGCCAGTTGGTAAACGAGCGGCAGTTCAATGTTTGCTGCGTACTGCACGATCTCAACCTTGCCGCACGCTACGCCGATCGCATAGTGCTGATGGATAAAGGCAGAGTTATTGATAATGGTAGACCGCTGGAGGTATTGAAACAGTCGGCGTTAAACGTGCTCTACGGGGCCGATATCACAGTGTTAAATGATTCATCCAATAACTTACCGCTGATCGTGCTTGACCGGTAAACTTTGCGGAGCATTTCTGTGACGATTCCATCCGCCAGGAATATCCTGGCCGCTGACTAAATCATAAGGTTGAAACCATCATCAAAATAATTCGGCGCGGTAGACATGCCTGTTACCGCACTACCTCTATACGTGGGAGATAGCCATGGAATGCGACTAAGAGGATAAAGTTAAGCGTTTCTCTTCAAGCGCATGCGGCTCCTGGGTTAAGTAATCTGCCGGGGCTTTCTTTTAGAAAATTGATACCCTCCTTTTGGAGTACAGTAGTACTTATTTTGGCCGAGCCTGATGCGACAGTCGGGACAATCCATTGTCGCTCATATTGCAGGCTGCGCAGAAGCATATTAATCAGAGTTACAAGTCAAAAGCGGCCTTTGAGGCGGGTGCTGTTAAACGCCAGATTTTACAGCGAAGGCAGCCAGGCGGCATATTTTCCATCAAAAGGTTCAATTCCCGCTGGCGATAAAAATGGCATGTGAAATTCTGCGCAGAGGCGGTAATACATGATATTTACAAGATAAAAACGCGCCATTTCGCTTACCGAAGGGGAGAATACTCACCTAAACAAAATGACTGCCAGTGGCGGTTTTCTTACCCACATTTGACATCTGACAATATTCATTACTTCCAAATAAGTATTCTTCTGGCTACCAGGGAGTACATATCCGCTTTTTACAATAATTCGCCTCAGGTGAAACGTTTTACAGCTTCCTGCTTTCCGGTACAGACGCAAGTCTGCCGTTTATTAAATAAGCAATGAGTGATTTTTATGAAAGAATCCCCCGAAGCAATACTGGCTGCGGAGGTAAGTCGCAGAGCGCTGGTTAAAAATACAGCGCTGTGCGGGCTTGCTGCCGCTAGCGGGGCGCTAAGTTTACCTTTCTCACACCAGGTATTTGCCGCTGAAAAAGCCGCAGGCTCCTCTCCGGAAAAAGTTGTCTGGAGCGCGTGCACTGTAAACTGTGGAAGCCGTTGCCCGCTGCGGATGCACGTCGTTGACGGTGAAATTAAATATGTTGAAACCGATAATACCGGTGATGACGATTATGAAGGCCTGCATCAGGTGCGTGCCTGCCTGCGCGGGCGCTCAATGCGGCGGCGCGTATATAACCCAGATCGCCTGAAATACCCGATGAAGCGCGTTGGCAAACGCGGTGAAGGTAAGTTTGAGCGTATTTCCTGGGAAGAAGCCTTCGACACACTCGCTTCCAACCTGCAGCGCTTGATTAAAGAGTACGGCAACGAATCTATTTACCTTAATTATGGCACCGGAACGCTGGGGGGCACTATTACGCGTTCCTGGCCTCCGGGAAATACCCTGATTGCGCGACTGATGAACTGCTGTGGCGGTTACCTTAATCATTATGGCGATTATTCTACGGCGCAGATAGCCGAGGGGCTTAACTACACCTATGGCGGCTGGGCCGATGGCAATAGCCCTTCAGATATAGAAAATAGTGAGCTGGTGGTTTTGTTCGGAAACAACCCGGGCGAGACGCGAATGAGCGGTGGCGGCGTCACATATTATCTGGAGCAGGCGCGCGAACGCTCTCAGGCGCGAATGATTATTATCGATCCGCGCTATACCGATACCGGCGCTGGTCGTGAAGACGAATGGATCCCTATCCGCCCGGGCACCGATGCGGCACTGGTGTCGGCGCTGGCCTGGGTGATGATCAAAGAAGACCTCGTTGATCGGGCGTTTTTGGATGCTTACTGCATCGGCTATGATGAGAAAACATTGCCGGCTGGTGCCCCTGCGAATGGTCATTATAAAGCTTATATTCTGGGCCAGGGCGCTGATAGCACGGCTAAAACACCGGAGTGGGCCGCAGCAATCACGGGCATTCCAGCCGCGCGGATTATCAGGCTGGCGCGGGAGATTGCCGGTGCTAAAACCGCCTGTATCTCACAGGGCTGGGGGCCGCAGCGCCATGCAAATGGTGAACTGGCGTCCCGCGCGATAGCAATGCTGGCCATTCTTACCGGGAATGTAGGTATCGCCGGTGGTAATACCGGTGCGCGTGAAGGTTCTTACGAGCTACCTTTTGTGCGGATGCCTACGTTGGAAAACCCGGTTGCCACCAGCATCTCTATGTTTATGTGGACGGATGCTATTGAACGCGGCCCAGAAATGACTCGCATTCGGGACGGCGTACGCGGAAAAGAGAAGTTGGATGTCCCTATCAAGATGATTTGGAACTATGCCAGCAACTGTCTGATCAATCAGCATTCACAGATAAATCGCACGCATGATATTTTGCAGGATGACACGAAGTGTGAGCTGATTGTGGTCATTGATAACCATATGACCAGCTCGGCAAAATATGCCGATCTCCTTTTGCCGGACTGCACGGCTTCAGAACAGATGGACTTCGCTCTGGATGCTTCATGCGGCAACATGGCCTACGTCATTTTTGCCGATCAGGCGATTAAGCCGCGTTTTGAGTGCAAAAATATCTATGACATTACCAGTGAACTTGCAAAACGTATGGGCGTTGAGCAGCGCTTTACTGAAGGGCGCACTCAGGAAGGGTGGCTCCGGCATCTTTATGAGCAGTCGCGAGAAGCTATCCCTGCGCTGCCTTCTTTTGAAGAATTCCGTAAGCAAGGCATCTTTAAGCAACGCGATCCGGAAGGGCACCATATCGCCTATAAGGCATTCCGGGAAAACCCTGCGGCAAACCCACTAACAACCCCTTCTGGCAAAATTGAAATCTATTCTGCCCAGCTCGCTGAAATAGCGAAAACCTGGACGCTGGAAAAGGATGACGTTATCGATCCCCTACCGGTCTATAGCCCCGGTTTTGAACATATCACCGATCCTCTGGCGAAAAAATACCCGCTGCAGCTTACCGGTTTCCACTATAAAGCGCGCGCGCATTCAACTTACGGCAATGTGGATGTACTGAAGGCTGCCTGTCGTCAGGAGATGTGGATTAACCCTCTCGATGCACGCGAACGCGACATTAAAAATGGTGATGCAATTCGTATCTTCAATGACCGTGGCGAAGTGCACATTGCTGCAAAAGTCACGCCGCGTATTTTGCCGGGCGTTGTAGCGCTGGGAGAAGGCGCCTGGTATGACCCGGATAAGCAGCGGATAGATCGCGCAGGCTGTATTAATGTATTGACCACGCAGCGCCCTTCGCCGCTGGCAAAAGGTAACCCATCGCACACCAACCTTGTCCAGGTGGAAAAGGCGTAAGGAGTAACAAATGACAACCCAATATGGATTTTATATTGACTCCAGTCGCTGCACTGGTTGTAAAACGTGTGAACTGGCCTGTAAAGACTACAAAGATCTCACGCCGGATGTCAGTTTCCGCCGTATTTATGAATACGCCGGAGGGGACTGGCAGGAAGATAATGGCGTCTGGCATCAAAATGTCTTTGCCTATTACCTCTCTATTTCTTGTAATCACTGCGCCGATCCTGCCTGTACGAAAGTTTGCCCAAGCGGGGCGATGCACAAGCGCGAAGATGGCTTTGTGGTAGTGAACGAAGAAGTATGCATTGGTTGCCGGTATTGTCATATGGCTTGTCCATACGGCGCGCCTCAGTACAACGCTAAAAAAGGCCATATGACTAAATGTGATGGATGTCATGAGCGCGTTGCAGAAGGGCATAAGCCTATTTGTGTGGAATCCTGCCCGCTGCGCGCGCTGGATTTTGGCCCAATTGAGGATCTTCGGGCTCGTCATGGCGATCTGGCGCAGGTAGCTCCGCTCCCGGCCTCGCACTTTACGCGTCCCAATATTGTAATTAAACCTAACGCCAATAGCCGCCCGACCGGGGATACCACGGGCCGTCTGGCAAATCCGAAGGAGGTCTAAGATGGGCAGCGGATGGCATGAGTGGCCGTTAATGATTTTTACCGTCCTCGGACAATGCGTTGCCGGTGCAGTTTTGGTTGTTGGCGGCGCATTACTGGCAGGCAAAATGTCGGAAGAAAAGCGGTATCGCCTGACTCTTTCGATGATAGTGCTGTGGGTTCTTATGGGGATTGCGTTTATCGCTTCGATAATGCACCTGGGGTCGCCGCTGCGAGCATTTAATTCTCTGAATCGCATAGGGCAGTCGGGGTTGAGCAATGAAATTGCCGGTGGTTCAATTTTCTTTGCCGTTGGCGGTTTTTGGTGGTTAATTAGCGTTGTTAAAAAGATGCCGACGGCGTTGGGTAAGATTTGGCTGGTGGTCACTATGGCGCTGGGCATAGTTTTTGTCTGGCTGATGAGCCGGGTTTACAGCACGATAGACACCGTCCCAACCTGGTATAGCATCTGGACGCCGTTAAACTTTTTTATGACAATGTTTATTGGCGGATCGCTTCTGGGTTATATACTGCTGCGCAATGCGGATGTGCGCGGGTGCGCACCGGGCTTTCTGCCAGTAATTGCGCTATTGGGTGTATTGGTCAGTGCAATCGCTATTGTGATGCAGGGGGCTGCGTTACCTGATATTCACAGTTCGGTCCAGCAGGCGAGTGCGCTGGTGCCTGGCTACGGTGTGCTATCCTCATGGCGCATTGTGCTACTGGCCTGCGCGCTGGCGCTTTGGGCATGGCCGCAGTTAAAAGGGAATCAGCCTGCGGTGGCGACCTTAAGCTGTGCGTTTGTGCTTGTCGTTGTGGCAGAGCTCATCGGCCGTGGCGTGTTTTATGGATTGCACATGACCGTTGGAATGGCGGTTGCCGGATAATCTTTTGTATCTTAATGCCGCACGTTGCCGCGTGCGGCATTGCCTCATGAATAAAATATTTCCCGCCTATTTTCTATGTGTTGACGTTTCTCAGGCAATCTGTGTGGGGAAGGCCATTACAGTGGCTTCGTACGCATTGATATGAGTGTCAGCATCGTTCACTGAGACACTTTCTATCGGCCCGATCGGCAATGGGTGATTTTTTTTCTATTCGCTTCTGCAGGTAAATCCATCAAAGGTGGTCGGTGTTTTTTTAAACAGTAAACCCGCCGGTGCCTGGAGGGAAGGCAATGCTCTCTAAAATGCGCTTACTTTGATGAGGCGCTGAAAACTTTATACTGACAGTTAAATCATTAACAGGCTATATCCTATTTTGTTGTCTTTGAATATTCACCTCGCTGTATCGAAGTGGATATTCCTGACTGAGAGAATTAACGCCGCTTTGCACCACGGTTAAGCCGGGAATTGTCATCGATTAGTTGTGTTGCGTAATTATTAACAGAGCTATTTTTAACTCTGATATAAGGTTGGTGTACATAAGTTATATTGAGTTAATAAAATAAAGCATTTTTATAATGTTCTTCGTGCGTTAATTGAATGTTATTTGTTCACTGCATTTATTAAAAATTTTACTTATCCGAAGAACAGAAATTATATTTTTCCCTGAGCGACTCCGTGTGGAAATAAAATAATCGATGAAATTTTTAGCGTAAACGCGACGGCGGGGTTTAATTTAATTTTTTTTAGAATCAATTGATTATCGTTGTCCTGCTTTATATCCCGAAGCGGATAGATTAGTTTTGTCAATCGACGAGTAGCAAAATGTGTTTATACCCGAAAAGAGTAGATTGACAATGTTTTTGCCAATGGCATGATGCGCTTAATTTCCACCATCTTTAACGGCTCAAAAATACATGTCTGTCTGGACCCGGCCAGTGCTTTTTCTGCTCTGTGGCCTACTTTTGCTGACTCTGGCTATCGCGGTAATGAATACATTAGTGCCGCTGTGGCTTGCCCACGATCAACTGCCAACCTGGCAAGTAGGGATGGTAAGCTCCTCTTATTTTACCGGCAACCTGGCGGGAACGCTGGTTACCGGAGTATTGATTAAAAAGTGGGGCTTTAATCGCAGTTATTATCTGGCGTCAGCGATTTTTGGGGTGGCGTGCCTTGGGCTTGGCATAATGACAGGGTTTTGGAGCTGGCTTGCCTGGCGATTTATCGCAGGCGTTGGCTGCGCTATGATCTGGGTTGTTGTCGAAAGTGCGCTCATGAGTAGCGGAACATCGCGCAATCGCGGCCGTCTGTTGGCGGCCTACATGATGGTTTACTATTTAGGTACCGTCGCCGGGCAGTTACTTATCAGTAAAGTATCTACGGAATTGCTGAATATTCTGCCGTGGGTAAGTGGTATGGTGATTGCCGGAATTCTACCGCTTCTTTTTACCCACATAGTGAATATGCACGGCGAGGGTCATGAGTCTACGCATATGTGGAGTATGCTGCGTCTGCGTGAGGCTCGGCTGGGTGTTAACGGCTGTATTATTTCCGGTATTGTTTTAGGATCGTTATACGGCCTGATGCCGCTCTGGTTAAATCACCAGGGGATCAGTGATGCGCATATTGGCTTCTGGATGGCGGTAATGGTTAGTGCCGGAATTGTGGGGCAGTGGCCAATTGGCAGACTTGCTGACCGCTATGGGCGTTTACTGGTTCTGCGTGTGCAGGTGTTTGTTGTGATTTTGGGGGCACTTGCAATGCTAGGCAATGCGGCGATGGGGCCATCGCTGTTTATCCTTGGCGCGGCCGGGTTTACGCTGTATCCGGTAGCTATGGCCTGGGCCTGCGAAAAAGTCGGGCACCATCAGCTGGTTGCAATGAATCAGGCTCTGTTGCTCAGTTATACTATCGGCAGCCTTGCCGGGCCGTCGCTGACATCAATGCTGATGCAGCGCTACTCTGATAATTTGCTATTTATCATGATTGCCAGCGTCTCTTTTGTATACCTCATGATGCTACTGCGCAAAGCGGGACAGCATCCAACCCCAGTGGCGCATGCCTGATATACACGCTGGTGGACTTTCCAATGCGGTCGGTGTCAACAACGGGTAAAAAGTGATCCACTTACCGTCACCACCAACGGTCTAA
>CALYPF010000149.1 GCA_945271245.1 uncultured Enterobacteriaceae bacterium | reverse complement strand
TAGACCGTTGGTGGTGACGGTAAGTGGATCACTTTTTACCCGTTGTTGACAAGTGACTACCACCGACGGCGTGGTTCAGCTTTCAGGCGAGGTTGAAAATCAGGCGCAATCAACGCGCGCTGAAAGTGTGGCCAAGGCCATTGATGGCGTTAAAAGCGTAAAAAACGATCTGCAGATTAAACCTTAAATCCTGACGCATCCGCCTTTGGCAGCCAGACCGTGGAGGCGGAATTCGCAGGTGTGAAGTATGGCAAGGTTTTGAGCTATATACTAAAAGAGCCGGTTCAGGCTAGTTTTATCCTGGGTATTTATCCTGAGTAAAGGAGAGTCTTATGTTTCGATGGGGCATTATTTTTCTGGTCGTGGCGCTTATTGCTGCAGCGTTAGGTTTTGGCGGACTGGCAGGAGCGGCTGCGGGCGCGGCGAAAGTGGTTTTCGTTGTCGGCGTGATCCTGTTCCTGGTAAGTCTGTTTATGGGCCGTAAACGTCCGTAGACAAATTTTTTAGCACTTAACAGCGCAACATTTACAGGCCAGCCGATGCATCGGCTGGCTTTTATTATTATAGTAAGCCACCTGTTTCATCAGGCGGCGGTGCGCCATGTCGCAATGGCACTGATATCAAAGCGTTCTGTGTACACAATACGCCTGTCACCACACAACCTGGTGAGATAAGAATGAATACTCTCATGCCCGAAGCTCCATTCCGGAGAGGGGCGTTGATACAGGAAGGCAGCGGTGGGCCAGAGAATTCCCGTTACGCTTGGTAACATTGCACCATTGGCGATCAAACCGTTTCAGCCCGGACGCATCGCGCTGGTATGCGAAGGGGGAGGGCAGCGTGGGATTTTCACCGCGGGCGTGCTGGATGAGTTTATGCAGGCGCGGTTCGATCCGTTTGATTTTTATCTCGGCACCTCGGCTGGCGCGCAGAATCTATCGGCATTTGTATGTCAGCAGCCCGGCTATGCGCGGCGCGTTATCATGCGCTATACCACCTCCCGCGAATTTTTTAATCCTCTGCGCTTTGTGCGCGGCGGTAATCTTATCGACCTGGACTGGCTGATTGAAACGACGTCGCGCAAAATGCCGCTGGCGATGGATAACGCACAGCGCCTGTTCGACCACGGTAAATCGTTTTTTATGTGCGCCTGCCGTAGCGATGATTACACGGCAGAGTATTTTGCTCCACGGCCCGATAGCTGGCTGAACCTGATTCGCGCTTCCAGCGCCATTCCCGGTTTTTACCGCACCGGCGTCATGATTGGCGACAAAAGCTATCAGGACGGTGGTATAAGCGACGCTATACCGGTGCGCGAGGCCGCGCGACTGGGAGCCACCACGCTCGTAGTTATCCGCACGGTGCCTTCTCAAATGTATTATACGCCCCAGTGGTTTAAACGGATGGAACGCTGGCTGGGAACCAGTAGTTTGCAGCCGCTTATCAACCTGGTACAGCATCATGAAGAAAGCTATTCCACAATTCAGCGCTTTATTGAAAAACCGCCGGGAGATTTACGCATATTTGAAATCTACCCGCCAAAACCGCTGAGCAGTATCGCCCTCGGCAGCCGCATGGCCGCTCTGCGCATGGATTACAATCTGGGGCGGCAGTGCGGGCGCTACTTCCTGGCGACCGTCGGGCAAAAGCTGACGAATAAGCCGCCGTTAAAACGCGTCGCCTCGCCGATCGTCGTGCCGGTTGCGGCAGTGAACGAGCCGCTGGCTGAGGTTGCCGCAGCGCCGGAAGCGCAAATAGTTGCGCCGCCGGTTCCTGTCGCGAACGACAGTGCGGCTCCGCCGCTGGTTGAGGCTAATGATCCCGCTTTTGGCAATGAGGACACCGCGTGATCCCCGGTTTTATGGATACGCACTGCCACTACGATTTTCCCCCCTTTGCGGAGAATGAAGCGCAGGGCCTGGCGCTGGCTGAACAGGCCGGCGTGCGGCGCATTCTGGTGCCCGCTACGGCGGCAATCTATTTTGCGCGCGTTATCGCGCTCGCGCAGCGCTGGCCTGCGCTCTTTGCCGCTCTTGGTCTGCATCCCATTGAGATTGAACACCACGATGATGAGGCGCTTGCGCAGCTTGACGCCTGTCTGGCACAGCGCTCGAACAAGCTGCTCGCCGTGGGGGAGATTGGGCTGGATCTTTATATCGATAATCCGCGCTTTACGCGCCAGCAGGCTATCCTGGACGCGCAGCTAGGCCTCGCCAAACGCTATGATCTCCCGGTATTGCTGCATTCACGGCGCACGCACGATAAGCTGGCCTGGCACCTTAAACGCGCGGCGCTGCCGCGCACCGGCGTAGTTCACGGGTTTTCAGGCAGTTTGCAGCAGGCTGAGCGGTTTATCGGGTTAGGGTTTTATATCGGCGTCGGCGGTGTCATTACGTGGCCGCGCGCCCGGAAAACGCGCGACGTTATCGCCCGCCTGCCGCTGACGGCGCTGCTACTGGAAACCGACGCTCCCGATATGCCGCTTTGTGGCCGACAGGGGCAGCCTAACCGGCCAGAATACCTTGTTGAAATCTTTAATACCCTGTGTGAACTGCGGCCTGAAGCACCGGAGGCCATCGCGCAGGCGCTGTGGGAAAATAGCTGCCGGCTGTTCCACCTGCCCGCTTAGGCGCGCGCTTTTTTTACCGATCTTCTGGCTCGGCTTCTTATCGTGTCGTGCGAGTGCCGCTGCGCCGTCCAGGGTGTTATTAATCTGGCGCAGGCGAAATGTTACGATTCTAACATTTTGCCAATGAAAAGGCCTTATTGTGGGATAATCCCGTGATAACTCAGCGGGCTTTGTTAGAATGCCCGCAGGGAAATAGGTGAAACAACCGATATGTTTCTTTCCTTTGTGAGAAGGCCCGCAAAATAATGCCAGCTCACAATGTTACTATTTTAACATCTCCCTGAGGCAATCTTTAAAGCAATCCGAAATGACAGTGCCTCTCTGTCCGGCGATATTACCTCCCGGCTCTATGCTTACGACTGGAGAACGACTATGACCGATTTAACTGCCAGCAGCCTGCGCGCGCTGAAGCTGATGGATTTAACCACCTTAAACGATGACGATACCGATGAAAAAGTCATTGCGCTATGCCGCCAGGCGAAGACGCCGGTAGGGAATACGGCGGCAATCTGTATCTATCCGCGCTTTATACCCGTTGCCCGTAAGACGCTGAAACAGCAGGGCTCGCCAGATATTCGTATTGCGACGGTGACCAACTTTCCACACGGCAACGACGATATTGAGATAGCGCTGGCGGAAACCCGCGCGGCTATCGCTTACGGCGCCGATGAGGTGGATGTTGTTTTTCCTTACCGTGCACTAATGGCAGGTGATGAAAAAGTGGGTTTTGAGCTAGTGAAAGCCTGTAAAGCGGCGTGTGAGCAGGCGAATGTGCTGCTGAAGGTGATTATTGAAACCGGTGAACTGAAAGAAGAGCGCCTCATCCGTAAAGCGTCTGAAATCGCGATTAACGCTGGCGCAGATTTTATCAAAACGTCTACCGGTAAAGTGCCGGTAAATGCGACGCCGGAAAGCGCGCGCATCATGCTGGAAGTGATTCGGGATATGGGCGTTGAGCAGCGCGTCGGCTTTAAGCCCGCCGGCGGCGTGCGCAGCGCGGAAGATGCCGCGCAGTATCTGGCGATTGCCGACGAACTGTTTGGTAGCGGCTGGGCCGATGCCCGCCACTACCGCTTTGGCGCCTCCAGCCTTCTTGCCAGCTTATTGAACGCCCTCGGGCACGGCGACGGGAAAAGCGCGGGCGGTTACTAACTCAGCGTGCGGCGAATAATCCATTCGCCGCGGCATATGTCTTCAGGAGGTGCCTGTGTTCCTGGCGCAAGAAATCGTGCGCAAAAAGCGCGATGGACATCCACTCAGTGATGAAGAAATTCGATTTTTCATTAACGGTATTCGCGACAATACCGTATCAGAAGGCCAGATTGCGGCGCTGGCGATGGCCGTGTTCTTCCAGGATATGTCAATGGCGGAGCGGGTCTCATTAACCCTGGCGATGCGTGATTCTGGTTCGGTGCTGGACTGGCGTGAAGCTGGCCTGAACGGTCCGCTTGTGGATAAGCACTCTACCGGCGGCGTAGGCGATGTTACCTCACTGATGCTGGGGCCGATGGTGGCGGCGTGCGGCGGCTATGTGCCAATGATTTCCGGGCGGGGGCTGGGGCACACCGGCGGCACGCTTGATAAACTGGAGTCGATCCCGGGTTTTGATATTTTCCCCGACGATGCGCGTTTTCGTGACATCATTCGCCGCGTCGGGGTAGCGATTATCGGGCAGACGCAGTCGCTGGCGCCCGCCGATAAACGCTTCTACGCCACGCGTGATATTACCGCAACCGTCGATTCTATCCCGCTGATTACCGCCTCGATTCTGGCCAAAAAACTGGCTGAAGGTCTTGATGCGCTGGTTATGGACGTGAAAGTCGGCAGCGGTGCGTTTATGCCGACCTTTGACCTGTCCCTACATTTAGCGCAGGCGATCGTCGACGTAGCGAACGGCGCCGGGGTACGTACTACCGCGCTGCTGACGGATATGAATCAGCCGCTGGCTTCAAGTGCGGGGAATGCGCTGGAAGTGCGGGAGGCGGTGCGTTTCCTTAATGGTGAATATCGCAACCCGCGTCTTCTTGAGGTTACTCTGGCGCTGGGCAGTGAAATGCTGATTTCCGGCGGGCTGGCGAAGGGCGAGGCAGAGGCTCGATCGCAGCTTCAGGCGGCTCTGGAAAGCGGACGGGCGGCGGAGACCTTTGGGCACATGGTAACGGCGCAGGGCGGCCCCGTCGATTTTGTAGAGCATTACGCGCGTCACCTTCCATCCGCGCCGCTGAGTAAAGCGGTGTATGCCGCGCAGGAGGGTTTTGTCAGCGCGATTGATACGCGCGCGCTGGGCATGGCGGTGGTCGAAATGGGCGGTGGGCGCCGCCGGGCGTCCGATACCATTAACTATAGCGTGGGGCTGGATGAACTCACCGCGCTGGGAGAACGGGTGGACGCGCATCGTCCATTAGCCACGATCCACGCGCAGGATGAAGCGAGCTGGCAGGCGGCCGCGCGCGCGGTGAATGCCGCTATTACGCTGAGCGACACCCCGCCTCAGCCGTGCGATGTGGTCTATCGCAAAGTCGAACCCGCCGCAGGCTAAGCTTTCCGGGAGGAGGCGCGAGGGATATACTGATCAGATCGCTTTTTTATAGGCAACCTGGCGTGATACCCGTCAGTCCCGGCGGCCTCCTGTGGAGCGTCGGCCTGGGCATGAAGAGTATGCATAGCGCATAACGTACGGAGAGATTATGAAACGTGCATTTATTATGGTGCTGGACTCTTTTGGCATCGGTGCAACGGAAGACGCCGATCGTTTTGGCGACGTGGGTTCAGATACGCTGGGCCACATTGCGCAGGCCTGTGCGGAAGGGCGGGCGAATACGGGGCGCAGCGGGCCGCTTAATTTGCCGAATCTGACGCGTCTTGGTCTGGCGAAGGCAGCGCAAGGTTCTACGGGGCGCATCCCCGCCGGCATGGATGAGAATGCGCAGGTGACGGGTGCCTGGGGCTGGGCGCACGAAATGTCTTCCGGGAAGGATACGCCGTCCGGGCACTGGGAAATCGCCGGCGTTCCGGTGCTGTTTGACTGGGGTTATTTTCCCGAGCGGGAAAATAGCTTCCCGCAGGCGCTGTTAGACGAACTGGTTCAGCGTGCGGATCTGCCCGGCTATCTTGGTAATTGCCACTCTTCGGGCACGGTTATCCTGGATGAACTCGGCGAAGAACATATGAAAACCGGAAAACCGATTTTTTATACATCTGCCGATTCCGTATTTCAGATTGCCTGCCACGAAGAGACGTTTGGCCTGGAGCGCCTGTACGCCCTGTGTGAAATTGCCCGCGCGGCGCTCACTGAAGGCGGCTATAACATCGGGCGCGTCATCGCTCGCCCGTTTATTGGCGATAAAGCCGGGCATTTTCAGCGCACCGGTAATCGTCACGACCTGGCCGTGGAGCCACCTGCGCCGACGGTGTTAAAAAAGCTGGTGGACGAGAAACGCGGGCAGGTCGTTTCCGTGGGGAAAATTGCCGATATTTATGCCAACGTCGGTATCACGAAAAAAGTGAAAGCAACCGGGCTGGACGCGCTGTTTGATGCCACGCTGGCTGAAATTAAGACGGCGGGTGATAACACGATTGTGTTCACCAACTTTGTTGATTTCGACTCTTCCTGGGGGCATCGCCGCGATGTGGCGGGATACGCGGCCGGTCTCGAATTGTTCGATCGCCGCCTGCCTGAGCTTATGGCACTGATGAATGAGGACGATATCCTTATCCTGACCGCCGATCACGGCTGCGATCCTACCTGGGCCGGCACTGACCACACGCGCGAGCATATTCCGGTATTGGTCTATGGCGATAAAGTGAAGCCCGGCTCGCTGGGGCACCGCGAAACCTTTGCCGACATTGGGCAAACCCTTGCCCGCTATTTCGGGCTGTCGCCGATGGACTACGGTAAAGCGCTATTCTAATCGAATTGGCCCGGCTGTTTGCCGGGCCGTCTTTTTATTGAGTCAGAAAAAAGGATCCTGAATTATGGCTACGCCACACATTAACGCAGAGATGGGCGATTTCGCGGACGTGGTATTGATGCCGGGCGACCCCCTGCGCGCAAAGCATATCGCGGAAACCTTCCTGGAAAATCCGCGCGAAGTGAATAACGTGCGCGGTATGCTGGGTTATACCGGCGTTTATAAAGGGCGCGCAGTCTCCGTGATGGGGCACGGGATGGGCATTCCTTCCTGTTCGATTTATACGAAAGAGCTAATTACCGATTTTGGCGTTAAAAAGATCGTTCGGGTTGGCTCCTGCGGCGCCGTGCGCCCGGATGTGAAAATCCGTGACGTAGTGATTGGCATGGGCGCGTGTACTGATTCTAAGGTGAACCGTTTACGCTTTAAGGATCACGACTTCGCGGCTATCGCTGATTTTGATATGGTGCGCAATGCGGTAGATGCGGCGAAAATGCTGGGCATTGACGCGCGCGTCGGTAATCTGTTCTCCGCTGACCTCTTCTATTCGCCGGACCCGCAGATGTTCGACGTAATGGAAAAGTACGGCATTCTGGGAATTGAGATGGAAGCGGCCGGAATTTACGGCGTAGCCGCTGAATTCGGCGCGCAGGCGCTGGCGATTTGCACCGTTTCCGATCATTTGCGCAGCGGTGATAACGTTAGCGCCGCCGACCGGCAGACCACATTCAATGACATGGTGCATATTGCGTTGGAATCCGTACTGTTAGGCGACGGTGTGGAATAATCTTCAGGCGGCCCGGCGCTGATTGCGCCGGACGCACTAACTTTTCATTGCGTTAACTTATGGCCTGCGCCAGCCAGGCGCCCAGTTCATGTAGCTCAGCGGCGCGTTCAGGGTATTCCTGGCTCAGCGTTTCGCACTCAGCCAGCAGCGCGGCGCTGCGGTAAGGCGCGCCGCGCAGCCGTTCGGCCAGTATTTCCAGCGGCGCGGGATTGAGGCTATCGGTAAAAAGCTGGGTGCGGGTGATGATGCCTTTTTCTACGTCACAGTGTAGTTCGACACCGCCCCATACAAAGCGTTCATCAAGCTGGTGGCTAAAGGCAGGCGCATGGCCAAAGTTCCATTCCCAGCTACTTTGGTGCGCAAAGGTCTCGCCAAATCCCGGCAGATCCGGCAGCGCCTGCGGCGAAATATATTCGGGCGCCACGCTTTCGCCATAGTGCGTGAAGAATGCGCGCTCGATAGCTTCACATATCCGTTCATGGGTGATATCCGGTATGAGATCCTGAAGATTGGCGACGCGGCCGCGTACCGATGTAATCCCCTTCGCCTGTAACTTTTTCTTATCAGGGTTTAGATAATGGGCCAGCCGATCCAGATCGGCATTCAGCAGTAGCGTTCCGTGGTGAAACCCGCGATCCGGCGTTTCACGATAGGCGGACCCGGAAATCTTGCGTGGACCCGCTGCGGTTTCCACCACCAGATCGTTGCGCCCGGAGGCGGTAGCCTGAATAGTTAACTGGCGCAGGGCATTAATGACTATCCCGGTAGAAATGCTTTTATCGTATTCCGGTTTAGCCGCCATAAACGTAAAACAGGTGTTTCCAAGATCGTGAAATACCGCGCCCCCGCCGCTGCTACGACGCGCCAGGCGCACCTTATCCAGCTCCATACGGCGAGTATTGCACTCTTTCCAGGGATTCTGCGCCCGGCCAATGACCACCGTATCGGCATTGCGCCACAGAAACAGTACGCGCTGCTGCGCGGGAAGATGGCGGAAAATCGTGTCTTCGACGGCCAGGTTAAACCAGGGATCGTGGGAGGTTGAAATCAGTAAACGCAGCGTTGACATGGTGCGGTCCTTGACGTAAATCACCGCCGCAGTTTACCACGTTGCGCTATGAGGAGGCAGCGGTGTGCGGTTTTCTGCATAAAGAGATATGGCCTGCTTCCCGGTGTTTACTGCGACAGCTTGTAAATCTGGGGTTCATACAAATTGGGCTCGCGGGCGGCTGCGGCCAATAAATTAGCCTACTTTTGATGCAGGATTGAACATATTTAAATCAGGCGATTACACAAATTTATGTACAGGATCCCGTAAGGTGGCATTTTCTCATTCCTGGCCTTGCAACTGGGTTCCTCGTAGGTGGTCTGCTCCAGGCTGGACTATATGCACGAACTCCCCTTTTAGTCCGACTACCGCGCCTGTTCAGGTAAATATTCTCTTGATTCCACCCCTAACAGACACGAAGAATCGCCACTGGTAACAGGCCTGGAGGAGGAGAGTCTTAAAGTTTCGGATGCGATAAGGCTACACTGAAAGGACGGTTTTGGTGACTGTGCTCCTCCAGACCAGTTACCGTGGTTCAAAAGAACTTCAACTCTTGCAAACCTTCGAAAAAACCACCCGGCAAAGTAGTTTTTTCATTTACAGGCAGCAGATTACTCGCTGAGCAAAAGCATCTCAGCGATCCTTTTTTGAACAGAGCAGTTCACTCGTAGCATATTTAGTCGCCATACCCGGCATCCACCCTGATGGAATACCTTTGCACTTAATATACCCTTTAGACTCTATTTTATTTATATAAATAAAAGAAAACAAAACGGGAGTTGCTAATGAAATAACAAAAAAAGAAAAAAGCAACTTATAAACACTCTTTGCTTTATTAGGTGGCATAGGAAAACCACAAAGAGCAACATGAGCTGGATACATTGAAAAAAGAAAAAAAACAAAAGAAAATAATAAGGCGAAACAATCCATCCAAGAATACACTATCATTGTGTGAAATTCAAAATACTCACTCAGATTTTTAATTGAAAAATAAATCCCACCCAACCCAACTATAAAAAAAATAAAAAACGCCGCAATGGCCTTGAGCCTTGTTATCAACATCAATTAATCCTCGGTATTATATCTTTTAATGATTCTCGAATGTAACGCCTAACTTCAGACTCAATAACTTCCTTGCCTTTATCAAGCATCTTTTCCGCATACATCGCGCCCAGATCCCAGAGTCCTTGTTCTATTCCTCGCGCTTTCTCGACAAACTCTTGCTGCGAAGCTTCGATGTATGCAACGACTTTATCAGTAATTCCAAATTTATTATCGAGTTCATTTAACCCCCACGCAGTAAACAAACCTATACCAACAACAACTACTAATGGGACTGCAATGAAAGGGACATAAGCAACAGCAGCAACACCGATCCCCCAACTAATAGCGGAAGCAATCCCTATTTTCGCAACATCTGTTGCCAGCGAACCTATAAACTGAGCAAGATGTGTCTCATCATTCAATATAAAATCAATCGTCCTATATGCAGCGGCGAAATAAAAAGTTAAACGGGCACCTTCAATAATTGATTTCCCAAGACCATATTTACCTATACCCAGATCGACTACTTTTGGATTTTTCAATGCAAAAACAGGGGCGTTTAATACTTTTCTAATTCCGGGGTAGCCCGTAAGCTTAATTAACTCAGTTCCTTTATGATTAATATAAACCGTCGCTTTTATTCCAAAACTCCCGAGTTTCGAAACTATCATTGATGTGGTAACAACATCCTTCCCGTTCACGCCATAATTAACCAGAACCTGCCCCACATCTGACTGTGTAGCTTCTACCCATACTGTTTTTGTATCATTCCAGCCCCACGACTGGAGCACTTCAAAAGCTTCCGGAAGTGTGAGTAGCATGACGTCTTGATTATTCTGCGCCAGCGTACCCCGCAGCTTTTCATCCGGAAAGTCCTGCGTATTCCGTAAAACCGGATAATCAGGCACAAAACCTGATTTAGTTTTTTCACCTGTCTGATAAGTCGGAGGATTCGTTCTTTTGACTGCCTGCTCCCTTTCAGCCACTCGTCCGGCGTTACAGTTACTTTCGTAGGTGTGCGTCTCAACGAATGGGATAAACTTCGCCCGACATGGACAGGAACTATAGCTGTCGAGTGAACCCGCCCACTCTCTCATCACGCCACCAACTTCATAGGTGTCGCCCATGCCACCACAAACCCGGAATCGTCCGGGATGCTTCCCGCAGGTCACCGGGTCGCCCTCCCTGACCTGCTGGCGCTCAATACCGCCGATTTCATAGGTCTCATCATCCGCGCCCGACAGAATGCGCCCGCCGCAGGTGGTTTTGTCCAAGTGATACAAAAAGAATCCCGTTGTCATAATCCCTCATGAATAAAATGGTTAAAGAGTGTCCATCATACACCTTGCGGAACTTAACCAAAATTTCCCTAAATACCGCGATATGTTACAGGAAGAACGGACAGCGGCGGTCACCATCATAAAGGGATCCCAGCCGATTTAACGTAACATCCGTTATCAGCACCGCCAGAACGTACTCCGGCCTAAATTACAGCTTACCTAGTAAAAACCCATCAGAAACGCATACGGAGATTCTGACGGGTATGCATGGCTAGCATCGGAATGTCTAGCAGAGGTTTTCAGCCTTAGTTCAGGACGGAACCGTTAAAAGAATAATTCCTGCCCCTATTCAGTGGATACTTCCCCTAAACAGAAAAGCAACTTCAGATAAAGCGCCAACCCATAGCTACTCAAAAGGGACAAGGACTATTATATGTGTTACCAACGGTGCAAAACTGATCCACCCCAGCGGTTGAAAACTGAT
>CALYPF010000148.1 GCA_945271245.1 uncultured Enterobacteriaceae bacterium | reverse complement strand
TAGACCGTTGGTGGTGACGGTAAGTGGATCACTTTTTACCCGTTGTTGACATCTACGCCTGCGTCACGAATACCGGCAGGCATCTGCATTGCTTCTTTTAGCGTTTGAATGGCGACTAATAGGCTGGTAACGCCCTGATACGTGGAGGACGCGGGCAGCCCCAATTTATGGGCAAGGCGCGCATAGCGCCGCGCCGCGAAGGTATCGCATTGACCGGTATAGTCGGCATTCCAGGCGACGACGCCGGCCATTAATAACGCGTTAGCGCGCCCGTGGGGGATTCGAAACATGCCGCCAAGCGCGTGGGCGAGGCTGTGCGTGATGCCCAGCGAGGCGTTTGTGAACGCCATCCCTGCCATGCAGGAGGCGTTGTGCATTTTTTCCCGGGCTTCAAGGTTATCGCCCTGGCGCCAGCAGGCGGGCAGCCAGCTAAAAACTAACTCGACCACTTTTTCCGCCAGTGCATCAGTAAAGTCGCTGGCCTGGCGGGATACATAGGCTTCCAGCGCATGGCACAGTACGTCCATGCCGGTATCCGCAGTAATAGCCGGCGGCACCGATGCGGCCAGCGCGGGATCGAGAATGGCGATATCCGGCAGCATGTGTTCATCAACCAGCACCAGTTTTTCCGCACCGGCTTTTACCACTGAAAACGCGGTGACTTCCGATCCGGTGCCGCTGGTGGTCGGGACGGCCACGAAACGAGGCCGCGCGAGTTCCGGGCGCGCGCGTCGCTGCGTATAGATGACGGCTTTCGCCGCATCGATAACCGAACCGCCGCCCAACGCGACTACCAGATCGGGATAGCGGGCGTTCATCAATTGCATGCCGTGCGCGACGGTTTCAATATCAGGATCGGAGGCGATATCGTCCCATACCTGACAGTCAGCGCCCTGACGCTGCAGAAGTTCAGTGGCCCGCTGTGCCAGCCCGAATTTGACCATTGCTTTGTCAGTGACCAACAACACCCGCGTGGCGGAGAGCTGGTTTAGCGTGGCAAGCGCCCCTTGTCCAAAGTGGACCCGTGGCTTTAGTAAAAATTCACCCATAACGTGACTGGCTCCTCAGCGATCCCGAAACACTTTCTCGACAATAGCCACCACCGACATGGCTTTGTAACGGTCTTTATTCAGCGCGAAATAGGCTTCTGCCAGCACGATGTCGTGCATACCCGCGCCGACGCTGTCGACCGCAACCCAGGTTTTGTCTTTCATTGGCTGCTGATCGTCATCCAGCGCGGTAATCATCAGTAAGTTACTGCCGCGCAGTTCGTCGCATTTTTGCGTTGCCACAACGTGTCCGGTGACTTTTGCGAGAATCATGTTTTATCGCCCTGTTTCAATGGGTTAGGTTTAGATACGCTCCAGCGCCTGGCGGATAATACGCTCAATGTTTTGCGTGTTTATTTCTTCATGCGCGCAGTCGCCGTCGCGGCGCGGGCTGGCCGCCGCCGTATCGAAGCGGGTATCTGCCCCGGCAGAAGAAAGTGCAGAGGTACTGCCCGACGTGAATCTCTCGTCCTCAAAGATGCTCAGGCGCGCAGCGCTCGTAGGCTGCGGTGCAGTTTGCGGGCGTTCGCTCTGAGCGCCAGGAGCGCGCAGTTCTTCAATGGTGCGCACGCCGTAGCCGACTTTGCGGATATTGAGCAGGTTCATCGGGCCGACGTTATCGGAACTGGAACCGCCGCCTACGGCACCGCAGCCGAGCGTTAACGCAGGCGTAATATTGGTGGTGGCACCGATGCCACCCAGCGCGGCAGGCGTATTAATCAAGATCCGATTTACCGGCTTCTCAAGGCTGAACTGGCGAATAACGTCCTGGTTTTGGGTGTGGATCACCAGCGTATGCCCTAAACCTTCATTGGTCAGGAGTTCCATAACGCGCTGACAGGCGGCTTTCCAGTCCTCTTCAACGTAGAAGCCCAGTACCGGACACAGTTTTTCACGGGAATAGGGGTTTTTCGGTGAAACAGAGGTTTGTTGGGCAATGAGCACGCGCGTGCTGGCAGGTACGCAAAAACCGGCCAATTGGCTGAGGTAAAGCGCCGTTTTGCCGACGACTTTAGGGTTGATAGTGCCATTCGGGCGCAGCAGCAGCGCCGCCATTTTAGCCGCCTCGTCATCGTTCATAAAATAGGCGCCCTGAGCTTCCAGTTCGCGATGGACGGCATCGTAGATGCAGCGTTCGACAATAATGGACTGTTCTGACGCGCAGATAACGCCGTTATCGAACGTTTTGCTGGTCATAATGTCTTTCACCGCGCGCGGGATATCGGCGCTGCGCTCGATAAACGCGGGTCCGTTGCCCGGGCCGCCGCTGATGGTTGGCGTGCCTGATGCATAGGCTGCGCGCACCATACCTTCGCCTCCGGTGGCCAGAATCAGGGAAACATCTTTGCTGTGCATGAGTTCCGAGGTCGCTTCGAGCGTCAGTTCAGTAATACCGCTGACGGAGCCTACCGGGGCACCTGCCGCTTCTGCGGCGCGTTTAACGATTTCAATGGCTTTCCAGCTACAGCGGCATGCCCCAGGATGTGGGGAAAAAATAATGGCGTTGCCGGCCTTAAGCGCGATTAACGCTTTGTAAAAAATGGTTGAGGTCGGGTTTGTCGAGGGAACTAATGCACAGATCACACCTAACGGCACGCCCACGTCCATCACTTTTTGAACCGGATCGTCATGAATGATACCGACAGTTTTCATGCCTTTGATTGCGTCGTAAACCCGCAGCGAGGCAAACCGGTTTTTCAGTACTTTGTCCTGCCAGTTGCCGAAACCTGTTTCTTCGCAGGCCATTTTTGCCAGAGACTCGGCGTGGTGTGCCGCTTCCTGAGCCACGTTTTTTACAATGGCGTCGATTTGCTGCTGCGAAAAAGTGGCCAGTAGCGCCTGGGCTTGCCTGGCTTCGCGCACCAGATCCCGCGCCTGCTGGCGTGAACGCAAATCTTTATCCAGCTCAATCATGAATCTATCCTTTTTCAGACTAAAAGGGTGAAGACGGGGCGCGCGCTATCAGGCTTTATGCTGCGCCGCGATTTTTTCAATGTCGTTGTGAGGGCGAGCGATAACGCGAGACGAAACTACCTCGCCAATGCGTCTGGCGGCCTCGACGCCAGAGTCCACGGCGGCGTTGACGGCGCCCACGTCGCCTTTCACCATGGCGGTAACCAGCCCGGAACCGACATTCTCATAGCCGATAAGCTCGACGTTGGCGGCTTTACACATGGCATCTGCGGCTTCGATACAGGCCACCAGACCTTTGGTTTCGATAAGCCCAAGAGCTTCTTTCATTGCGGTTTCTCCGGTTATTCAGCGACTTTGTACTGTGCGACGATTTTGTTGATATCCGCATGGGGGCGGGCGATTACCAGTGAGGTGACGACTTCGCCAATGCGCTGCGCCGACTCAACCCCGGAATCTACGGCGGCTTTGACGGCACCGACATCGCCTTTTACCATTGCCGTGACCAGGCCTGAGCCGACGTTTTCATAGCCGATAAGCTCAACATTGGCGGCTTTGCACATTGCATCCGCAGCTTCAATGCAGGCCACCAGACCTTTGGTTTCAATAAGACCTAATGCATCACCCATGTGCATTCCTCCGGGCTTACGCCTTGTGCTTAATGACAATTTTATTGATGTCGTTATGCGGACGGGCGATCACCAGCGAAGTTACGACTTCGCCAACGCGCTGCGCCGATTCAACGCCGGAGTCCACCGCGGCTTTTACTGCGCCCACGTCGCCTTTCACCATGGCGGTAACCAGCCCGGAGCCGACATTTTCATAGCCAATCAGCTCGACGTTGGCGGCTTTGCACATGGCATCTGCGGCTTCAATGCAGGCCACCAGACCTTTAGTTTCAATAAGACCTAATGCATCACCCATTGTGATTTCCTCTTTAAGTCAGGTTTCTGGGAAGAGTGAAAACCGCCTGCGCCCCTGGGATGAAGGCACGCGATCGCGGATTCAAAATCACTATATTGAGTAGGGTTTAAAACGGAATTTAAATTCTTATATTTTGTGTATTTAGTTTTTTATTCTGTTATTTATCGATATTTTGTATATAATTTATCTGTTCATTCTGTGTTTTTGCGATCTTATGGCGGGAGGTGTTTGCGGTTTTTATTGCACGCACTAGAAGGTGGGTTTTGTCATGCAATTAAGCTTTGCATAAGAGTGTTTAAAGATGAGTGAGTGTTCATAATTGTGAAAGGCGTCATGTTATTAGCGGACTGGGCATCTGTGCGCTGAGGTTTTATCCTGCAGAAAATGAGCTATTTAGCGCGACCAGGATAAAAAGCGGGTACCACTCGCGAGAAAAAGCGCGAAAGCCAAAGCGGGGGAATGGGGTACTTGCTGCAGACTTAAAATGATGTAAAAGGAGGGAAGCGGTGCAGGTGTGCGGGTTAATCAAATTTGCTGCCGGATTTTAGCGTACAAATATACAGCGGGGAGTTGAGCGAACTGAGTAATGTTGCATGCTCGTTGAGCTTTTGCGCATTCAGGAATAGCCCGTCATGGCTGTCTGACATTTCGCGCATGAAATAGTCAAAAATAACATCCGGCGATTCGTCAATAGACGACGCGCTGGCTTCCCAGCGGCTGATGCGGTAATGGCGCTCGGTAGGGGAAATTCGCCGCGTGGTATAGGTGAATTTCACATAGCGCTGAAGGTATAACCAGCCGGCCTGAGAGCCCGTATAGCCTTCTGCGACGATAGAACCTTTGCCGTTAGCGCCGAAATTGAAGTGAATATTACCGTTAACGTTTTCGGTTTCCATATTTTCAAAGCGCATAATGGCTTTAGTGGAACAGCTCATTATGCCCGCAGTGCGCATGGGAATAAGTTTCCAGATACAAAAACCTACGGCGAGGATAAAAGCGACGGCTGAAAGCGCAAACGCGAGGCGCGGCGAGAGCTTCATTTGGCGCTCCACGAATAATAGAAATAGTTAACGCAGTAACTGAATGGATTATTCTCGTGCATCGCGCAGTGCGCGAGATAGACGCGCCCCAGCCCGTTAGTTTGCAGACGATCGCCGTAAAAAAACACGAAGCGCTCGCTGGGCTGACAGGTGAGGTTCAGGCGCTGACGCACGGCTTCAAAGTTACGGACGTAGCTCGTGGCGGAAACGGAATTTAGCATCTCTTCGCTGGCCAATAGTTCACACAGGCTGTGCTGGATGGGGTTGAGCGTTATAACGCGGGACGCAACGCTGCCAGAAAGCGTGAAAGCAACCAGCAGCCCGGCGATGACTAACAGAGTGATGCTTGCCATGTACCAGCACATACCCTGTGTGTGTAGCGTACGCGTTGGCGATTTTGGCGATGAATTTCGGGCCGTTTGTTGGGATGATACTTGGCGCTGCGCCGTATGTTCCGCCTCATGGCTTTCCGCTGCCAGCGGCAAAACCGTAACCACAGGGTTAAGCTGGAGATGGCCGCGTGAGACAGTAACTATAATGTTTTCAATATCATATTGACGAAACGTTTTGAGTAAAATACTGAGATATTGATTGAGATTACTGTTAGATGACGTAAGACCATTGTCATCCCAAACCCGGGAAAGCACTTCGTTGCGGCTAATAATTTCCTTATGCGTAATAAAAAACAGGAATAGTGCGCTGGCGGTAATCGAGAGCTGAGTCTCTGGCGCATCTCGGCCACAGGGCGTTAGCGAGCCGTCTGCCGCATCGTAAATCAGATTATCGTTGATGTTGTATCGCATAGGCGTTCTATCCTTGTGCTAACTGCCGAATGGCATCCTCGAAACGACATAATACGGTATGGCGCTCCACGCTAGCGACGGTGTAGCGCGGCTGCGGGGCATTCAGGGTCCTGTTCACTGTGACTTACTGAGAGACGAAACTACCGGGTACATCATCTTTATGGCGTATGCGCCTGGCGAAAAACGCGCCTGATTTTATATCGCAAAAGAACGGGGCTGACCGCCAGCCGCAATAAGTTTGCGGTTTCAGTGAGCCATATATGCCGTTTCATTCTCTTCAGCCACGGCCTGAAATAGTGCGCAAGGCGGGCGATTGCAGAATATCAGTCGGTTTACGGTTCGTCGGCGATGGGAAAATCAAAAACGGTATGCTGACGGACGGTGTCATTCCCTGCCTAACGCTGCTGTTACACTAAAACGTTGAATCATGCTTATGCTATGGGCGCGTAGTCATCGCAGCTCTCTTCGTTATGGGTATGAATCATACAGCGAGAACCCGGCCTGAATTTGATCGCGATCAACGGCTGGCCGCACTGAAAGAGGCGGTTAACGATTGTGTGTCTGGATTCACATTTCACTGTATCATTAGAAAAATAAAGAATTTTTCAGTTGTAACGCCCCAACTTTTTATTTAGCGAATCGTTTTGGGAACCCCGCTGTGTGTGACATACCGATAGTAAGGCGGGCTTTTAAAATGGGCGAAGGCGCTGCGTAAAAGAAGCGCCTGACGATAGTAAACGCGGCGGCGTTATTGCATTCTATCCCGCGCGTGCGAGCAGAAGAGGCCGCAGCCGGGTTAGCCGGGATGAAAGCGAAGTTCTATCCCGCCCGCGCGTGCGAGCGGAAGAGTGAGGAATAGTTATGTTGGAAGAGATGGGCAAAGCGGCAAAAACCGCATCTTACCGTTTGGCTCAGCTCAGTACTCATGAAAAAAATGAGGTACTGATGCGGATTGCCGATTATCTCGAATCGCGCGCGCAAAGCGTGTTAAGCGCGAATGCCGATGATATTGCCGAGGCGCGTAATAACGGGTTAAGCGAAGCGCTGCTGGACCGGTTGATGCTCACGCCGGCGCGTCTGGCGGCCATTGCGGACGATGTGCGACAGGTATGCGGTCTTGCCGATCCCGTTGGGCAGTTAATTGACGGCGGCACGCTGGACAGCGGGCTTAGGCTTGAGCGACGCCGGGTTCCCCTCGGCGTGGTGGGCGTGATTTATGAAGCGCGCCCAAACGTCACCGTGGATGTGGCCTCGCTGTGCCTGAAAACGGGAAACGCCGTTATTTTACGCGGCGGTAAAGAGACCTGGCGCACCAATGCGGCAACCGTGGGCGTGATTCAGCGGGCGCTGGAAGAGTGCGGATTACCGGCCGCCGCCGTGCAGGCGATTGAAAATCCCGATCGCGCGCTGGTACATGAAATGCTGCGCATGGATAGCTATATCGATATGTTAATCCCCCGCGGCGGGGCGGGCCTGCATAAGCTTTGCCGCGAGCAGTCGACGATACCGGTGATTACCGGCGGCATTGGGGTATGCCATATTTTTGTCGATAGCGATATGGCGATTGCGCCGGCGCTGGAGATTATTGTGAATGCGAAAACCCAGCGCCCGAGTACCTGTAATACCGTAGAGACGCTGTTGGTTCATCAGGCGGTTGCCGGGGCGTTTTTACCGGCGCTGAGCCAGCGGATGTCCCAGTGCGGCGTTTGTCTGCATGCGAATGACGGCGCCGCGGCTCTGCTTGAGGCCGGCCCGGCGCGGGTGGTGCCCGTTCAAAACGGCGAGCTGGACGATGAATTTTTATCGCTGGATTTGAACGTGGTGCTGGTGGAAGACATTGATGCGGCAATTGATCATATTCGCCGCCATGGCACCCGGCACTCCGAGGCGATACTGACGCGCTCTATGCGTAGCGCGCAGCATTTTGTCAACGCGGTGGATTCAGCGGCGGTGTATGTGAATGCGTCTACGCGTTTTACCGACGGTGGGCAATTTGGATTAGGTGCGGAAGTGGCGGTCAGCACGCAGAAATTGCACGCGCGCGGGCCGATGGGGCTGGAGGCGCTGACTACCTATAAATGGATTGGCTACGGCGATGATATTATCCGGCGCTGATTTTGTAGCTCAGTGACGTAAAAAACAGCAGTCAACGTGCCAGGCAGTTGACGCGAGCAGCACTTTTTTTTACTCTTTAGCGCGTACCATCACTCGCCTTGGTACGCGCCTCAAAACGCCGATATAGCTCAGTTGGTAGAGCAGCGCATTCGTAATGCGAAGGTCGTAGGTTCGACTCCTATTATCGGCACCACTAACCACGCGGGTTCACGCGATATTCACCAGTTCAGCAAAAGCGCCTTGTGCCATATTTGTGCCATTCCCCGCCAGGAATGAGTCGATTTGCATGGCATGCTGCGTCAGGTGATTCGGTGCCAGATGTGCATAACGCTGCACCATCTCGATACTTTCCCACCCGCCCATTTCCTGTAGCGCACTGAGTGGCACGCCGGACTGTACAAGCCAGCTTGCCCAGGTGTGCCGCAGGTCATGGAAGCGGAAATTTTCTATTTCCGCCCGCCTTAACGCTGCGCGCCATGCCGTGTTAGCATCAGACCGCATTTTGCGCACCGCCTTTGTTCTCGTTCCATCCGGGCGAACGGATGATTCAGTGTGAACAAAGACCCACCGGTTATGTTTCCCCAGCTGCTCCCGCAGCACCTTACAGGCCGATTCGTTCAGGGCGACCCCAATCGCCCTTCCTGCTTTCGCGTCCTCGGGGTGAATCCACGCGACCTTCCTCTGCATATCAATTTGTGACCACTCCAGATCGGTGATGTTCGATCTGCGCAGCCCCGTTGCCAGTGCAAAAATAACAACGGGCTTCATATGCTCGGGGAGCTCCCGGATCAGGTTCGCCGCTTCCTCTTTGGTTAGCCAGCGAATACGTTTGTTTTTCGGCACCGGGCATTTGATGTTCGGCGCTTTGGCTATCCATCGCCATTCGTTGGCCGCGCATCTTAACAGCGCCCGGATGAAAGCAAGGTGCGTCGCTTTCGTCGCTATCGACGCTGGTTTATCCTTAAATTCAGGAACAGGCTTACCTCTTCGCAGTAAGCTGTCCCGCTTAGCCTCCCAGTTCATTCGATGTTTGCGATTAACCATCGAACTCACCGCCGACAAGATCCTGTCTTCCGTGATTGCTGACAGGTCCATTCCTTTGAAGTGCATCCTCCAGAATCCGATCCGGCTTTTGTCATCGTCCAGGCTTTTCTTGTGCTGCTTTTCGTTAAGCCAACGAACGCACGCTTCATCGAACGTTCTCGGCTTAAACTCCCCCATTTTATCAACTCGCCATGCTTCAGCTTTCAGCTGATCATAGAGTTCCTGCGCTTGCCTTTTGTCCGTTGTCCCAAGAGAGCGTCTAACTCTGCTCCCACCAGGCGTAACGAAGTCGCAGTGCCACGTACCGGCACGTTGTTTGATTGACATGCTTTATCCTCCTGCACATCAACCGCATTCACGGGTTGATTGTGGCTCGGGTTCTTCACTGCCGCAATACAGTCTGTTTTGCAGATCAGGTATGGGCTTTTTTTCTTATGTGGATTTTTTCTGGTAGCAGCCAGGCGACCGGACTTTATCCACTGGGCAATCGTGCCTTTATCCACTTTAAGGAAGGCGGCGGCCTCATCTCTGGTAAATACTTCTTCTTCCATCGATGTTCTCCAGTGGCCCCAGCCGGGGCCGTTATTGTTATTCAGTGTGCCTGTTCTGGCAGGTTTCGAAGTTTACGAACGCCGATCATTGCTGTGGCGACATAGCTGGTGGCCCGGTTGACGACTTCGACGGTGACCTTCATGCCATCCACCTCAACGGTGTAATTTGTCTGGTGTTTCTGCCTGCCGTAATCGCCATATTTTGCGTGGTGCGCCGCCAGCGCAACATCGCAAGCGCGGCGGCCAATAGGTGATTGCTTACTGCGATTAATCAGCTTCATCATCACTGCACTCCCAAAGTGGCTACGACATCACTCGCTGTTTCGCGGGTGCTGCCTTTGCTGGATATAGCCCGGCGAGCACTTACGCGGTGCAGAGTGAAGCCGTGCTGTTCGTAAAGTTCAATTACGCGCGGTGCGGTAGAATTGCTGATTACCACTTTTGCCCCCCGCTGGTGAGCTGCCACACAGCTTTCCGCAAGCTCTACTTGGCTATCCCATGAGAACCCACCAGCCGCGTAGTTAGTGAAACCAGCGGTGCCGGGCAGCGGTTCATAAGGCGGATCGCAGTAAACGACGTCACCATCACCTGCCAGCGCGAGCGTGCGCCTGAAGCCTGCATTCATGAATACGCATGCGTGAGCCTTGCGCTTAAATGCCTTGATCTCTTCTTCCGGGAAATATGGCGCTTTATATTTCCCAAAGCCGACGTTAAAAAAACCGTCCAGGTTGTAACGGATCAGGCCGTTGAAGCAGTGCCGGTTGAGGTAAAGGAATGCTGCTGCGCGCTCGACCGCATCCAGCCGCTGCGCGTTGAATGCTTCACGAATTACCGTGAAGTTTTCGGCATCATTCAGATGCCTGAATGCCTTCACTGCCTCATAGATCACCGAGTCGGGGACCACCGCCAGCATCTGATACAGGTTAATCAGGTCAGCGTTGACGTCAGCCAGAAGGAAGTGCTCGTGCTTTTCTGAGTTAAGGAACACCGAGCCGCCACCCACAAAAGGCTCAATAAGGCGTTTACCTGCGGGGATCAAACGATCCAGTTCCGGCAGCAGCGAATATTTGCCTCCAGCCCATTTAAGGAACGGGCGCTGCCAAGTGCGCGGCTCTGTTTCCGTCTCTTGGCGCGATATCTCCGCACAATAACTCATGCAGCCACCTGCTTTTCGTTAAGTTCTTCTGCCAGTCGTTGCGCCTTCAGTGGGTTGGTAACGACATCATCCCACGGTAGCAACCACCCGTTTTTCTCTTTGAGCCAGGGAAGGCGCACCGCGCCAACCCTGATTTCTTCCTGTGCGTGCGTCATAGCGCATAGATAGAGTGAGAAGGGAACGGAAGACCGATCGGCGCAAATGGGATATCGTCGTCAAAGTCTACCGGTGGCTGACCGCTGTTCTGCTGCAAGCGTGACTGTGGTGCGCCGTTAGTCTGATTTGCATAAGGGTTACCGCCATGTTGGGCGTTGCGCGTACCAGAGAATTGCGCGCCACCATGGGTACGTTCGTCCTTATCCTTCATTGACAGTTCAAGCGCGGCGATCGCTTCTGCCGGGGCATTTTCAGCGTGCTCGGCGTAGGTTTTACGCGTTCCCGGCTGGAAAACGTGGCGCACTTCGAACTTGTAGCCGTCACCGCCGTCGTTTTTGGTGTACAGCACTTTCTGGAGGAACAGGCCCACCTTTTTGCCAACCAGTGCCGGGCAGTGCCATTCGATGCCGTTTTGACCCTGTACCTGTTGCGGTTGCGCCTGTTTGACCTGGGCGACCCACATCAGCGCTGACACCAGCCCCATGCCGAAAGTCTGCTGGCCGTCTTTGCCGAGGAAGTTAATGCGCAAGTAATTTGCTTTTGCCCCGTTCGAGTCCAGGCTGAGCTCGAGCGCCTGGGACTGGCTGCCATCTTTCCCGAATGTGTACACCGCAGAAACGATTTCGCCCTCGTAAGCGCCGGTTTCGCTGATCCCACCTGTTGCGCCAGCTTTCTTCGCCATTTCAGCCGTTTCGTTGTTCCACATAAAAGTCATTGGTTGGTTCATCATTAAATCCTCAAATGTTACCAACGGTGCAAAACTGATCCACCCCAGCGGTTGAAAACTGATCCAG
>CALYPF010000147.1 GCA_945271245.1 uncultured Enterobacteriaceae bacterium | reverse complement strand
TGGATCAGTTTTCAACCGCTGGGGTGGATCAGTTTTGCACCGTTGGTAACACTTAGCCCGGCTCGCGATGCCGATATTGCCCGCGAGGCGATTCGCCACGGCGCCGACGCGATATACATCGGTGGGCCTGGCTTCGGGGCGCGTCATAATGCCGGCAATAGCCTGAGCGATATCGCCGGGCTGGTGCCGTTTGCGCATCGCTATGGCGCGAAAGTGTTTGTTACGCTTAATACCATTTTGCATGACGCAGAGCTGGAGCCGGCGCAGCGCTTAATCCACGACATCTACGAGGCGGGCGTGGATGCGCTGATTGTGCAGGATATGGGGATTCTGGAGCTGGATATCCCCCCCATCGATCTCCACGCCAGCACGCAGTGCGATATACGCAGCGTTGAAAAGGCGGCATTTCTCGCCGCGGCGGGATTTTCACAGATAGTTCTGGCCCGTGAGCTTAGTCTGGCGCAAATACAGGCGATTCATCAGCAGTGCGATGCGACGCTGGAGTTTTTTATCCACGGCGCGCTGTGCGTGGCGTATTCCGGGCAGTGCTACATTTCACACGCCCAGACCGGGCGCAGCGCCAACCGGGGCGATTGCTCGCAGGCCTGCCGCCTGCCATACACATTAAAAGATGAGCACGGCCGCGTGGTGGCCTGGGAAAAACACCTGCTCTCCATGAAGGACAATAATCAGACGGCGAATCTGGAATCGCTTATCGATGCCGGCGTGCGCTCTTTCAAAATCGAAGGGCGCTATAAAGACATGAGCTATGTCAAAAACATTACGGCGTGGTATCGCCAGCGGCTGGATGCGATTATCGACGCCAGCGATGGCGCGCTGCGTCGCGCTTCGCTCGGGCATACCGAACACTTTTTTGTGCCTTCACCGGATAAAACTTTCCATCGCGGCAGTACCGATTACTTTGTGCACGGGCGGCAGGGGGAAATCGGGGCTTTTGATTCGCCGACGTTTGTCGGGCTGCCGGTGGGCGAACTGGTGGCACAGGGAAAAGACTGGGTTGAAATTGTCTCACCGGAGCCGTTCTCCAACGGCGATGGTCTGAATGTCATGATTAAGCGCGAAGTGGCGGGCTTTCGGGTCAATGTCGCGCAAGACAAAGGCAACGGGCGCTGGCGTTTAAGCACCAACCCACTGCCACCGGCCATGGCTACGCTGCGTTTACCGCAGCCGATTAATCGCAATCTCGACCACAACTGGCAGCAGGCGCTGCTAAAAACGTCCAGTGAACGGCGCGTGGCGGTCTCGCTTATATTTGAATGGCAGAGCGGTACGCGGCTGCAATTAACTGCGCAGAGTGAAGAGGGCGTAAGCGTGACGCATACGCTGGACGGGCAGTTTGACGCGGCGCGCGATGTGGAAAAAGCGCGCGAAAATCTGACGGCGGGGCTGTCGAAAATGGGGCAGACCGTGTTTCGGTCGCATAATATTGATATTCTCGGCGCGGAGCTGCCGTTTGTGCCTAACGGTCTGTTGAATCAGCTCCGGCGTGAAACGCTGGAACTTCTGGATGCAGCGCGCCTGGCCGCCTGGCCGCGCGCGCTGCGCAAACAGGAAACCTCACCGCCGCCGGTGTGGCCGCAGACCCACCTTTCTTTCCTGGCCAATGTCTACAATGGAAAAGCGCGCCAGTTCTATCAGCGCCACGGCGTATCGCTGATTGAATCTGCCTACGAAGCGCACGAAGAGAAAGGTGAAGTGCCGGTCATGATCACTAAACACTGCCTGCGTTTTGCGTTTAATTTGTGTCCAAAGCAGGCTAAAGGCGTGAAGGGGATCCGCGCGACGCCAATGCAACTGGTACATCAGGATGAAGTATTGACGCTGAAGTTTGACTGCAAACCCTGTGAAATGCACGTGATGGGGAAAATCAAACCGCATATCCTTAAAATGCCGCTACCGGGGAGCATTGTCGCGAGTATCTCGCCGGAGGCATTGATGTCGACGCTTCCAGGCCGAAAAGCGAAAGCACAGCGGTAGTCCGGCGTTTGCCGGACGCCGTACGGGGAGAGCCATGAACCTATATTCAACGCCGCGTTTATATCTTCGGACGTGGCGCGATTCCGAAATGATTCCCTTTGCCGCCATCAACGCAGATGCGCGGGTAATGCGCTATTTTCCTGCGGTTTTGTCACAGGCACAAAGCCATGCGCTGGCGGAACGTATTCGCAGCCAAATGGCGCGTGACGGCTATGGTCTGTGGATTGTAGAAGCGAAAGATAGCGGCGAAGTTATTGGAATAGTCGGTTTACAGCAGGTGGACCTGACGCTGCCGTTTGCGCCGGCCGTAGAGATAGCGTGGCGATTGGCGTGGCGTTTCCAGGGGCAGGGAATAGCGACGGAAGCCGCCGCGCGAGTTTTGCAGATTGCTGAGCCCGATTTTGGGTTGAGCAGTATTATTGCCTTTACCGCCAGCGTGAATAAACCCTCTCTGCGGGTGATGGAAAAAATCGGCATGCATTATGAGCGAGATTTTGCGCATCCGCGCTTGCCGGTAAATGATCCCTTAAGCCTTCACTGTTTATATCGCTTTTCAGCTACTTCTTCGTTTAAGACTATTCGCCCCGACGGGGCGAAATAATGCCACATAACGTATGAGTTAAAAGACGGATATTAACTTGGTGACGTTGTCACAATGATGCGGGCGATTCTTAAAAAGGGCCGCGTATGCCAGCTTTTTATCTTTGGTAAAGACAGGCCAAAAAAGAGGGGGAGCGGGAACCGCCTTTAGGTCTGGTTTATAGCGATCGATTCGCATCCGGCGGGTGCGCCTGAAGCCTCTAACACAAACGCATTGGGTGACATTACACAATAATCCATCAATGATTTTGGCGATAAAACTCAGACATGAAATTGAGCGCGGTAAACAGGCTTACGGCGCAGGTAAAAATGCAATGATAGAATAGAACTATTCAGGCCGCATTTTGGCGGCGATATCGCTTACGAGGAGAGACTATGTCCGATTTGGATGAGATGACGCAGCGGGTGGAAGCCGTTATTCAGAAAGGCGTGATTGCGCCTATGAATATGCTGCTGGTCGAGCTTGGTGAAGACGCCGGGCTATCTCAAGAAACGCGCTACGCGCTACAACAGAAATTAAGAATTGCGATTACCCATCGCGACCGCCACGCCCGGGAAGCGAAGGAAGAATCGGAACACGTACGAAGTGAGCAGCTTACCCGCGGTGGAAAAATCCTGTAATAGTGCGATATAACGCGGATTGGCTTTGGCACCAATCCGCGCTGGCTGCCGCATCTTCCGGCGCTGTGGTTAACGCCGGTTGCCTGTAATGTCATCTTTTAGCCTACCGCTTAAAGCAATATCTTTTCGCTAAATTCGCGTAAAAATCGCTGCCGGGAAATACTGTAAAACCGGGGCCGCTCGGGTCTCATCCTCTGAAATGCTACACTGGTGGGTTTAGTGCAAAAAGGGGGAGAGCCTGTGACCATCATTGAAAAAATGAACATATTGCCTCTGTTAACCTCAGTGCCGTTTTGGACCCGCGTGGCGCTGGTGCTTGCGATAGCGCTTGCAGCCTGGGGAATGATGACGAAAGTTTTAAGCGTCATCCGTAAAGCTTTGGAAACCCGTGCAGACAGCGGGCGCTGGCGCTTTATCGCCTTCGATGTACTTAACCATACCAACCGCGCGCTCATTTTTATCGCTGCTTTTTTAATTAGCCTGCGCTTTGCGGCGCTGCCGCCTGCGCTCGCTGGCATCATCGCACACGCCTGGTTTTTAGTGCTCGCGGTGCAGGTTGCTATATGGTTTGACCGGGCCATCACTTCCTGGATGGCGCAGGTAATGCAAAGCCCGGGCGGAGGCTATCGTAATCCGGTCACGCTGATTATTTTAACGGTGATGCTGCGCGTGCTGGTCTGGGCCATGATGCTATTGTCCATCCTTGGCAATGTTGGCGTGGATATTACGGCGCTGGTCGCAAGCCTTGGCGTAGGGGGGATTGCCATTGCGCTGGCGGTACAGACGGTATTGAGTGATATCTTCGCATCGCTGGCGATAGGGTTTGATAAACCTTTTGAAATAGGGGACTTCATCGTATTTAACGATGTCTCCGGCACAATTGAACATATCGGGCTGAAAACCACGCGTATTCGCAGCCTGAGCGGGGAACAAATTGTTTGTGGAAATGCGATCCTGATTCAGCAAACCATCCATAACTATAAGCGTATGCAAACCCGGCGAGTGGTGTTTACGTTTGGAATTGCTATTAATACGCCGCCGGAGAAACTGCGAAAGATTGGTGAGATAGTGAAGCTGATCGTTAACGATGTTGGCGACACGCAGTTCGATCGCGCCCACTTCTCTGCTTTCGATAGCGACAGGCTGACATTTGAGGTGGTGTATATCGTCAGCACCGCTGATTACAATAAATATATGGACTTGCAGCAGGAGATAAACATTCGCCTGATGGAAACGCTGGCAGAGCAGCATATCCGGCTGGCGGTGCCCAACCTCAGCGTCAGCCCGCCAGAGTCCGCTGCTGCCCGGCCAGCCGGTAGCGATAGTGGAGTACCGGCTGGTTGACTGTCGCTGAAGAGAAGATTTTCTGATTACACCGCTGGCTGTGTTCGCTTATTCTCAGCCACCGGCGGCGATAGTGGGGCGCCGCTTTTCGCTTCGCAGAGGCCGGGGTATTGAAGCCTGTATCTGAAAACCGGTAGCGCCATGGCAAGAACCTGTTTTGGACAGGTGCAATCAGTGAGAGGCGCTCGCAGCGCGCTACCCATTAACGATAACGCCGCTCCTGGCTGGGGTTATTCCCGCAGTGGAATTCCAGGCGGCGGCTGGCGTAACTCAGGCCGATCGCCGCACGGGTTAATGTCTCATCAACGTTTGCTGCCCTGAAGCGTTTTTGAATTAATACTTGCTATCTCTTCGCATTTTTCTCATCGCCAGGTGCGCGCGACTCGTCCAGCTTCAACTGCATAAACGTTAAATCGAGCCAGCGCCCAAATTTAGCTCCCACCTGCGGCATATGCGCCGTTTCAGTAAACCCCAGCGAGCGGTGTAAATGCAGTGAAGGCTGATTAGTGGCCGTTATACCTGCCACCATCATGTGCATCCCGGCCTGGCGCGCCTCTGCGATAATCTGTGTCAGCAGCGCGCGTCCGGCGCCTTTTCCCTGATGATCAGGATGCACGTAAACGGAATGCTCAACGGTATAGCGAAATCCATCAAATGCGCGCCAGGCGCCGTAGGAAGCATAACCCGCGACGTTTCCCGCTTCATCGGCATAAATCAGCACCGGATAACCGTCGCTCTGGCGCTGCGTTATCCAGGTACTGCGATTATCACTGTCCACCGCTTGCTCACTCCAAATAGTGTCAGTATGTAATACGGCGTGATTATAAATAGCGGCGATAGCGGCGGCATCCTGTAGCGCAGCGTGGCGAATCTTCATAACGGCTCCTTATTGACTATGGCGATACAGTATTACCGAAAGCCTGCCCGCTACGGCAAGCGATTTTGAAACGCATAATGCCGTTGTCATCTATACGCGGTTATTCGGATACGGTTGTAACGTTTGCGATGAGGTAGCACTTTGCCTTATTCAAACGCCGTACATTTTAAAATTCTGCTTACAAACGCATTTCGCCCGGCCGGGCGGCATAATTAAACGCTGAGGGACCAGCCTTTACGTAATACATGCATTACCTCAATACCTTTGGTTATGGCGTAAGCCGTTTTCGTGGATTTTAGTCCGTGGCTTCTGGTGTCTTTTTAGTTTGTCACGATCGCATTCACCGGCGTTATTCCGAACGGTGTTCAACGTTAGACGGGCGTCGCCCTTCGCGTTTGAGCACAGCAAGCGCGCCTTAGGTGGGCGCTTATCCATATTGATAAACAGTGGGGTTGCCGCTTCTCACGTTGTTGAGGATTTTATCCAGAGGGCGGGAGACGACGGTTTTGCTGTTACGACGCGGGAGAGATAAAATCAACGGTGCGGCTTCTGCTGCCGGCGGCCTTTGACCATCACGTTGGTTTTATCAATATGTCACGGGCAGAAATAGAAAGGGTAGCGCCAATACCAGCGCAATTATTCACGAGGCTTAATTACGCGGTATTAAATTAACACTTACGCGAAATATTAAATTCGCTCCTTACCTCTATTTCCTGGCTAATTATCATCTTAATCGCGCTGATTGTCAGTGGCGGTAATCTTTCGAACCGTTGTAGTGGCTTAAAACACTACTGTGGTGTTCGCGGCCGGGCGCCCGCCGCGTGTAAAATTTTTAATCAGTATCAGTAAAACGTTACACATCACGCATTAAAAAATATATCTGATGCCTGCGAACAAATTTAATTGAGATTGAATTAACGGCTCTTCACCTGCCGTGTTTGAGAAGAAGAGTAATATTTTCGACCTGCTGCTCTATTTTTTTACGGCTAACGGGTTTTCCCAGCACCACAATCTCCCAATAAAGCATAGCGGGTAGCAGGCTCAGTGCATTTTCAATATCCAAATCCGCAGATAATTCCCCCCGTGCAATGGCACGTTCAAATATCGCGACGCCTATTTTGCGGCGACGGTCAGCAAGCTCAGTAAGAATATTTGCAAGCTCGCCGTTCCTGGTGCGCTCGGCGTGCATATCTGGCAGGATCCGCCGAACTAACGGATGGCGGAATGTTGCCCGTAACTTCATGAGAAAGGCAGAGATGTCCTTTTCCAGCGAGCCGCAATCTTCAACGCTTGCCAGCAGCAAACCAGCCTCAGCTATTGCCTCCGCTGCAAATTCTCTTTTCGAAACTATTAAACGCACGCGGCAGAGTTGGCTAACCTGAAATTAAAGTTTTAATTTAATAATATCATTGAGTTATAGATATTTTCATTATGTGCTGCGCAGTGAGTTTCTACAAGGGTACTTCATGTGATTTTGAGATAATCGAACCTTAGCCAAGCGGTGACCGGTGCGTCAGATATTAACGAATGCGTAAATATGGCGATAAAAAAATCCCTGCTGGGATGCCAGATATCGTGAATTTGTAGCCAGAACATTCTGGTCGATTGTGGATATAGCGCGTCTGCAGCGCAGCTTCGGAAATTTGCATGAACGAAGCTCCGCTCTATACTCTGTGCCATGTATATACTCCGTCCCGCTAAACTTCTCCTCACCACCAATAACGGCTGGCAGCGCTATCTCGAAAATACGGCTAACAGCGTTAGCCAGCGGCTTCGAGTCCCTGTTGAGCGCATGCCTGCCTGTAGCGCCTGTGCCTGGGGCATTCGCCGCTACTGCCGTGCCTCTTCGTACCGTACACACTCTCGCTTATTTGGCCAGAGCCGTAACCAAAGACCTGCAGCATGAAATCAGCTGAGCGTGGATCGCGGAGCAACAGCGCCGTTATTCGCCCTATGCTAAAAGATATATGACTAAATTTTGCCTGGCGCAGTTGGCTACTTGGAATGTATGGGAAGCTGAATCTCTTCATGGAGGCCATACGAGCACGGACGCTGTCCCAGGCGGATTTTAACCCTAACGCCCGGTGAGCAGGCGTTAAGTGATAATGAGATACAGGAGGTATAGATGCATACTGAAAACCAGCGCTGGGTACTGGCATCCCGACCCCATGGAGTGCCATTGCCACAAAACTTCCGGCTGGAAACCGAGCCGTGCCCTGAACCGGAAGAGGGAGAAGTGTTAATGCGCACGATCTGGCTGTCGCTGGACCCTTATATGCGCGGGCGAATGAGCGACGAACCGTCGTACGCGCCGCCGCTGGCTATTGGCGCTACGATGCCCGGAGGCACGATTTGCCGGATAGAATTATCCCGACATCCTGATTATCAGCCAGGGGAATGGGTGCTGGCATACTCCGGCTGGCAGACCTACGCCATATCAGATGGACAGGGGCTGATGAAACTGGATGACGCATCGCAACCGCGCTCATGGTATCTCGGAATACTGGGTATGCCGGGCTTTACCGCCTGGATGGGATTGCACGATATTGGCCAGCCAAAACCGGGAGAGACGCTGGTGGTTGCAGCCGCTACCGGCCCGGTAGGCGCTACCGTTGGTCAGTTGGCCAGGCTAAAGGGATGTCGGGTGGTTGGGGTGGCCGGGGGAGCACAAAAATGTCGTTATGCGCAGGAAACGCTGGGCTTTGAGGCCTGCCTCGACCATCGCGCCGGTGATTTTGCTCAACGGTTGCAGCAGGCGTGCCCACGGGGCATTGATATCTATTACGAAAATGTTGGCGGTAAGGTTTTTGATGCGGTGCTGCCGCTGCTGAATGCGAACGCACGTATTCCGGTGTGTGGGCTGGTATCCGGTTACAATGCGATCGCGCTATCGGGCGGGCCGGATAGGCTGCCGCAGCTAATGAGCGCTATTCTGAAAAAGAGGCTTCGTATTCAGGGGTTTATCATTGGGCTTGACTACGGTGAACGTCACGCGGAATTTTTGACCGGAATGCGCCCGCTGCTGCACCAGGGGAAAATTCATTATCGGGAGCAGGTTATCGAAGGATTGGCGCAGGCGCCTCAGGCTTTCACAGGACTACTGGAAGGCAACAACTTTGGTAAAGTCGTTGTGCGCGTAGGGCCGGATGATGTGTCATCCTGATCGGCAAATCATGAAGTGACGCTAATGCAGTTCTGCTGGCGCGTCGCGTCAGCAGGTGCGTATTGTGGCGATTAGGTGCTGAATATGACCACTTTCTCAATGCTAACCGCTGGTCGGGCATAATAGATTTGGCTGGGTGTGAATTTATTTTTACCGTGATAGGGCACGCATAATTACAGCAATTAATGACAATTACCTGTTTTTAAGAAACTTTACAGGGTAATCATCTCAGAAAAATGGGCTTCTGGCCGATAGTGTCATTGACTCTTACTCCGTCAGGGATGCCTCTATGTCACTAAAAAAATCCTCGCTGTTTGTTATGTTTGTGCTGTTTGTGCTTTTTTTCACCAGTGTTATTGTCAGTATTTGGCTACTGTCTCGCAGTAATCAATCGTTGAATACGGTGAATAAAGAGATCCGCGTTGTGCTGTCTATTATCGATCCCATCAACCACAGCCGTACTCTGCGCGTGCGTGTGATGGAATATATGAAAGAAATGGAGAGTAATGATTTACGGACCAAAGCTACGCTGGACGGGGTGAAACTCGCGGCGGAAAAAGCCGATGCGGCCTTCCAGGCTTACATTGACGCGCCGGAGCTGGCAGGGGAAACGGCCGATAAGAATGCCTATCGCAAGGCGTATCTGGCTTATCGCCAGCAGGCTATTCAGCCGCTGCTTGATGCCGCAGCAGATAACGATCAGCTACGTTTTAAAAGCCTGATCCCTAATGTGGCGCGCCTGGACCGGCAGTATGAGATTGTTCTGGACCGCGTTCTCGCGCGGCATGAAGCGTATGCGAAGGCGCTGAATAGCGACGCGCAGAATCATTTTATTACCGGTGTTTGCCTGCTGATTGTGTTTGGCGGACTGTTTCTGGCCGTGGCAATTGCTATCCTGCTATTTTTGAAGCGCTATGTGCTTAACCCGCTGGGAGAAGCAAAAAATTATTGCAGCCAGATAGCGGAAGGCAGCCTGGATAAACAGGTGCCGACTAATATCAGCGCCAGCAGTGAAATAAAAGAGCTGATTGGCACTATGGAGCAAATGCGCTATTCGCTGGCGGAGATTATTGCCAGAGTGCGTAATGCGACCGGTATGGTATCACAGGCCTCGCAGGAAATTGCCGTTGGAAATAGCGATCTTGCTTCGCGTACCGAGCAGCTGGCCGCGGCGCTGACTGAAACCGCCGCCAGTATGGAGCAGTTGGGTGCCACGGTTAAACAAAATACCAGTAATGTATTTAAGGCTTGCCGCCTCACCAATGAAGCTGTAGATAATGCCCGGACCGGAGAGCGGGTTTCTAAAGAAGTTATTGTCTCGATGGAGCGAATAAGCGACAGTTCGAGGAAAATTGAAGAGATCACTTCGGTTATTAATGGCATTGCATTTCAGACCAATATTTTGGCGCTAAACGCCGCGGTAGAAGCCGCGCGGGCAGGCGAGCAGGGGCGTGGTTTCGCGGTTGTTGCCGCAGAAGTTCGCAACCTCGCGCAGCGAAGTGCGGTTGCAGCCAAAGAGATTGAAGGCCTGATTTCTGAGTCCGCCACCAATATTAATACCGGTTCCGATCAGGTCAGCCGTTCCGTTGAGGCTATGAGCGCCATTATCGCTTCGGTCAGCCAGGTAAATGTGTTGATGGAGCATATTTCTACCGCATCGAATGAGCAAAGCAGCGGCATTAGCCAGATTGAAAAAGCCGTGACGGAAATGGACAGCGTCACCCAGCAAAATACGGTACTGGTACAAAAATCCGCTGCCGCCTCCGGTTCGCTGGAAGAGCAGGTACATCATCTTACCGACGCGGTAGCCGCATTCAGGCTTAGCGAGAGCGGTACACAACAAGAGTCATACCTCGCATCCGCGCTGTGATGTAACGGAGTAGTTCGTAATATCACTATAGATAGAGTGCCAGCGGCCCTTTTGGTAACAGAAGGGCCGCTTTTTATTGCCAATTTAAAGCCACGCCCTGTGAACGTGGTCATCAACAGGTTTGGCTTTGCCTTGCTGTTTTGGGATTTAAATCTCATAAGACTGGCAGAGACTTTTTTTAAGGAATTTGGTATGCCCCTCTGGGGCATCAAAGCAATGCGCCTTCTATGAAGGCGGATTTTTACTGCTAATTTAAAGCGACATCCCAGGACGTGGCATTCAGTATTTGGCCCTGTCAGCCATGCAACTCATGGGAAAATCTGAATAGGTTGTACACACTTGATAAGGACTTAATCATCGGTAAATTCTCGCATGTGCTATGCCATGGTAAAACTGAAGTGGTCAACTAAAACTGGCCACGGCTTTAGCGTTTTTCCAGTATCGGTTTTCCGATTCGTTTGGGGGTAATCCACCGTTATCGTCATGCGGCCTTGGCGAACTGTAATACCGGACGATATAGTCTGCGATCGCATGAGCTGCTTCGCTAAAGTTTATATAGCCTGTCACTGGCACCCACTCGTTTTTCAGACTTCTAAAGAAGTGTTCCATCGGGCTGTTGTCCCGGCGGTTTCCACGTCGGCTCATACTTTGCCTGATCCGGTAACGCCACAGTAGCTACAGTAACTGCCTGCTTGTGTAGTGGCTATCCTGGTCACTGTGGAACATCACTCCTGCTGGTTTACCTCGGGTTTCCCACGCCATTTCCAGCGCTTTGATGGTTAGCCTGCTGTCCGGTGAGAATGACATTGCTGGCCTGCCGGTTTTCTGGCGAACAAATCGAGCACAACGGCGAGGTAAGCCCAGTGCCTGCCCGGATATACGTCACATCGCCGCACCTGATTAGGCTCTGTCACTGCGAACTGTCGCTCAGGGTGATTTGGGATAGGGATGTGTTCATGACCACCACATTTATACCGGTGGGTGGGTTGCTGACAACTCACCCGTCCCGGTTCTTTCATGAGCCTGCCAGCAAGCCAGCGCCCCATTCTGAAGCCTTCAAGGGTTGTTGCCATAGTGGCGATACTTCTTGCGCCAGCAGAGCCATGGCTGATGTTGTCAACAACGGGTAAAAAGTGATCCACTTACCGTCACCACCAACGGTCTAA
>CALYPF010000146.1 GCA_945271245.1 uncultured Enterobacteriaceae bacterium | reverse complement strand
TAGTAATCTAGTAATCTAGTAATCTAGTAATCTAGTAATCTAGTAATCTAGTAATCTAGTAATATTGTGTAGCCATCATTATGCCGAGATGAAGCTAACGGGCATAAATCTCAAAATATAACCATTACAATCATTATCGCTCTACTTCCCCGCACACTCGTTTAAACTACCATATTTTATGGAAGGGTAATGAAAATGATACAATGGGATTTTATTGATAAAATTATTTATATTAATCTGGAAAAGCGAGTAGATCGCAGAAAGCATATTGAAGCAGAATTAAAAAGAGTCGGGGTTCCCGAAGATAAAATCATCCGTTTTGCAGCGATTGAGGATACCAATGGTGCCCTCGGTTGTGCCAAATCACATCTCAGCGCATTAGTGATGGCGCAAATCAATCAATGGAAGAACGTGCTCATCCTTGAAGACGATATGATGTTTAATACCGACCCGGATATTTCTGAAAGAACGAATACTTTCTTTAGGAATTTGCAAAATATAAATTGGGATGTGGCATTTTTGTCGGCAAGTTATTTTATTATCAAAGAGAGAATGGATTATACATATAAAGTTGAATTTGCCTATCTGGCAAATAGTTATATTGTCCAACGTCATTATTATCAAAAACTATTACATAATTATGGTCAGTCTGTGTACCTTCTTGAGAATGGCGAGAAGCGGAATAAGGCCGGCATTGATACTAATTGGATGAAGCTAATGTCCAAAGATAATTGGTATGGCATATATCCATGTATTGGTTATCAACATACCAGTATGAGCGACATTGAAAAAGTAGAGGTGGACAGAAAAAGACATTTTTACAGACCTATTAGTGAGATTAAACGCTTTGGCTCTTATTAATAATATATTGTTCCTCAGCGCTAATTCATTATAAACAATTATACTATTCTAATAGCATCTTTTATGCTGTCCAAATGGTACAAATAGTTTATTGCTGTAAACTTAGTGCAGAATACTATTCCAAATTTCGCGGCCGCGAACGCTGCATATTCAGCCATCCGCCAGGGCTATCACATAGAATGTCAGATACGGCGCCGGGTAGCATGACGTTCACGGTTATCCAGTTTTGACTGCGGGGATTTCTTCAGCGCCACATAGCAGGCACCTTCTCCACCGTGCCTTGGCTGAGCGCAGCAAAACGCCTGAATCTCCTCAAATTCTGGCAGCCAGCGTGCCAGATAACTACGCACAATATTTGCGTGAGACTGTGAATTACGCCCTCGCCCATGAATAATCAGTAGATTACGCTTCTCATCCGCATAGCTACGGCGAATAAATTCAAACAGATGCTGGCGACACTCTTCGACCGTAAGTCGAATGAGATTCAGGCTAGCTTCCCGAGGATATTTACCCAGGCGCAATTTATCCTGAACTCCAATTTGCACACCTTCACGGTAAAAAAATAACGGCGTATCCAGTGCAACAATATCCAGAAAACCTGTAGTAAGAAAATTATCTAATTGCCGTATATCTGTGCGCGAACGCCTGGACGATGGCACGGTTTTTGCCCAATACACGTTTGTGGAACATGCTGTTAAGGGAGTGACGTCATTCTCCTCCATGGCATGAAGGAACTCGGTTTTATCGTCCAGGGACATCGGTGTTATCTCCAGTATTCGTCGCGCTATACCATATAAACATAGCGCGTTACCGTCGAGAGCCGCTTTAAATACCGTTACAGCGCAGAATGTTCGGCCATAGAGTGTGAGTTATCGTACTCAGTCTGAAGGCGGCGAATTGTGGCACGGGCATCAGCCAACTCCCTGGCCTGCTGTTGCTCCTGCCCGCTAAGCACCTGCTGGCGATGCAGCAGTTCGTGAATGGTCTTTTCCTGCATTTGCGCTTTGGTTAAGGCTGCTGCACGCGCGCTATCCGCCTGTATAAATAGCGTGTAATGATAAAACGCTGACCAGCCCAATGCCCCGATTAAGGATAAAACAAAAATAATGATCGGTAGCCGATAACGCCGCTCTAGATCAGACCAGCCACGCAGACGAATTTGATTGCGGTATGTATTTGTCAACATAATAAAGCCCCACGATTCCTAAGGGGTAAAAAGAAAGCAAAACTAAAGATTAATTGCGCGCTTTTGCTTAATCAGCATTCATTTTTTTGCGCGCTAAAACAGCATAACTTACGCTCGACGATAACTGTATTGAGCAGAAGTGACGGTATCTTAACATAGCTAAAGCCCGCCCTGAACATCTCTTCCCGCGTGAAACACTTTTAAGCATTAAACATGAAAATAGATCGCATATTTCGTTTTGCTGCAACGCAGCCTGCGCTGGTTTCAGGAATAAGCGATGTGTTATCTTATGCCCTCCGGATATTGCAAAAACAAGGACACATCAGTTGCTTACGCTCCTCGAAGATAAAATTGATACCCCAATGGGAACGTTATGCATTTTGTGCGATGAAGCGTTCAATTTACGTGCCGTTGAGTGGGAAGAATATGGACATCGTATGGCGCAATCACTGGATATTCACTATCGCGCTTCAGGCTACGAACGGCGTTTATGTCGAAACCCGGGTGAGTTAAGCGTAAAGCTTCAACATTATTTTTCCGGTGATTTGCATATTATTGAGACACTGCCAACGGCAACAGCCGGTACCGAATTTCAGCGTGAAGTCTGGCGAGCGCTGCGCACCATCCCCTGCGGACAGGTTATGCACTACGGCGAGTTGGCCTCTCAGCTTGGGCGCCCAGGCGCTGCGCGCGCCGTGGGTGCTGCCAACGGCGCGAATCCCATTAGTATCGTTGTTCCCTGTCATCGGGTCATCGGTAGTAACGGTACCATGAAAGCTATGCGGGAGGCATTGCACGAAAAGAGTGGCTATTACGCCACGAAGGATATCTATTGCTATAACCTCTTACTGGCTAAGAATATTTACGAAGCTAACCTGCTAAAGAATGAGAAAAATGTCAGGTGCACGCTTTTTGCTCGTTTTCCACTCTTACCTGTAAAGCAAAAAGATGTTAAAATTGACGCATATCAATTAAGGCCTGAGCATACTTATGATCCCAGAAAAGCGCATTATCCGACGCATTCAGTCTGGCGGTTGTGCCATCCATTGCCAGGATTGCAGCATCAGCCAATTATGCATCCCGTTCACGCTGAATGAACATGAGCTCGATCAGCTTGATAATATCATCGAGCGTAAAAAGCCCATCCAGAAGGGGCAAACCCTATTTAAAGCGGGTGATGAGTTAAAATCGCTATACGCGATTCGTTCTGGCACCATCAAGAGTTATACCATCACTGAACAGGGTGATGAGCAAATCACCGGTTTTCACCTGGCCGGCGATTTAGTGGGGTTTGATGCTATCGGGACCAATCATCATCCGAGCTTCGCCCAGGCACTGGAAACATCGATGGTTTGTGAAATCCCATTTGAAACTCTGGATGATTTATGCGGTAAAATGCCTAATTTGCGGCAACAAATGATGCGGTTAATGAGCGGCGAAATCAAAGGCGATCAGGATATGATCCTGCTGCTTTCCAAAAAGAATGCGGAAGAGCGCCTGGCTGCTTTTATTTATAATCTGTCGCGCCGCTTTGCGCAGCGTGGCTTCTCACCGCGCGAATTTCGCCTGACGATGACCCGTGGCGATATTGGCAATTATCTGGGCCTGACGGTTGAAACTATTAGCCGCCTGCTGGGGCGCTTCCAAAAGAGCGGAATGCTCGCAGTAAAAGGCAAATACATCACTATTGAAAACAGCGAGATGCTGTCCCAGCTTGCAGGCCAGGCGCGCAGCGTTGCCTGACCGTTTCTGCCGGTTAATAAATTTTATGATTTATTGATCCGGCAGAAGTTTCCAGACTGTTTCATTTTCGTTATATAGGTTAATCTTACTGAACAGACTGTGCTTAACAGTTGTAAGGAGACCCTGTATGGCGAAGTATCAAAACATGCTGGTCGTAATCGACGCAAACCAGGATGACCAACCTGCCCTTCGGCGTGCAGTGTACCTGCATCAACGGATTGGCGGCAGGATTAAAGCATTTCTGCCTATCTATGATTTTTCCTATGAAATGACTACGTTATTGTCGCCGGATGAACGTACTGCAATGCGTAAAGGCGTTATCGCGCAGCGTACGGCCTGGATTCGTGAACAGGCGCAGCACTACATTGACGCAGGTATTGCAATCGAAATCAAAGTGATATGGCATAATCGTCCCTTTGAGGCCATTATTCAGGAAGTATTAAGCCACCAACATGACTTGATACTTAAAATGGCACACCAGCATGACAGGCTGGAAGCCGTGATTTTTACGCCAACCGACTGGCACTTATTGCGTAAATGCCCCTGCCCGGTCTGGATGGTGAAAGATCAACCCTGGCCGGAAGGCGGTAAAGCCCTGGTCGCCGTTAACCTGGCCAGCGATGAAGAGTACCATAATGCGTTAAACGAAAAGTTAGTGCGCGAAACGCAGCACCTTGCCGAACAGGTCAATCACACGGCCGTACACTTAGTAGGCGCCTATCCCGTTACGCCAATCAATATTGCTATTGAGCTTCCCGATTTTGATCCCAGCGTTTATAACGATGCTATCCGCGGCCGGCATCTGCTAGCCATGAAAGCACTGCGCCAAAAATTTGGTATTGGCGAAAACACGACGCACGTTGAGAAAGGGTTGCCTGAAGAAGTTGTTCCCGATTTGGCAGAGCATTTACAGGCGGGGATCGTAGTGCTTGGCACCGTTGGGCGTACCGGAATCTCAGCGGCGTTTCTTGGCAATACAGCAGAACAGGTTATCGATCATCTGCGCTGCGATCTGCTGGTCATCAAACCGGATGACTACCAGTCCCCCATCGAACTTGACGATGTTGATGACGATTAACAAAAAAGGCCATCATGAATGATGGCCTTTGCACAACATAATGCATCAGCATTTAAAGCGCGCGTAAAATACTTTCAACGCTATCTTTCGCATCACCAAACAACATCTGCGTATTCTCTTTGAAGAACAGCGGGTTTTGCACTCCAGCGTAGCCGGTATTCATCGAGCGTTTAAAAACAACGACGTTTTGCGCCTTCCATACTTCAAGCACGGGCATGCCGGCAATGGGGCTGGCAGGATCGTCCTGGGCTGCCGGGTTAACGGTATCGTTGGCACCTATCACCAGTACGACATCGGTCTCGGCAAAATCATCATTGATCTCATCCATTTCAAGTACGATGTCATACGGCACTTTTGCTTCTGCCAGCAATACATTCATATGACCTGGCAGGCGACCAGCAACCGGGTGAATACCGAAACGAACTTTAACCCCACGCGCCCGTAATTTTTCCGTGATATCCGCTACCGGATACTGCGCCTGCGCGACAGCCATCCCATACCCTGGAGTAATAATAACCGAGCCAGCGCTTTTCAGTAGCTCAGCCGTTTCTTCAGCGCTAATTTCCCGATATTCACCGGTTTCTTCCTCACCCGAAGAAACTGCACTGTCATTCCCGAAACCGCCGGCAATCACGCTAATAAATGAGCGGTTCATCGCCTTACACATAATATAAGACAGAATCGCCCCTGAAGAACCAACCAGCGCGCCGGTCACAATCAACAGATCATTGCTCAGCATGAAGCCTGCCGCCGCCGCCGCCCAACCGGAATAGGAGTTCAGCATAGACACCACCACCGGCATGTCAGCACCACCGATAGAGGCGACTAAATGCCAGCCGAAGGCAAGCGCGATTACCGTCATCACCAGCATTACCAGCACCTGCATCCCGATACTTTCACTGCGTACAAACACCACCAGCAGTAAAAAAGAGACGATCAGCGCGGCAAGGTTAAGTTTATGACGGTTTGGTAACATCAAGGGTTTAGACGAGATTTTCCCGTGTAGTTTACCGAAAGCGACAATAGATCCGGTAAATGTCACTGCACCGATGAAAATCCCCAGGAATACCTCGGTGAGATGGATATTTTCCATCACCGGTAACATTCCCGGCGCATGGTCGATATAGCTGTTAAAACCGACCAATACCGCCGCCAGCCCGACAAAGCTGTGTAATATAGCAACCAGTTCAGGCATTTCAGTCATTTCGACTTTACGCGCCAGCCGTATGCCAATTGCACCGCCAATCACCATCGCCACAATAATCCAGCCGATGTGGCCGGCGTCAGGCCCAAAGATGGTGGCGATTAACGCAATAGCCATCCCTGCGACACCAAATAAATTCCCTTGTTTAGAGGTCTCGTGCTTAGACAGACCGGCAAGGCTGAAAATAAACAGGATTGCGGCAACAATATAGGCCGCAGTTACTAATCCACCAGACATAGCTCCCCCTATGCGTTCTTCCGGAACATTTTCAGCATGCGCTGAGTAACGGTGAAGCCACCGAAAATATTAATACTGGCAATCAGTACGGCGATAAAACTGAAAAAACTAACCCAGCCACCGTGTCCAATTTGCAGTAGTGCACCAACCACGATAATACCGGAAATCGCATTAGTGACTGACATTAGCGGCGTGTGTAGCGCATGAGATACATTCCACACAACGTAGTAGCCAACAACGCAGGCTAAAGCAAACACCGTAAAGTGACCGAGAAATTCTTTGGGAGCCGCATCCGCCAGCCAGCCAAAAAGAATAATGGCCAGCGCGATAAGCGCGTATTTACGCCACGGTGATGCAGGTTTCGGCGGTTCGACCGGTTCGCGCGGCGCGACCTTGGCCGTCGCCTTAGGCTGGGCGGAAACCTGAATCGGCGGTGCTGGCCAGGTAACGTCACCGTCACGAATTACCGTAACGCCTCGAACGACAACATCATCAAAATCAACGTGAATGGCGCCGTCTTTTTCTTTACAGAGTAACTTGAGTAAATTAACCAGGTTAGTGCCATATAGCTGTGAAGCCTGCGTCGGCAAGCGTCCGGCAAGGTCGGTATAACCGATAATCTTCACGCCGTTCGGGGTGGTAAAGATTTCCCCCGGCACGGTATATTCGCAGTTCCCGCCATTCTGCGCCGCCAAATCCACCACGACGCTACCGGGATGCATGCTATCCACCATCTCGCGCGTAATCAGTTTGGGTGCGGGTTTCCCTGGGATCAGCGCGGTGGTCACGATGATATCGACCTCTTTCGCCTGGGCGGCGAACAGCGCCATTTCTGCCTTGATAAAGGCCTCGGACATCACTTTTGCATAACCGTCACCGCTGCCTGCTTCTTCTTCAACGTCAAGTTCGAGAAACTCAGCGCCCATACTCTGAACTTGTTCTTTAACTTCAGGCCGCGTATCAAACGCACGGACGATGGCGCCAAGGCTCCCCGCCGCTCCAATTGCGGCTAGCCCGGCAACGCCCGCGCCAATTACCATCACTTTTGCCGGTGGAACTTTCCCCGCCGCGGTGATTTGCCCATTGAAAAAACGGCCAAATTCATGCGCAGCTTCCACAATTGCGCGATAACCGGCAATGTTCGCCATTGAGCTCAATGCGTCCAGTGACTGCGCGCGTGAAATGCGCGGCACCGAGTCCATTGCCATTACGGTAACGTTGCGCGCCGCCAGTTTTTCCATCAGCGCCGCATTTTGTGCAGGCCAAATAAAGCTAATTAACGTACTTCCTTCGCGCAGTAACTCAATTTCTTCATCAAGCGGAGCGTTAACTTTTAAAATTACGTCGGATTGCCAGACATCATTCTTGTCGCATAGCGTCGCGCCAGCGTTAATAAACGCATCATCGTCGAAGCTTGCCAGTTTACCTGCGCCTCGCTCAACGACGATCTCAAATCCCAACTTTAGCAGTTGTTCGACGGTTTTCGGCGTTGCCGCAACCCGGGTTTCACCGGTTAACCGCTCTCCTGGTACCCCAATACGCATAATCTTCCCTTCCATCGATAATTGGTGATGGTGCCTGAGTGAATCCAGAGTAAAACGGATACGTAATAAACGCACCGGTACTTTACCCACGAGGAAACGACTTTGTTATGACTTTCTATAACCTACTGAAAATAACGCCTGTGATCTACATCAGGATTCAGGTAATTTTTGCGTTCTTAGCAAAAGTAAATTCCCATCCCTGGAAAATAAAGCCCGCGCAGGAATTGGTCGCACACGCATTAGACCTTATTACCGGCGCTACTGAGAATCGTAGATTGGGCTAATCGCATGAAAAATAAAAAATAGCGCCTATTATTTAGCCTTGCTGTGAACGCTGCGTATCATCGCTTCTCCCGAAGAAAAAAGAAAAGAGATTTGCGGCGAAAAAGCCTCGCGGTTAGCAGACAATCGCGTTAATTCAGTGCCATAATCAGCGCCTGACCGAAATGACAATTTACGCTATTCCGTTTCCAATATTGCGCAAGGCGAAGGATCAACTGTATGAAGCTTAAGAATACTCTTCTCGCGTCGGCTCTGCTTTCCGTCATGGCCACATCTGTTTATGCGGCAACGGAACTCACGCCGGAACAGGCAGCCTCACTGAAACCTTTCGATCGCATTACGATTACCGGGCGGTTCAATGCGCTGGGCGATGCGGCAAAAGCCGTTTCTCGCCGCGCAGATAACCAGGGAGCCGCCGCATTTTACATTCAGGACACCAGCGATTACGGCAACAGCGGCAACTGGCGGGTGGTAGCCGATCTCTATCACGAAAATGCGCCTAAAGCCCAGCCCGAATCTAATCACGTTGTCAACGGCATCGTAGAATTACCGAAAGCGCAGGCCTATGCGCTGGAACCTTTCGATACCGTCACCGTGCAGGGTTTTTTCCGTAGTCAGCCAGACGTTACGGATGCCATCACTAAAGAAGCAAAGAAAAAAGGCGCAGCCTCCTTCTTTATCGTTCGCCAGGTAGATGCCAATTCATCGGGGGGCAATCAGCGGATTACGGCATTTATTTATAAAGCAGATGCGAAGAAACGGGTCGTGCAAGCGCCTGATGCAATTATTCCGGCAGATTCAGACGCCGGGCGTGCGGCTTTAGCCTCCGGCGGCGCACAGGCGAAAAAAGTAGAGATCCCAGGCGTCGCCTCTTCAAGTTCCCCCAGCGCCAGCGTGGGGCGTTTTTTTGAAACGCAGTCGTCAAAAGGCGGCCGCTATACCGTCACGCTGCCGGATGGCACCGCGATTCAGGAAGTAAATAAAATAGCCGCCGCGCAAATGGTGCCATTTGATAGCGTAAAATTCACCGGCCATTATTCAAGCATGACCGATGTTTCATATCAGGTTGCCAAACGTGCGGCGAAAAAAGGCGCGAAATACTACCATATTACGCGCCAGTGGCAGGAGCGCGGCGGTAATATGACCGTTAGCGCCGATTTGTATAAATAAAAATTCTGATTCCAGGTTTGGGCAGCGCTATGCTGCCCACTTTATTACCAGTCGACGTATTCTCTTTTATTAACGCATTGCAAGCGCTCCATGCACTCCGTAAAATCGGCCGGTTTATGGCAAACTGCCTGTATACACCGCCCGTAAATTAGCGTTATTCCAGATATTCACTTGGCTCGTTTTTTAAGCTCCTTTTATTTAGGGTAAGTGAAGCAAATCACGGCGCAGGGACAGGCATCAGCGCATTGCATTCATATTTACAGGAACCTGCAATACATTTGCTTCTGACGCTAAAGCCACGGCGTCAAATACAGCCTTACTTATGGAAATTTAATGGAAAAGAAGCTCGGGCTTTCCGCCCTCACCGCACTGGTTCTTAGCTCCATGCTGGGTGCGGGCGTATTCAGCCTGCCGCAAAATATGGCGCAGGTCGCTGCACCGGCTGCATTATTAATAGGCTGGGCGATTACTGGCATTGGCATTCTTTTATTATCGCTGGCGATGCTGCTATTAACGCGAATTCGCCCCGATCTCGACGGCGGTATTTTTACCTACGCGCGGGAGGGCTTTGGTGATCTGGTCGGTTTTTGCTCCGCGTGGGGCTACTGGCTGTGCGCCGTTATCGCGAATGTTTCCTATCTGGTTATCGTCTTTTCTGCTCTCAGTTTCTTTACTGATACGCCCTCGCTAAGAATCTTTGGTGACGGAAATACCTGGCAGGCGATACTGGGCGCCAGCGTCCTGCTGTGGATTGTGCACTGGCTGGTTTTACGCGGTGTGCAAACCGCAGCCGGTATTAACCTGGTTGCGACGCTGGCAAAATTACTCCCACTCGGCCTGTTTGTTATCCTGGCTATTCTGGCCTTTCATCTCCCTACGTTTAAGCTGGATTTTCGCGGCGTAGCATTGGGTGAACCCGTCTGGGCGCAGGTTAAAAACACGATGTTGATTACGCTATGGGTATTTATTGGCGTAGAAGGTGCCGTGGTAGTTTCTTCCCGGGCGCAGCATAAAAAAGACGTAGGCCGCGCAACTATACTGGCCGTCTGCGCCGCGCTAACCACCTATCTATTAGTGACCCTTCTCTCGCTCGGCGTTGTACCACGCGCAGAACTGGCGCAAATGCGCAATCCGTCCATGGCCGGCCTGCTGGTCTCAATGATGGGCCCCTGGGGAGAGGTAATTATCGCCGCCGGTCTTATTGTCTCCGTCTGCGGCGCCTACCTTAGCTGGACAATCATGGCAGCGGAAGTGCCGCTGCTGGCCGCCATGCATAAGGCATTCCCTCGCATTTTTGCGCGCCAAAATCATAATAACGCCCCCTCAGCCTCACTGTGGCTAACCAATATCAGTGTACAGGTATGCCTGGTGCTTATCTGGTTAACTAATTCTGACTACGGCACCCTGTTAACTATCGCATCTGAAATGATACTGGTGCCTTATTTTCTGGTCGGCGCCTTTTTAATTAAAATCGCACATCGCCCGTTACAAAAGGCCGTTGGGATAGGAGCCAGCCTTTACGGCCTGTGGCTGCTTTATGCGTCCGGTCCCATGCATCTGTTACTGTCCGTGGTACTTTACGCGCCAGGGCTGCTGGTATTCCTGTATGCACGCCGCACGCATCAACACGATAAGCAATTAAATTTTCAGGAAAAAGCCGCTATTTTTCTCATGCTATGCGCCGCAATACCGGCTACATGGATTCTAATGCATTAATTCGGTAAATAAGGATAAGTGTGGAACGCTCGGTGTTCCCCGTGGTAATAACCGGCGCTGGTCGCCGGATTGGTCTGGCGCTGGCCCACCACATTCTTGCCCGAGATTTACCGCTTCTCATCAGTTACCGCACCCGAAACGCAGAGATTGATAACCTGGAAGCGCTGGACGCCTGCTGCCTGCAGGCCGATTTTTCTCAGGAGGCCAGCATTGAGGCTTTTGCCGCAGAAGTGACTCACCGCTGCCGCGGATTGCGCGCACTCATTCATAATGCCAGCACGTGGCAGGCTGAAGCTCCCGATAAGCCGCTTATTACCACTCTTGAAGAGATGCTGCGCATCCACGTTCACGCCCCCTATTTACTCAATCATCGGCTGGCTCCTCTGCTGTGCGAACAAGGTGTTGCCGGCGGCGATATCATCCACTTGACCGATTATGTCGCTGAGCGCGGCAGTGAAAAGCACATCGCCTATGCGGCCAGTAAGGCCGCTCTCGATAATATGACGCGCTCATTCGCACGTAAATTTGCGCCCTATGTGAAGGTAAATGCAATTGCTCCCGGGCTCATTCTCCCTAATGAGCCCGCTGATGCCGCCTCGAATCAGCGGGCTGTGAGCAAATTGTTACCAACGGTGCAAAACTGATCCACCCCAGCGGTTGAAAACTGATCCA
>CALYPF010000145.1 GCA_945271245.1 uncultured Enterobacteriaceae bacterium | reverse complement strand
TAGACCGTTGGTGGTGACGGTAAGTGGATCACTTTTTACCCGTTGTTGACAATAATACGCAGAAATGTGCGTTATCAGGACAAGGTAGCGAAAGAAGAAGCAGAACGTCAGATGCAGCCAGGTCTGGAATGTTAGAGCTTATGCCCCCTTTTAGGGTGCAGTGTCAAAACCACCTGCTATGCAGGTGGATTATTTATGGCTAGTGCTTACTGATATTAATTGGTCGGGAAAATGCGCAGCGGCGCGGCGGCAACATATCCAGTGCTATTAATTATCTTTACTCCATTTAGTCTGTCTCAATCAAAAAGCTTTTTGTGCAGAGCGGAGCATGAAAGATAAATCCAGGTCTCGCCCGGGTTAACCTTCTTTAATAGAAGATCATAGGGCTTAACGTTCATGAAGCTTCATCGCCAGCCCCCACTAGGGCGAGCAACTGCTCCGTTGCCAGCCGCCAGTCCGGCGCCTCAGTTATGGCGCTGACCACGGCTAAACTACCGACGCCGGTAGCCAGCACCTGCGGCGCACGTTCAAGAGTGATGCCGCCAATAGCTACCGTGGGATAATCCCCTAGTTGAGTAATATATTGCGCCAGCTGTTCCACGCCCTGGGGCGAACCAGGCATTTGCTTAGTCTGCGTCGGGAACACGTGGCCAAGGGCAATATAGGAAGGTCGGGCGGCCAGTGCCACGTCGATTTCCATATCGTCATACGTTGATACGCCCAGGCGCAGCCCTGCGTCACGAATGGCACTCAGATTGGTGGTTTCAAGATCCTCCTGGCCGAGATGAACCCCGTAGGCCTGGTGTTTTACCGCCAGCCGCCAGAAGTCGTTGATAAACAGGCGGGCGTGGTAACGGCGCCCCAATGCAATGGCGGCAACCACATCGGCCTCGGCTTCGTCATCGTGTTTATCTTTGATGCGCAGCTGGATAGTGCGCACGCCTGCCTCCAGCAGACGCGCGATCCACTCGACGCTGTCCACTACCGGATACAGCCCCAGTCGAAAAGGGACGCGAGGGAAATCAGGCTGGTACATTATGCCTCCTTTTTTTTGAGGTAAATTTCGCCGCCTCTGGCGCGGAAGTTCTCTGACATATCCGCCATCCCAACTTCAATCGCCTGCGCGGCGGCGTAGTCTCGGACTTCCTGGCTGATTTTCATCGAGCAGAATTTCGGGCCGCACATAGAGCAGAAGTGTGCCACCTTGCCGGACTCCTGCGGCAGGGTTTCATCGTGATAGGCGCGGGCGGTGAACGGGTCGAGCGCGAGGTTAAACTGATCCTCCCAGCGGAATTCGAAGCGCGCCTTCGACATCGCGTTATCACGGATCTGCGCGCCCGGATGGCCTTTTGCCAAGTCTGCGGCGTGGGCGGCTATTTTGTAGGTAATAAGCCCTTGTTTTACATCTTCTTTATTAGGAAGGCCGAGGTGCTCTTTCGGCGTAACATAGCATAGCATTGCGCAGCCGAACCAGCCAATCATCGCCGCACCGATGCCGGAGGTGAAGTGGTCGTAACCCGGTGCGATATCGGTCGTCAGCGGCCCTAAGGTGTAGAACGGCGCTTCGTGGCAGTGCTCCTGCTCCTCGGTCATGTTGCGGCGGATCATTTGCATTGGCACGTGGCCCGGACCTTCAATCATTACCTGCACGTCATATTCCCAGGCGATTTTGGTCAGTTCACCCAGCGTATGCAGTTCGGCAAACTGTGCTTCGTCATTGGCATCGCGGATTGACCCCGGCCGCAGGCCGTCGCCCAGTGACAGCGATACGTCATAGGCGGCGCAGATTTCGCAGATCTCGCGGAAATGTTCATAGAGGAAGTTTTCCTGATGGTGGGACAGGCACCACTTCGCCATAATCGAACCACCGCGCGAGACGATACCGGTCAGGCGTTTGGCGGTCATTGGCACATAGCGCAACAGCACGCCTGCGTGTATGGTGAAGTAGTCTACGCCCTGTTCGGCCTGCTCCAGCAGTGTGTCGCGGAAGGCCTCCCACGTCAGGTCTTCAGCGATCCCGTTGACCTTCTCCAGCGCCTGATAGATCGGCACGGTGCCGATCGGAACCGGGCTGTTGCGCAGGAGCCACTCGCGGGTTTCGTGAATATAGCGGCCTGTGGAAAGATCCATCACTGTGTCCGCGCCCCAGCGCGTGGACCAGACCAGTTTCTCCACCTCTTCTTCGATGGAAGAGGTGAGCGCGGAGTTACCAATATTGGCGTTAACCTTCACCAGGAAGTTGCGGCCAATAATCATTGGCTCCGATTCCGGGTGGTTGATATTGGCAGGGATGATGGCCCGGCCTGCCGCCACTTCGTCACGCACAAATTCCGGCGTGATGTTTTCCGGCAGTCGAGCGCCGAACCCTTCGCCCGGATGCTGGTGGCGCAATGCCTCGCTGCGGATGCGCTCGCGCCCCATGTTTTCACGGAGGGCGATGAACGCCATCTCCGGAGTAATCATACCCTGACGCGCATAGTGTAGCTGCGTAACGCATTTGCCCGGCTTAGCGCGCTTTGGCGTCAGCGGCCCGCTGAAACGCAGCGCGTCCAGACCGTCGTCGGCCAGGCGCGCTTTGGTATAAGCCGAACTGCGGTCAGGTAATTCTTCGCTGTCATTGCGGGCGTCAATCCACGCCTGACGCAGCTTCGCCAGCCCCTGTCGTACGTTGATCGCAATGTCCGGGTCGCCGTACGGGCCAGAGGTGTCGTATACCGGCACGGCTTCGTTGTCTTCAAACTGCGGCATCTCTTTGCTGCCGCCGATAAGCGTCGGGCTGAGCTGGATCTCGCGCATCGGAACGCGGATATCAGCCTGAGAGCCGGTGATGTAAATGCGTTTTGAGTTGGGGAAAGCGGTGCCTTCCAGAGTATCGATGAAGCGCTGGGCGTGTTCGCGCTGTTCGCGGCGGGTCAGTTTAGTTGCAGACATAGCTCATTCCAAAGGTGAAGGACGTGGCTTATCAGACGACGGATGAAGCAAGAGGAGATCGCCAGAAAGGCGATACAGCAGCAGTGTGACTCTTGTTCCCTTCGCGGGTATTAACCCGATCAGGTTCCGCGGATCCCGAATTAACGGTCTCAGCCTGCGTTTTCACAAACGCTGGGCACTCCGACAAGAAAAATCCCCCTCCGAAGAGGGGCAATAGATGTAAATTACTCGTTAACGATTAAGAACTCAAGCCGGCCGCGCGATGTTGTCTTCGCTGCTGGCCTTCAGGTCATTATTCAGCACGAGTACGATTAGCTTATCTTCCAGAGCGAACCGCGCCGCCAGCGCTTCGCCTAATTCAGACAGCACCGGCTGAAGAGCGTGAAAATTATCGTAGCCAATAACAGTTTCGAGATGTGTATCATAGTAATTCATGATTTGCTGAGTATTGGCCTCAAGTTGCGGCCAAATTTTACAGACGGTGGCCAGCGGTTTTTTGCCTTCCATTTCATGGATAATGCGTTCATAAATAGTGAAATGGCCGGTTGAAAGATAATCTACCAGTCCCTGGCAGAAATCATCGAGCGCTTTTTCATCCAGTGCAGCAATGCCGCTTTTGCCTGGAGTGAGGCCCGCCAGGTTGTAATAAGCGACTAACAACTGCTTTCGCGCGAGCAACCAGCGATTAATAAACGCATTGCCATCGCCAACGCGCGCCTTCAGGTTCTTAAGTTGGTTAAGCATAGTTGACTCCGTGGGTGAAAGGATAAAACGACAGATTGATCTAATTGTGTAACTTTAATGTTAATAAGTTGCCAGCAATGTAGAGGTCTTACAAGAGGTTATGGAACAAATATCAGAAAAAACGGCTCGCGGCTGGTGGATAGTCAGTCATCAGCAAAAAATATGGTTGCCTGGCGGGGACTTACCTTATGGCGAAGCGAAACAGTTTGAGCTGGCAGATTACCCCGCAATGCTCATTGGTCACTGGCAGCACGAGCCTGTATGGTTGATAGAGCGACAGCAGCCGCAGGAGATGGGATCTTTGCGTCAGTTATTAGACGGCGATAGCGGCCTGTTTCAACTTGCCGGGCGCGGTGTGCAGCTTGCAGAGTTCCGACGCTCTCATGTCTTCTGTGGATATTGCGGTCATAAAATGCGCCCCAGTGCCGAGGAATGGGCCATGTTATGCGATAGTTGCCATCAGCGTTATTACCCGCAAATCGCTCCCTGCATTATTGTGGCTATTCGTCGCGAAGATAAAATTTTACTGGCGCGCCATAATCGACACAATAAAAGCCCGCTCTATACCGTGCTGGCTGGTTTCGTTGAACCTGGTGAAACGTTAGAACAAACCGTTGCGCGGGAAGTTATGGAAGAGAGTGGTATCCGGATAACCAACCTGCGCTACGTTTCATCTCAGCCCTGGCCATTTCCTCATTCACTGATGGCGGCATATATGGCTGACTACGAAAGCGGTAAACTCACGATAGATCCCCATGAATTGATGGATGCCGGTTGGTATCGTTATGATGAGTTACCGCTGTTGCCACCGCCGGGAACCATCGCGCGCCGGCTTATTGAAGATACCGTCGCACTGTGTCGGGCAGAATATGAGTAGTCGTCTCTTTCTTTTATTCTCCCGCGCGATTTATTCGTCACTGCGCGGCGCTGCAACAGGCATAAGTTTATGTATACACTGGCGTCTCTGCCGCTGAAGGAAATGTAAAATGAGCGAATTAAAAAACGATCGGTATTTGCGCGCGCTGTTGCGCCAGCCGGTAGATGTGACGCCAGTGTGGATGATGAGACAGGCCGGACGTTATTTACCGGAATATAAAGCGACTCGCGCGCAGGCAGGCGATTTTATGTCGTTGTGCAAAAATGCGGAACTGGCCTGTGAAGTCACATTACAGCCACTGCGTCGGTATGCGCTGGATGCGGCCATCCTCTTTTCCGATATTTTAACCATCCCAGATGCGATGGGGCTGGGGCTATATTTTGAAGCGGGGGAAGGGCCGCGCTTTACATCACCGATAAAGAATAAAGCAGATATTGAGAAACTTCCTGTCCCCGATCCTGAGCAGGAGTTGGGGTATGTCATGAACGCGGTGCGCACAATTCGCCGGGAACTGCATGGCGAAGTGCCGCTGATTGGTTTTTCCGGCAGCCCGTGGACGCTGGCAACATATATGGTGGAAGGCGGAAGCAGTAAAGCATTTACCGTCATTAAGAAAATGATGTATGCCGATCCTGCGGCGCTACATTTGTTACTTGATAAGCTGGCGCAGAGCGTCACGCTGTATCTGAACGCGCAAATCCGTGCGGGCGCGCAGTCTGTGATGATTTTTGATACCTGGGGCGGCGTGCTGACAGGGCGCGATTATCGGCAGTTCTCGCTGTACTATATGCATAAAATAGTAGACGGTCTGTTAAGAGAGTACGATGGCAAGCGCGTTCCCGTTACGCTCTTCACAAAAGGAGGCGGGCAGTGGCTTGAGGCAATGGCTGAAACCGGCTGCGATGCGCTTGGCCTGGACTGGGCTACCGATATTGCCGATGCGCGGCGCCGGGTCGGGGATAAAGTTGCGCTGCAGGGTAATATGGACCCTTCAATGCTATACGCGACGCCTGCGCGAATCGAAGAAGAAGTGGCGGCAATCCTGGCTGGATTTGGCCATGGAGAAGGTCATGTTTTTAATCTGGGTCACGGTATCCACCAGGATGTGTCGCCAGAGCACGCCGGTGCTTTTGTTGACGCGGTGCATCGTCTCTCTGCCCCGTGGCACCAATAAGGAATCATGATGGATCTTGCAGCGCTGCGCGCTCAGCAGATTGAACTGGCCTCGTCGGTTATTCGTGAAGATTGCCTGAATGACGCGCCCCTGCGGCTTATCGGCGGCGCGGACGTGGGATTTGAGCAAGGGGGAGATATTACCCGTGCGGCGATGGTACTTTTAACCTATCCCTCGCTGGAGCTGGTTGAGTATCAGGTGGCGCGCATTGCCACGACAATGCCCTACATCCCCGGCTTTCTCTCGTTTCGTGAATTTCCCGCGCTGCAGGCGGCGTGGGATTTGTTATCCCAAAAACCTGATTTGCTATTCGTCGATGGTCACGGTATTTCCCATCCGCGGCGCCTCGGCGTGGCCAGCCATTTTGGTTTGTTAATGGACGTGCCCACTATTGGGGTAGCAAAAAAGCGGCTGTGCGGGCGCGTGGAAGACCTCTCGCAGGAGCCTGGCGCTATTGCGCCATTAATGGATAAAGGCGAACAATTGGCCTGGGTCTGGCGCAGTAAAGTGCGCTGTAACCCTTTGTTTATTTCAACCGGTCATCGGGTCGGTTTGGACAGCGCTCTTGCGCTGGTGCAGAACTGTACGCGCGGCTATCGCCTTCCTGAACCGACGCGCTGGGCAGACGCCGTTGCATCGCGCCGGCCGGCGTTTATTCGCTGGCAGGAAATACAGCGATAATTCAGGTACACTGCCGCCGGGCTGTCAGGGACAGCCGTACAGGCCACGCTTAAGAAAGGGCCCTGGGGCACGGTGCAAAAGCCTGTCAGCGTGCGGCGATGAAAAGTGGCTTCATCTATATTTGCTGTCCGTATTGTCCACGGCCAGCGCGGCAGCCGCGACGCTAACTTAATTCAGAGATAGAGATATGTTACGAAACCCCATTCATTTGCGGCTGGAAAAGCTGGAAAGCTGGCAGCACGTTACCTTTATGGCCGCACTGTGTGAGCGGATGTATCCTAACTACGCTATGTTTTGCCAACAGACGGCGTTCGGTGACGGGCAGCTTTATCGTCGCATTCTCGACTTGGTTTGGGAAACGCTGACGGTTAAAGATGCCAAAGTTAATTTCGATGCTCAGTTAGAGAAACTGGAAGAGGCCATTCCCGCTGCGGAAGATTATGACCTCTATGGCGTTTATCCGGCAATCGATGCCTGCGTTGCGTTAAGTGAATTATTGCATTCACGTTTGAGTGGAGAAACGCTGGAACATGCGATTGAGGTCAGTAAAGCATCGATTACCAGTGTAGCAATGTTGGAAATGACGCATGCCGGACGTGAAATGAGCGATGATGAACTGAAGGAAAATCCTTCAGTGGAACAGGAATGGGACATTCAGTGGGAGATTTTTCGCCTTCTTGCCGACTGTGAAGAACGCGATATTGAACTCATTAAAGGGTTAAGAAGTGACCTGCGAGAGTCTGGAATAAGTAATATCGGTATAAATTTTCAGCAGTGAGACAGTAAAACGTGATTTACAGCCTGTTTTGTCACGGCTTAAGGCTTCCAATTAACCCCCCGTCTGGTCTACATTTGTGGGGCGAATAAAAGTGGCTATCGGTGCGTATATGCAGGAGAGTGCTGTTATGGCATTTCCGTCGCACTCGATGCTTAGCAAGCGATAAACACATTGTAAGGATAACTTATGAACAAGACTCAACTGATTGATGTAATTGCGGACAAGGCTGATCTGTCCAAAGCACAGGCGAAAGCCGCTCTGGAATCCACTTTGGCTGCAATTACTGAGTCTCTGAAAGAAGGTGATGCTGTACAACTGGTTGGTTTCGGTACCTTCAAAGTGAACCACCGTGCTGAGCGCACTGGCCGCAATCCGCAGACCGGTAAAGAAATCAAAATCGCCGCAGCTAACGTTCCGGCATTTGTTTCTGGTAAAGCACTGAAAGACGCCGTTAAGTAATTAATCGCGTGTCAGTGAACAGTTTTAGCAAGGGGGCGGTTTCGCCCCTTTTGTCCATCTGGTGGAAGCGGGTACTGTCTGTTGGCACACTCATGCTCACCGCCTGTTCTTTTCATTCTTCTCCTCCCCCGTTTGCAGCGACAGGCTATCTTGCCGATGGCGGTGCGGTGCGCATGTGGCGCAAAGATGGTACCAACGGTGCGATACATCTTTTTACCGCGTTTAGTCCCTGGACTCAGGGAGATACCAGCACCGGTGAATATACCTGGCAAGATGAAAAGCTGACGCTTATTGACTGGCACCTTTTCCGTAAAACGCCGGAACATATTAAAATTCGTTTTGATGAGCGCGGCGCAGTGAGTTTTATGCAACGCGACGTCGAAGGCAGCAAACAGCAACTCTCTCCGGAACATATAGCGCTGGCGCGCTATCGGGCAGAGCGTATGCGCGATATTAGTGCAGCACTGGTTAGTGGGCACGTTAAGCTTATGCAGGGGCGCTGGCAGCAGGATGGCTCAGTGCTGGACTGTGAAGGGCATCTCCTGGCTCCTCATCTTGATGGTGCGGCGCTGGCGCATATACATCGCAGACAGCAGCATTCCTCTATGGCGGTCAGCGTTGCGTGGCTTGAAGCACCTAAAGGCTCCCAGCTTTTATTAGTCGCCAATGAAAATTTCTGCGTCTGGCAACCGCAGGAAAAAGATTTTTAAACCGTAGAAAGCGCCTACTAACATTCATTACTACAAATCACTATTAATAACTGGCTCAGGCATAAATCCTGCCGGTTTAACGGCCGCATTGGTCAATGAGAATGTTCCCGGCACGCTGGCAGTAGCATCGCAGGCCGCTGCCTGCGATGCAATTATGTAAGGAATACTTATATGGATAGGAAGGTTTAAGCGCCAGGCCAGATATCCGTGCTTTAAGCTTGCTCGCGCGCAATGGCGCGATAGCCAATATCACGGCGATAAAAACTTTCTTTCCAGTGAATTTGGGATGCGAGCTTCAGAGCCTGCCGCTGCGCTTCTGAGACGCTGCTGCCTAGCGCCGTAGCGCACAACACTCGCCCACCGCTGGTAAGAATCTGCCCTGTTTCCGAGAGCGCTGTCCCAGCGTGAAAAACTTTCACGGTTTCATCGGGTTGATCGGGTAGCCCGTAAATCGTCGAACCTGATGAATAGGTGTCGGGATAACCGCCTGCCGCCATTACAATTCCCAGCGCCGCGCGGGTATCCCAATGCGTAGTTACGGTATCCAGGCGGCCGGCGCAGGCGGCGAGGCAAAGCTCAACCAGGCAGGAGCGCAGGCGCAGCATAATCGGCTGTGTCTCTGGGTCGCCGAAACGACAGTTAAACTCAATGACTTTGGGGTTGCCCTGTTGGTCTATCATCAAACCCGCATACAGGAAGCCGGTATAGATATTGCCTTCGGCCGCCATTCCGCGCACGGTAGGTTCTATAATACGTTCCATTACGCGCTGGTGGACGCTATCTGTAACAACGGGCGCCGGCGAATAAGCGCCCATTCCTCCAGTATTAGGGCCACGGTCGCCTTCATTCACGCGCTTATGATCCTGGCTTGTAGCCATGGGCAGAATATGCTTACCGTCAACCATTACGATAAAGCTGGCCTCTTCGCCATCGAGAAACTCTTCGATGACAATACGATGCCCGGCGTCGCCCAAAGCGTTGCCTGCCAGCATATCTTTGACCGCTGCTTCCGCCTCTTCCAGCGTCATTGCCACAACAACGCCTTTACCCGCAGCCAGCCCATCGGCCTTAACTACAACGGGCGCACCCGTCTTACGAAGGTAATCGAGCGCCGGTTTCACCTCTTTAAAACTCTGATAGGCCGCGGTGGGAATAGCGTGGCGTGCCAGAAAATCCTTGGCAAAAGTTTTGGAACCTTCAAGCCGGGCGGCCGCCTGAGTGGGGCCAAAAATTGCCAGGCCCGCTGCGCGAAATTGATCGACAACGCCCCGCACTAGCGGCGCTTCCGGGCCGACAATTGTTAAATCAATCTTTTCCTGCAGTGCGAAGCGCAGCAGCCCGGCAATATCCGTTGCCGCAATATCGATATTTTTCAGATTGGGTTCCAGCGCGGTACCCGCATTACCGGGTGCGACAAAAACGGTATCCACCTGCGATGATTGGGCCGCCTTCCATGCCAGCGCATGTTCGCGTCCGCCATTGCCGATAATCAGTAGCTTCATAGTCGCTCCATAAATTAATGACGAAAATGTCGCATACCAGTGAAAATCATGGCGATGCCGTGCTCATCCGCAGCCGCGATGACTTCATCGTCGCGTATTGAACCGCCGGGCTGAATAACACAGGTTACGCCCGCCGCCGCCGCCGCATCGATACCGTCGCGAAATGGAAAGAAGGCATCAGAAGCCATCGCCGAGCCGGCAACGTTTAATCCTTCATCATTCGCCTTGATCCCGGCGATTCTGGCAGAATACACGCGGCTCATTTGCCCCGCGCCAATGCCAATCGTCATATTCCCTTTGGCGTACACAATGGCATTCGATTTCACAAATTTTGCCACTTTCCAGCAGAACAGCGCATCACGCTGCTCCTGCTCCGTGGGCTGGCGCTGGGTAACAACGCGCAGATCACCTGCGGCTACCATACCCAAATCTCTATCCTGTACCAGTAAACCACCATTCACGCGCTTGATATCCATGCCCGGCTGGTGGGCCTGCCAATCACCGCAAAGCAATACGCGGACATTGGGTTTAGTAGATGTTATTTTCAGGGCCTCTTCAGAAGCGGACGGTGCAATAATCACTTCAACAAACTGGCGTGAAATAATGGCCTGTGCGGTATCTGCATCCAGCTTACGATTAAAGGCAATAATGCCGCCAAAAGCAGAAGTAGGATCGGTTTTATAGGCGCGCTCATAGGCATTAAGAATTGAGTCGCTGACCGCGACGCCGCACGGATTAGCGTGTTTGACAATAACGCAGGCCGGATCGCTAAAGGCTTTCACGCACTCCAGCGCGGCATCAGTATCGGCAATATTATTATAGGAAAGCGCTTTTCCCTGCATTTGGCGGGCAGTCGCGACAGAAGCCTCCGTAATACCTTCTTCTATATAGAAAGCGGCCTGTTGATGAGCATTCTCGCCGTAACGCATATCCTGTTTCTTGATAAAGTTGAGATTTAACGTTCGCGGAAAATATCCGGAGGGAGAATGCGTATCTCCACGATAGGGAGGCACCAGGCGCCCCAGGTAATTCGCAATAGCGCTGTCATAGGCTGCGGTATGCTCAAAGGCGCGAACGGCCAGATCAAAACGCGTCGCCAGTGTGAGGGCGCCATCATTGGCGTCTAATTCCTCAATAATTTTGAGGTAGTCATCGCTATTCACGGCAACAGCTACATCGCGATAATTTTTAGCCGCTGAGCGCACCATGGTCGGGCCGCCGATATCAATATTCTCAATGGCGTCTTCCAGTGTGCAATCTTCCCGTGCGACGGTTTGAGCAAAGGGATATAAATTGACGACCACCATATCGATAGGCGCTATACCATGGCGGGCCATTACTTCGCTGTCTTTGTTGCGACGCCCTAATATGCCGCCGTGAATTTTGGGGTGCAGGGTTTTTACTCGTCCGTCCATCATTTCCGGAAACCCGGTGTAATCAGAGACTTCGGTAACTGGCAGCTTCGCTTCAGCTAACAGGCGCGCGGTCCCGCCGGTGGAGAGCACTTCAATGTCTCGCGCGATAAGCGCACGGGCAAATTCGACGATGCCCGTTTTATCAGAGACGCTAATCAAAGCGCGGCGAATAGGACGAGATAATTGCATGATAGTAAATCCCCTGAATCTGGTTTAAAGAGAAGCGTGGGGCAAAATTTCAGGCAGGAAGCCGTAAATAGTCTGCCCATGCTCCACTCGGATGTCTTTCATCTGCCACAAAGATTGTAACGAAAACGTTTGCGTGGCGCGCGAGGAATTTCTAGAAAATAAGAGCTGTGGATAATTCTGTGTACAAGTAGGTATAAATCCGCGTTTTGCTGGGGAATGCAGCAGTCAGTGAATTTTATAGCAAATTTAGCTTGCGACAGAAACTGGGATCCCTATAATGCGCCTCCATCGACACGGCGCAGACGAAAGTGAAGGCCGGGCCGA